>NZ_JBVVQZ010000002.1:136317-560576 GCF_055811635.1 Mesorhizobium sp. WSM4806 | reverse complement strand
CCCCCCCCCCCCCCCCCCCCCCCCCCCCCCCCCCCCCCCCCGCCCCCCCCCCCCCACCCCCCCCCCCCCCCCCCCGCGGGGGGGGCGCCCCCCCCCCCCCCCCGGCGCTGTGGCGATGATCCTTCGCGCGAGCGCGTCGTCCGGAGCTGCGACGCGATGCGCGACAGCAGATCGTCGAGCTCCACCGCCGGTGCAAGCGCGGCTTCGGCTTGAGCCGGATTGGCGGCGATGAAGTCCAGCGCTGCCGTGCGCTCGTTTTCAGGCCAGCGCTGCGGCGACCCGCCATAGGCGGCAACGAGCTCGGAAAACCTCTCTGGAGTCATGTCATTTCGTCCCTGTCTCGTCCGAGCCTGGAGCGCAGCTGCCGCCGCGCCCGCGACAACAGGCTTTCCAATGCCTCGATGCTGATGCCCATGACCTCTGCCGCATCGCCGTTCGAAAGCTCCTGATAATACTGCAGCACGATCGCCTCGCGCTGGCGCTCCGGCAGCTCGGCCAGCGCGCGCCGCACCTGGTGCTGATCGTCGGCCGCGAGCATATCCGCTTCCACGCCCGGGCGTTCGTCGGGGCGATCGGGAAGTTCCGCCACCGGCGTCTCCCGCCGCCTGCGCAGAGATTGAGTGCGACGCGATGCAGCCAGGTGTCGAACTTCGCCTCGCCGGCGCGCCAGCCCGGAGCCGCCCGCCAGATGCGCAAGAACGTCTCCTGCGCGACATCCTCGGCCTCGCCGCGGTCGCCCAGCATTCGCGTGGCGAGACGGATCAGCCGCGGCAGCTTGCGCTCGACCATGGCTTCCACCGCGGCCGCATTGTTCTGAGCGATCAGCGCCAGCAGCCGCTCGTCGGTTTCGCCCACGCTCTGCCTTCTCGTTCCACCACGCCAGACCTTGTGCCGACACGACCGTCACCCTGCACCCGCCATGTGTCTTCAACGAGTTTCGCTGCGAAATCCGTCGGCGACCCTTGGAGGTTAGAAGGCAGCGATAAGGCCGCAGGCCATTGCCGCGGACCGGCATCCTGGGTCCCTAGCTGAGCCACCAGTCTTTCCGAGAAATCAAATCTTCTGGTCGTGCGGCAGCGGTGCGGTTGCCTTCTCCAGCCAGGCCAGCGTCTCGCCGTCGAGCATCGGTCCGATCTCGGCCAGCACGCGGGCGTGGTATGTGTCGAGCCAATGCAGCTCGTCGCGCGTCAACAGGTCGGATCGCACCAGCCTGGTGTCGATCGGCGCCAGCGTCAGCGTCTCGAAGTCATGCACGGCGATGTCGCCGCCCTCTATCGGCTCGGCCGGCCTCACCAGTATGAGATTCTCGACGCGAATGCCGTAAGAACCCTCCTTGTAGTAGCCCGGCTCGTTGGAGACGATCATGCCTGCCAGCAGCTTTTCGGTGCCGGTCCTGGCGATGCGCTGCGGGCCCTCGTGCACGGCCAGATAGGAGCCGACGCCATGGCCCGTGCCATGGGCGAAATCGCAACCGTGTTTCCACAGGGCAAGGCGCGCCACGGCGTCGATCTCGGAGCCGCGCGTGCCCGGGGGAAAGCGCAGCATGGAAATGCCGATCATGCCCTTCAGCACCAGCGTGAAGCGTTCGCGCATTTCCTCGGTCGGTGTGCCGATCGGTACGGTGCGGGTGATGTCGGTGGTGCCGTCCTGATACTGCCCGCCCGAATCGAGCAGGAACAGTTCGCCAGACTGAAGCTTTCGGCTGGTGGCGCGGGAAACGCGGTAGTGCATGATGGCGCCGTTCGGGCCGGCGCCGGCGATGGTGTCGAAGGACACGTCGCGCAGCGGCATCTGTGTTTCCTCGCCGGTGCTGCGGCGGCACTCCTCGAGCTTGGTGACCACCGCGATCTCGTCGAGCTTGCCCGGTTCCTGGCGGTCGAGCCAGCAAAGCAGCTTGGCGACCGCGGCGCCATCGCGGCGGTGCGCGGCGCGGGCGCCGTTGATCTCGGCCTGGTTTTTCGTCGCGCGCGGAATGCGGGCAGGGTCTGGCGCAGTGATGACGGTGCCGCCATTGTCCTCGACCAGCATCCTGAGCTTCTCCGCCGCCAGCACCGGATCCAGCGCGATCTTCGCGCCGCCCTTGGCCAGGGCTGCGATAACAGCTTCGAATTCACCGGGTTCGTGCAATTCGGCGAGCTGCGTCAGATAGGCCGCGACGGTGCGTGAAAACTTACGCTGGTCCATGAAAAGCAGGTGCGATCGATCGGCGGCGAGCACGGCGAAGCCGAGCGCCAGCGGCGTGTGCGGCACATCGCCGCCGCGGATGTCGAAGGCCCAGGCGATGGAGGACGGGTCGGTCAGCACGGCATGGGTGGCGCCATCCTTGCCGATCGACTCGGCCAGCCGCGCCAGCTTGTCCTTGGCCAATTCGCCTGCAAAGCCGATAGGATGAAGCTCGGCCGGCGCCAGCGGCGGTTCGGGCTGGTTCTCCCAAATGGCGTCGATCGGATTCCTCTCGAGCGGCACCAATGTCGCTCCCGATTTTTCGGCCGACGCTTTCAGCGCTTTCACGTCGCCGATCGTCTGCAGCCACGGGTCGAAGCCAAGCCGCACGCCCTTGCCGAGATTGTCCTTGATCCAGGTGGCGGGCGGATTGTCGACCAGGCTTTCGATCGAAAAGATGTCGAGATCGACCTCGTGGCGCACCTGCAGCGTGTAGCGGCCGTCGACGAACATGATGGCACGGTCGCCGAGCACCATGGCGACGCCGGCCGAGCCGCTGAAGCCGGTCAGCCATTTCAGCCGCGCCGAGCGGTCGGCGACATATTCGCCCTGATGCTCGTCGGCACGCGGCACGATGAAGCCGTCCAGCCCGTTGGCCGCCAGCCATTGACGCAGCAACGCCACACGTGGCTTGCCGACGGCGGGGTCGCCTGCGGAATCAAAGGTCTGGAACATCATGGCCTCTCCTCGGATGCTGGATGTGAGCGGCGGACTTTCAAGTCGAACCGTGCCGCCGCTCACATCTAGCCTTTTGTTTGAGCATCGGGTTTTCCCAAACCGGTTTCCACTTTTGGGCCCGATGCTTTGGCGCGACCGTAGCGCATGACCCCGAAAATCGGAATCGACTTTTGCTACGCCAGGCGCCGGCCGAATTCGGTCCAGCAGGGCAATCGCTTCAGGTCTGCGCTGCCCCTCATCTGCCTGCCGGCATCTTCTCCCCGTATAGTGACGGGGAGAAGGGGCTGACCGCAACCTCGGCATCCTTTCCGCAACGCTGGAGATTGGCGAAATCGTTCGCGAAGGCGTTTTTCTCCCCGTCACTATACGGGGAGAAATGCCCGGCAGGGCAATGAGGGGCAGCGCCGACATCGACGGTGGTCATTCTACGTGAGCTGGGAGGCCCTCTTTTGCCTGCAGTGATTGCCCTGTTCGGTCCAGCATCGCTTTTGCGCATGGACGCCATGCAGAATCAGCGATTTAAAAAAAGGTCAGCAGAGCTTACCTTTTTGGCGTGGAGGAACGAGTCTTACTGCCCTGCAAAGGAGACCATCATGTCCACGATTTCAGCCAGACGCGGATTTTTCAGAAGCGCCGTGAACGCTCTGATCGAAGCGCGCCAGCGCGAAGCGAGCCGCTATGTGAGCGGGGTTCTGCTTGGCTTTGACGACGAAACGCTGAAAGCGAACGGCTACGATCGCGAAGAACTGAAGAAGGCGGCAAGGTCGCGCTATGTCTGAGCGAATTTGCGGCGTGCAATTGAAGGCGCTGCGCGTCACCGCTTGAGGTGGATCGTCACCCAGCCTTCGCGATGCAACGTCCTGACATGGCGGAACTGCTGGCCGACATAGGCGGAGATCACCGCGTCGCGCTGCCGGTCGAGGATGCCCGACAGCACGATCGAGCCGCCCAAACCGACATGCCTGGCCATTTCGGGCGCCAGCCGCATCAGCGGCCGCGCCAGTATATTGGCGACGATGAGGCCAAAAGGGCCGCGCGCGGCAAAAATCGGATGGTGGAAGCCCGGCGCCGTCACCGTCTCCACCAGCGCCTTGACGTGATTGAGCCGCGCGTTGGCGGCGGCGACTTTTGTGGCGACCGGATCGATGTCGGTCGCCAGCACCGGAATATGGGCGAGCTTGGCCAGCGCGATGGCCAGCACCGCGCTGCCGGTGCCGAGGTCGAGCGCGTTGCGCGGGCGTTCGCGCCGCACGACCTGTTCCAGCATTTCGAGGCAGCCGGCGGTGGTGCCGTGATGGCCGGTTCCAAAGGCGAGGCCCGCTTCGATCTCGATGGCGAGTTCGCCGCTGTGGCGCTTCCTGCGGTCATGCGCGCCGTGGACGAAGAAACGGCCGGCGCGCACCGGCTTCAGTCCCTCCAGCGAACGCGTCACCCAGTCGATATCAGGCACGGGCTCGCGCGCAATCGGCCTCGACAGGGCCAGCCCGGCAAGGATCTCCTTCAAGCGCGCCTCGACGGCATCGACATCGCCGTCGGCATAGAGTGACACTTCGTGGATGTCGCGGTCCTCGTCGACTTCGACCAAGCCAATCGGCAGGCCCTCATCTTCGAATGCCGCTTCGAACGCCGCGAAGATACGGTCGGCCTCGATCTTTCCAGTGCTGAAATAAAGCCGCGTTTGGGTCATCAAACGATTTTCTTCGTGAGCATGATCTTGTCCGAAAACCGGTTCCCACTTTTCGCTGGCGCGGACCGTCGGTTCGGGACCATGCACTAACCTGCCGCCAGCCGCTTGAGCTTGGCGATGGCGGCGTCCGGGCTTTCGCCATAGGCGATGGTGCCGGCGAAATCGCCCCTGGCGTTGAGCAGCAGCACCGAAGCAGTGTGGTCCATCGTGTAGTCGCCGTTGCCGGTATCGACCTTTTTCGAATAGATGCCGAAGGATTTGGCCATGGCGCGGACCTTGTCCGGGTCGCCGGTGATGCCGAGGATGCGATCGGAGAAGTTGCTGATATAGGCGTTCATGATTTCGGGCGTGTCGCGCTCCGGGTCGACCGTCACGAAATAGGCGCGCAGGTTCTTGCCATCGTCGCCCATCGTCTTCAGCCAGCCGGCCAGTTCGAACAGCGTGGTCGGGCAGACTTCCGGGCAGTGGGTGAAGCCGAAGAAGACGACGCTGGGCTGGCCGCGAAAGGCAGCCTCGCTGATCGGAGCGCCCTTCTGGTCGACCAGCGTGAACGGCGCGCCGAACGGCTCGCCGCCATAATGCCCACGGTACCACTCGAAGGTGAGCCAGCCGATGCCCGCCGCCATCAGGACGAGAATGCCGACCAGTATTGAACGCATCATCAATTGGCTGTCCGTCGCGATTTTCATTGGCGCCGTGTCGGCGCCTTTGGAGCTTGTTGGGCGAACACTCTTAGCGGTTTGATCTCGCTCGCGCAAAGATGTCGCGTTGCCGCAACCGGCTTTCTCTTAAAAAATGATCCGCTTGCAAAGTGCTGCCGCCCGTCCCACCTGAGGTCGGCAAAACTCGAACGGCAGGAGGCTTTCTTGCAAGGACTGATTGGGCAAGGACTGATTGGGCGAAAACTGATCGGCGGCGCTTTGGCCGCGTGCCTTGTCGTCGGTGCTGGTGCGGCTGTCGCCCAGGAGGTCGGCAAGGTCGGCGTCGACTGGCTCGGCAACGACATCATCGTCGAGGCGATTAAGGACCCGAAGGTCGAAGGCGTGACCTGCCATGTCTCTTATTTCGACCGTGGCGTGATCGACCGCCTGCAAAAGGGCAACTGGTTCGAGGACCCATCCGATTCCTCGATCGCCTGCCGCCAAACCGGGCCGATCACCATCGGCGACATCGACATGAGCGAGGCCGGCGAGGAGGTGTTCAAGCAAGGCATCAGCCTGATCTGGAAGAAACAGGTGGTGAACCGCATCTACGACAAGACCAACGAGACCCTGATCTATCTGTCGCATTCGCGCCAGGTGCAGGACGGTTCGGCGAAAATGTCGGTCACCACGGTGCCGCTCTATGGCCAGAACGTGGTGTGGACCAACGGCAAGCCGAAATAGGCTCTGGAAACAGGTGACGACGATTGGTCCCCGCTTGCGGGACCAATCGCTCGGGCGTAAAGCCGCCGGCATGGACCGTCCCGAAAATCTTGTCCTGAAAGACCCCGAGCCGCGCATTCATCCGACCGCGGAATTGAAGGCATGCAAGCTTGGGCGCTACGCCTCGATCGGCGAGCGGGTCATCCTGCGCGAAGTCATAGTCGGTGACTTCTCCTATTTCGAGCGCCATGCCGAGGCGATCTACACGACAACAGGCAAGTTCTGTTCGATCGCCGCCAACAGCCGTATCAACGCGCTCGAGCATCCGATTGAGCGGTTGACCCAGCACAAGGTCAGCTACCGGCCAAACGAGTATTTTCGCTGGCTGGGCGTCGACGCGGCGTTCCGCGAACGGCGGCGGGCGACGTCCGTCACCATCGGCCACGACGTCTGGATCGGCCATGGCGCGGTAATCATGCCTGATGTGACCATCGGCAATGGCGCGATCGTCGGCGCCAATGCGGTGGTGACGCGCGATGTACCTGCCTATGCGATCGTCGCCGGCGTTCCGGCCAAGCCGCTGCGCCAGCGTTTTGCCGAGAAAACCGCTGCGCGGATTGAAAGCCTCGGCTGGTGGGACTGGTCGGTCGAAAAACTCGCCAGGGCCATTCCCGACATGCAGGCGCTTTCCATCGAGGCCTTTCTCGACCGCTGGGAGCACGAAATCCCCTGATCCTTGCGGGTCTCTAAACGGCTACGTCGGTGAAAGGAGGGAACCCGGAGCGGATGCTGGTTGTTTCTCCTGCCATGATGGAGAAGCTTTTCACCAGGATCGCCACCTACGTTGCCCATCTTGCCGGTCTGCCGGCGACATTCGCCGTCTGTTTTCTGATCATCGTTGTCTGGGCGGCAAGCGGACCGATGTTCGGGTTTTCCGATACATGGCAGCTCATCATCAACACCGGCACGACGATCGTCACCTTCCTGATGGTGTTCCTCATCCAGAACACCCAGAACCGCGACTGCACGGCGATTCAAACGAAACTCGACGAGTTGATCCGGGTCGGCAAAGCTCACAATACCTTTATCGGCATCGAGCACCTGACCGAATCCGAGGTCGAGGAGATTCGCAAAAAATGTGAACAGGCGGCGAAACGGCATGATACGGCGGGCATGAAAGCCACTGCACAAAAGCGCGGCTCGAAGACGCATGCGGCGTGAGCGTCAGCTTTCCATGAACGCCGCGAAAGCGTCCTTGTGGTCCGGGTGCCAGCGCGACAGAGCAGGGCGATTTTCGATGATGTCGCCGATCGCCCAGGCCATGCGCTTTTCGTCCATAGGCCGCGTCGCCTCGTTGTCGGGGCACAGGATGTAGAAGTCGCCACGCACCAGCGCGGCCAGCATGAAGTCGATCACCTGCTCGCCGGTCCAGGCGCCGGCGGGCTTTTCGGTTGCACCCTCGGTCAGGCCGGTAAAAGTGAACCCCGGAATGAGCAGATGCGCAGCAATCTTTCCGCCGGGCTCGTTGCGCAGCGCATGCGCCAAGCCTTCGGTAAAGCTCTTCACGCCCGATTTGGAGACGTTGTAGGCAAGGTTGCCGGGCGGCGTGGTGATGCCTTGCTTGGAGCCGGTGTTGACGATCAGGCCCGGTTTTCCTGCAGCCAGCATGCGTGGCACGAAGGCCTCGACGCCATGGACGACGCCCCAGAAATTGATGTCCAGCAGCCGCTTCCAGGCGTCGCGGTTCTCCCAGGGTTTGCCGGGATTGTTGCCGACGCCGGCATTGTTCATCAACAGCGACACGCCGCCGAAGGCATCGAATGCCTTTTCGGCCAGCCGGTCGACTTCGTCGGCTTTCGAGACGTCGGTGGCGACCGCGATTACCGCGCTGTCGCCGGCAATCGTTGCAACGGCGCCGGCAGCCTCGTCGAGCCGCGCGCCGCCGATGTCGGCAAGCACGATTTTCAGGCCCATTGCCGCCAGCCGCCTGGCCGCGGCAAGGCCGATGCCGCTGGCGCCGCCGGTGATGACGGCAACGTTGCCGGAGCCAAGGGCAGGCAAAGCGCTCTGGATTTCGGCGTCGGTGGTCATCGATCGTGTCCTCGTTCAGGTTGCGCCGAACTTAACGCGGCGACAGGCTCGCGCAAGCCCGTTTGGGCGTCCTTGGGTTGACCACATCGGCAGGCGCTGCGCATGCTGTCCGCGTAAGAAGGAGATTACCGATTGACCGACTGGATCGAGATCCTGAAAGAACAGACCGCCACCGGCGACCAGATGAGCCGTGAGGTGCCGCAAATGCTTGCCAATCCCGACATCAGCGAAGCGCAAGTGAGAACGCTGTTTTCGGCGCTCGAAAAGCAGGCGGAGTTCGTCGAGAAGCTGCGCATGGCGCTGGAAAAATTCGGCCATGATTTTTCGGTGATCAAGGCGGCCGAGCGGCTGGAGGAGCGCTATGCCGACCTTGCGGCCTCGGTGGCGGAAAAGCTGAAGGCGATGCGGGGATAGGGCGGACCTATTTTTCGATCTGCCTTTCGAAACGCTTGTCCGGCACGAACCAGATCATGGCAACCAGCACATAGAGCGCGACGCTGATCCATTGATTGACTGACGTCAGTGGAATGGCGGCGATGTAGAGGACCACCGAGATCTTTTCCTTGCGATCGGTGCCTGCCGCTCTGGCGAAGGCAGTGTCGTTGCCATGCAGCCGGTGCAGGAGGACGACCAGAATGAAGTAGGCGGCCGCGCAAAGCGCCAGGACAACACCGTAAACGGCCACAGGCACCGGCGCGAAATGGTTTTCACCCATGAAGGCCGTGGTCACGGGCATCAGCGACAGCCAGAACAGCAGATGCAAATTCGCCCACAGCACGCGGCCATCGACCCGCTGCACGGTGTGGAACATGTTGTGCAGATTGTTCCAGTAGATGCCGACATAGATGAAGGACAGCACGTAGCTGAGAAAGGTGGGCCATAGCGGTGCCAGCGCGGAAAAATCCGCGCTATGCGGCACCTTCAATTCCAGCACCATGATGGTAATGATGATGGCCATGACGCCATCGGAAAATGCCTCGACCCGTCCCTTGCCCATGGATTCTCCCCTGCTGCGCCTGACTCATCCTAGGCGATCGACGTGGCTGGAGGGAAGGCTGGCCATCATCAATCGCTGTCGCGCGCGATCAGTTCCAGCGGCCAGACCTCACGGATGATCCGCGCGCCTTCGGGGCCGGCGAAGGCCGGGATCGACGCCAGCAACATTTCGGCAAGCCGCCGTCCCATCGGCTCCAGGCGAGGGCGGAAGGCGGTCAGTGCCGGTGAAAAATAGCGGCAGAGCGGCGTGTCGACGATGACGATCACCGCAATGTCGTGGCCCGGCTTGATGCCCATCTCGGCCAGCGCCTTGCAGCCGCCGAGTGCCATCGCGTCATTGTTGAAGATGATGGCGGTCGGCGGGTCCTTGGAGCGCATGACCTGCGGCGTCACCGCGTCGCCGCCGGCTTCATTGATGAAGCCTTTCGCGATCAGCCCGGGGTCGACCTCGATGCCGTGCCGCCGCAAGGCCTTGCGATAGCCGGCCAGGAACAGATAGCCGAAATTGAGGTTGAGGGACGGGCGAATGGCGGCGATGCGGCGATGGCCGCGCGCCACCAGGCGGTCGACCGCGTCGGCCCCGGCTTTTTCGAAATCGAGGTCGAGCGACGGATAGGTCTTGCCGCCGGAGCGGCTGCGGCCGAGCGTCGCGAACGGGAATCCGACCCTGGTCAGGTAATCGATGCGCTCGTCCTCGCGACGCGTATAGGCCAGCACCACGGCGTCGGCCCGGCGCGTCTCGACCACCCGGCGCAGGCGCTCCTGCTGGTAGTCGCCCGGCGCGCCCATCACCACGATCAGATCGAGCCCGCTTTCGGCGAGTTTCGCCTGCAGCCCGGTCAGGAATGGAATGAAGAACGGCTCGCCATATTGCTGGTCGCCCGGGTGCGGCTGCAGCATGAAGGCGATCGAGTGGGTGGCGCCGCGACGCAGGCTGCGGCCGGACTGGTTCGGCGAATAGTTCAGCTTTGCCGCCGCATCGAGCACGCGCTGGCGGGTGTCGGCATTGACGTCGGCACGGCCGTTGAGCGCGCGCGACACGGTGCCGATCGAAATGTTCAGGTGACGCGCAAGGTCGTGGATGCTGGACGCCAAAGGACAGTTCTCCCCCTTGCCTGGCTATCATCGGCCGCTCTTCAGGCCAAGGTGATCTAGGTGATTTTCGCGAGCGGCCAATTGACATTCTACGCCTTCCGGTGTGTTCTCGTAAACGTTTACGGAAAAACGTTTACGGTCATGCCGTGAATGCCGTGACGATCGGTCTGGAGGGGCCGAGCGGAGGAGGAGCGCTGGATGATGAATGTCGTCCTGGTCGGCTGCGGAGCGATGAGCAAGCACTGGCTCGATGCGGCGAGGCAGATCGACGGGTTGGCTATTGTCGGCCTTGTCGACCTCGACGCCGACAGGGCGAAGGCAAGGGCGCGCGAATACGAGCTTGTCGGCGCCATTGCCGGGACCAATCTTGACGCCGTGCTCGACCAGACCAAGCCCGACGCTGTGTTCGACGTCGTGGTTCCGGCGGCTCGGCGCGATGTCGCGCTTTCGGCCTTTGCGCATCACTGTCACCTCCTGACGGAGAAGCCGCTGGCTGACAGCCCGGAGAACGCGCGCGCCATCGTCGAGGCAGCCCGACGCGCCAGGCGCGTGCACGCCGTCGTCCAGAACCGCCGCTATGTCGCCAACGTCAGGCGCATCAGGCGTTTTCTCGATTCCGGCGCCATCGGTGCGCCAACCAGCATCCACGCCGAATTCTTCGTCGCGCCGCATTTCGGCGGGTTTCGCGAGGAGATGCGCCATGTCCTGCTGCTCGACATGGCGATCCATACTTTCGACGCCGCCCGCTACATGGTCGGCGGCGCGCCGGCCAGCGTCTACTGCCAGGAATGGGAGCCGGTCAATTCCTGGTACCGGCAGGGATCGTCGGCCACCGCAATCTTCGAGCTCGGCCGCGGCAAGCTGTTCACCTATGCCGGCTCCTGGTGCGCCGACGGGTTCCGCACCAGTTGGGAGAGCACATGGCGCATCGTCGCCGAGCACGGCAGCCTGGTCTGGGACGGTGAGGATGGGCTGAGGGCGGAAGTCGCGCGGCCTATCCGTGAAGGCCTGTTCGATCGCACAGAGCCGCTCGCCGTGCCGCCGCTCGATCCCAATGACCGCATCGGCGGCCATCTCGGCATCATCCAGGATTTTGTTCGCGCCGTCGAAACCGGCAGCGAGCCGGAGACGCGCGGCGCCGACAACATCAAGAGCCTGGCCATGGTCTTTGCCGCGATCGAAAGCGCCGAAACCGGGCGCCGGGTCGCGATCGCACAGGAAGGGTGACTATGCCAAACCCGCTTCTCGACATCAGGATCGGCACCATGGTGCGGGCCAATCTCGATGACCCGGCCGCCTATATCAAGGCGATCCTGCCGCTCGGCTTCGAAAGCATCCAGCCCTTCTTCTGGCAGACGCTGGGCGGCAAGGATATTCCACGGCTGGCCGGCCAGATCCGCGAGGCGATCGGCGACGCCGACGTCGTCGTCTCCTCGCTCGGCGTCTTCGGCAATCCGCTGGAAAGCGGCGATGTCGATCGCGGCGTGCTTGATGCCTGGGAAACGGCCATCGACCATGCGCATCTGTTCGGCACCGCGATGGTCAGCGGCTTCACCGGCCGCCTCCGCGGCAAGCCGCTGCCCGACAGCCTGCCGCGCTTCCGCGAGGTCTGGGGACCACTGGCCCGGCGCGCCGCCGACAAGGGCGTGCGCATCGCCTTCGAGAATTGCGCGATGGACGGCAACTGGGCCGATGGAGACTGGAACATCGCCCATAATCCGGACGCCTGGGAGCTGATGTTCAATGAATTGCCCGATGACAATCTCGGCCTGGAATGGGAGCCCTGCCACCAGCTCGTCTACCTGATCGATCCGATCCCGCAGATCCGCAAATGGGCGCCGCGCATTTTTCATGTCCACGGCAAGGACGCGACGGTGCGCTGGGACGTGATCCGCGAGCATGGCGTGTTCGGCCGGCTGCCGTTCGTGCAAATGCGCACGCCTGGCTTCGGCGACAGCGACTGGACGCGGGTGATCAGCGAATTGCGGCTGGCCGGATACAGGGGCGCCATCGACATCGAAGGCTGGCACGACCCGGTCTATCGCGGCGACCTTGAGATTACAGGGCAAGTTCGGGCGCTGGACTACCTCAAGCAATGCCGGGGAGGTGCGACGTATCTGCCGAACCCGGCGTGAGGCTAATGCATGTCGCGCAAAAGCATGCCCTCGGGCCTGACCCAAGGTGTGCAGCGGTTTTGCGACAACGACATGCATCAAACAGGGAGCCGGCCAGCGAAGCATTGCGGCGAGAAGCCGAAGCATTCGTCGAAGACCCCTCGGCTTGCGAGGGAACAAAGGGAGGATAAGTGCATGAGCATCACGATGAGAAGGACAGTTCTGCGCTCGACCGTCATGGCGGCCGCCACGGCGCTCGCCGCCGCAATCTCCACCTTGCCTGCCCAGGCGCTCGATGCCCAGTGGTGCAAGGACGTCCACATCCGCTTCTTCGTCGGCGGTGCCGAGGGCGACGCCTTCGGCACCATCGTCTACAATGGCGCCAAGCAGGCCGAGGCCGATCTTGGGCCGAAGGTCGACTACATCTTCTCCCAGTGGGATGTCGAGAAGATGGTGCAGCAATTGCGCGAGGCCGTCGCGGTCAAGCCCGGCGGCATCGCCATGATGGGCCACCCAGGCGATGCTTCGATCATGCCGCTGGCCGAACAGGCGCACAAGGACGGCATCAGGATGATGTACCAGAACGTGCCGGTGCCGAAGGTCACGGCAGCGTTCGGCGGCGGCTATGTCGGCGCCCAGCAGGAAGAGCAGGGCCGCGCGCTCGGCGCCGAGGCGTTCAAGCTGGCCGGGCTCAAGGCCGGCGACAAGGCGATCATGATCGGCCCGTTCGAGAACGAGAGCCGCGGCGCGCGCGAGCGCGGCACGGTCGCCGCCCTGAAAGAGGCGGGCGTCGAGGTCATCCAGCTCTCCTCGCCGCCGAGCGGCGAATGGGCTTCCGACCCTAATCTGGCCATTCCGGTGATTACCGCAGCACTCCTAAACAATCCCGATGTCAAGGCGGTTGGCTATCCCGGCGGACAGATGCTGGGCAACGTCCCGACCTACATGCAGGCGGCGGGCAGGAAGGCTGGCGATATCTTCAATTTCGGCTTCGACACCAGCCCGCAGATCATCGAGGGCTTCAAGGGCGGCTGGGTCCAGCTGACGGCCGACCAGCAGCCGTTCCTGCAGGGTTATCTGCCGATCCTCAGCCTCTGCCAGCAGGTGGTGCTGGGCCTGGCGCCAATGGATGTCGACACCGGCGCCGGCTTCGTCACGCCTGACAATTACGAGATCGTCGCCGAACTCGCCAAGCAGGCGCTGCGCTGACCTTTTGACACGGCTGCCGGTCTTCCGACCGCAGCCGGAACCAAGTGAGGATCGCCATGGCAGAACGCCTTATAGAGCTGCGCGACATCAGCAAGTCCTACGGTCAGGTCTATGCGCTGGGTGGGGTCAATCTCAGCGTCGACCGCGGCGAGGTGGTCGGCCTGATCGGCGACAACGGCGCCGGCAAGTCGACGCTGATCAAGATCCTCTCCGGCGTGGTCAAACCGACCAGCGGCGAGATCCTCATCCGCGGCCAGCCGGTGACCGGCTGGAGCGCCGCGCGCTCGCGCGACGCCGGCATCGAGACGGTATTCCAGGACCGGGCGCTGGCCGTGCAGCAGACGATCGTGCGCAACATCTTCATGGGCCGCGAACTCACCGGCTTTCTCGGCTGGCTGAAGGTCAACAAGGAAATCGAGGAGGCGAGCCGGCTGATGCGCGAGATCGGCTTCACCTCGAAAGTGTTCACGCCGCAATCGATCGTCGGCCAGCTTTCCGGCGGCGAACGCCAGGGCGTGGCGATCGCCCGGGCAATTTACAAGCAGGCCGACCTGATCATCCTCGACGAGCCGACGACGGCGCTGTCGCTGACCGAGACCGCCAAGGTCTTCCATTTCGTGCGCCAGGTGCGGGCGAGCGGACGGTCGATCCTGTTCATCGGCCACAACATCCACCACGTCTTCGACATCGCCGATCGTTTCGTCGTGCTGGACCGCGGCAAGGTGGCGCTCACCGCCGACCGCAGCCAGGTCAAGTCGGCCGAAGACCTCATCAACTTCATGGAAGACGTCGCGCATCCGGGTGGATTGCCGGGACTGCACGACGCCGGCGACCCGGAGCAGAGAGCACGATGAGCAAGACGATGGAGCCCGATCTGCAAGAGCCGTCCGCAGGCATCTCCCGTCCCGGCAATCCCCGGAAAGAGTGGAAACACCCATCCGATCACTGGATGCGCGGCTTCATCCTCGACAACCGCGCCGCACTTGGCACGCTTGCGGTGTTCGTGGTGATGATGACGGTGTTCATGATCGCCAACCCGACCGTCTTCACCACCTGGTATCTCTACAGTTCCGTGCTCACCACGCTGCCGGTTGCGCTGTTCGTGGTGGTGCCGCTGGTCTTCGTCGTCACCTGCGGCGAGATCGACCTGTCGTTTCCGGCGACGATGGGTTTTGCCTCATGGGTGTTCGCGCTGGTCGTGCAGGCCGGCTACGACCCGTTTCTCGGTATTGCCGCCGCCATTGCAACGGGCACGTTGCTCGGCTTCCTTGTCGGGTCGCTGGTCGTCTACGGCGGGCTGTCGTCGCTGATCGCCACGCTCGGCATGAACTTCCTGCTGCGCGGCCTGATCCAGATCATCAACGAAGGCAGGTCGACGGCGCTGACCAGCCTTGCCGACAGCTGGGCCTACAAGATCTTCTCCAGCCAGCTTTACGGCATCCCGGTGCAGATCTTCTGGGCCATTGGCTTTGTCGTGCTGTCGGCGCTGCTCTACAACAGGCATCGTTTCGGCGCGCAGGTGAAGGTGGTCGGCGACAATCCCGACAGCGCCCAGCAGATGGGCATCGACGTCAAGCGCGTGCGGGTGAAAGTATTCGTCTTCGTCGGCATCGGGGCGGCGATCGCCGGCACCTTCTCGGTGATGATCAACTTCACCTGGTGGCCGACGGCTGGCGACGGCTATTTGCTGCCGGTGCTGGCATCGGTGTTCGTTGGCGGCACGCCGACCTGGGGCGGCGTCGGCACCGTGGTCGGCGGCGCCATCGGCGCCGTCACCGTGTCATTCATCCAGACCGGCGTCGTCGCGGCAGGCCTGAGCGGCTTCTATGTCCAGTTCTTCAACGGGCTGATCATCATCCTGTCGCTGCTCGGCCACAAATGGAACCAGGCGCGGTATCGGTGAGAGGGACGCTCAAACCCCGGTAACAAACCCGTCCAGCACGCGTTTCTGGCCGGCCTTGTCGAAGTCGATGGTCAGCTTGTTGCCGTCGATGGCCGAAATGTTGCCGTTGCCGAATTTCTGGTGGAAGACGCGGTCGCCGACATTGAAGGGGGATGGCGTGTCGGCGACGGATTTGGCGACCAGCTCGCCGTCGATGGTGCGGCCCTTGATCGAGGTGCGGCCGGCGCCATAGCCACTGTCGGTCTCGCCATAGCCGATGCGCTCGACCTGGTGGCCGGAGCGCGAGCCCCAGTTGCGGTCGGTCGCCTCGGTGCGGTTCTGCTGCGCGCGCTGCCAGCCCGGCGTTGCATAGGCGCTGGAGAAGGCGCCGGATTTTTCTGCGCCGACATTGTCGAAGCGCGAAGCGCCGTAAGGATTCTGCCGTCCTGCCGCCTGGCCGCCCCGTCCGGAGGCGAAGGAGCAGCCGCCATAGGCATTGCCGTAGCCGCCATAGGAGTTGCCGCTCTCGGCGACCTCGACATGGGCTTCCGGCAATTCATCGAGGAAGCGCGACGGGATCGTCGATTGCCACAGGCCGTGGATGCGGCGGTTGGAGACGAACCACAAATGCAGGTTCTTCTTGGCGCGGGTCAGCCCGACATAGGCCAGCCGCCGCTCTTCCTCCAGCCCGGAGCGGCCGCCCTCGTCGAGCGCGCGCTGATGCGGGAACAGTCCTTCCTCCCAGCCGGGCAGAAAAACCGTCTCGAATTCGAGGCCCTTGGCCGAATGCAGCGTCATGATGTTGACGGCGTCGAGCTCGGCGTTCTGCTCGGCGTCCATCACCAGCGCTACATGTTCGAGGAAGGAGCGCAGCGATTCGTACTCCTCCATGGAGCGGATCAGTTCCTTGAGGTTTTCCAGCCGGCCGGGCGCTTCTACCGAGCGGTCGTTCTTCCACATGTCGGTGTAGCCGCTCTCCTCCAGGATGGTCTCGGCCAGCTCGGTGTGCGGCGTGGTCTCCAGCGCCTTCTGCCAGCGCTCGAAATTGGCGGCGACTTCGCGCAGCGCTGCGCGCGGCTTTGGCTTCAGCTCGTCGCTCTCAGCGAGTTTTTCTGCAGCCTCCAGCATCGGGATGCGCAGCGCCCTGGCGGTGTCGTGGATCTGGCGGATGGTGGCTTCGCCCAGCCCGCGCTTCGGCACATTGACGATGCGCTCGAAGGCGAGGTCGTCTGCGCCTTGCGCGACGACGCGGAAGAAGGCCAGGGCGTCGCGGATTTCGAGGCGCTCGTAAAAGCGCGGGCCGCCGATGACGCGGTAGTTGAGGCCAAGGGTGACGAAGCGGTCCTCGAACTCGCGCATCTGGAAGGACGCGCGGACAAGAATGGCCATATCGTTGAGATCGTGCTTCTGCCGCTGGTAGGCCTCGATGGTTTCGCCAACGGCGCGCGCCTCTTCCTCGGAATCCCAGGCGGCATGGACATGCACCTTCTCGTCGTCCTCGGCGATCTTTTCGGTGAACAGCGTCTTGCCGAAGCGGCTTTCATTGTGGGCGATGAGGTGGGAGGCGGTGCCGAGGATGTGCGCGGTGGAGCGGTAGTTGCGCTCCAGCCGGATGATCGCGGCGCCGGGGAAATCCTTGTCGAAGCGCAGGATGTTGTCGACTTCGGCCCCGCGCCAGCCATAGATCGACTGGTCGTCGTCGCCGACGCAGCAGATGTTGATTTTATTTTCGCTCACGGCCGCGCGCGAGCTTCGCTCGCTGGCCTCCGCGGGGGCGGCCTGGCCGGCCGACGCCCGGTCGGGCTTGCGGCCTTCGGCCGAACGCAAATCCGCTGATGTTGAAGTGCGTCCCGCATCCGGCCGCTGCGCCAGCAGCCGCAGCCACATGTATTGGGCGGTGTTGGTGTCCTGGTACTCGTCGACGAGGATGTAGCGGAAGCGCTTGTGGTATTCCTTCAGCACGTCCGGATTGGCGCGAAAGATACGGATCGGGTGGCACAGGAGATCGCCGAAGTCGCAGGCGTTCAGTGTCTTCAGGCGCTCCTGATAAGCCTTGTAGAGTTCACGCCCCTTGCCGTTGGCGAAGGCGCGGGCGTCGCCCTCGGCAATCTCGGCGGGGCCAAGCCCCTTGTTCTTCCAGCCGTCGATCATCTGGGCGAACTGCTTGGCCGGCCAGCGTTTGTCGTCCAGCCCTTCGGCCTGGATGAGCTGCTTGATCAGGCGCACGACGTCGTCGGTGTCGAGAATGGTGAAGTCGGATCTGAGCCCGGCAAGTTCGGCGTGGCGGCGCAGCAGCTTCACTCCAATCGAGTGGAAGGTGCCGAGCCACGGCATGCCCTCGACATTGCCTTCGCCGATCAGCAGGCCGATGCGCTGCTTCATCTCGCGCGCCGCCTTGTTGGTGAAGGTGACGGCGAGGATCTGCGACGGGAAGGCCTTGCCGGTGGCGAGGATGTGAGCGATGCGGGTGGTCAGCACGCGCGTCTTGCCTGTGCCGGCGCCGGCCAGCACCAGCACCGGACCCTCGGTGGTTTCCACCGCCAGCCGCTGCTCGGGGTTGAGCCCGTTCAGATAATCGGGCGCATTGGCATGGCCGCTGCGGGCAGCCATGGCGCGCGCAGCAATGCCCGACGGGGCCACGGGCCGCGCGTTCGGTTCATCAAAAAAAGGCATATCTTCCGAAAAGCCGGACATCTCCCCCGAATGTAGTGATTCGGCAGCGAAAGGCCAGAAGTGTCTCCGTTTTGTTCTCTGTCCAGCCGGGGGAGTTGCAAATCCTATGGCACGCCAGCCATAGCGCCGGCCTGCTCGACAGGCACGGCGGGTCGGAGCAAGTGGGACAGCGCACCAGTCGAACGGTGTCATCCTGGACCAGCCGCCGGTCTGGCGGACCTGCGCTCGCGTCAGCAGCGCCTCACCGATCCGTGACTGGACCGTGCGGGCTTCTACCCTATCTTGCGCGGCGGACATGTTCCCGAAGCCGAGGAGAGCGCCATGACAAAACCGAGCCCTGCCAACCCCGCCGTCAACAGACCCGCCATTACCCAGGCTATGATCGACGCGTATGACGAATACACGCATCTGACGCTCGACCGGCGGCGCTTCATGGAACAATTGACCAGGCTTGCCGGATCAGGTGCGGCGGCCGCCGCAATCGCGCCGCTGCTGGCGGCGAATTCAGCCCGGGCGGCGATAGTTGCCGAGGACGATTCACGCGTGACGGGCGAGGACATCAGCTATCCCGGCAGCGGTGGCGAGATGAAAGGCTATCTGGTCAAGCCGGCTGGCCAGTCCGGCAAGCTCGGCACCGTCATCGTCGTGCATGAGAACAGGGGGCTCAACCCGCATATACGCGATGTGGCGCGGCGCGTGGCGCTGGAAGGCTTCGTGGCGCTCGCCCCGGATTTCCTGTCGCCGCTCGGCGGCACGCCGGCCGACGAAGACAAGGCGCGCGAGCAGTTTTCCAAGCTCGATCCGGCGCAAACCACTGCCAATGCGGTCGCAACGGTCGCTTTCCTTAGGGGCAGCGAGGATGGCAACGGCAAGGTCGGCGCGGTCGGCTTCTGCTGGGGCGGCGCCACGGTGAACACACTGGCTGCCAATGCGCCGGATCTGGCTGCCGCTGTCGCCTATTACGGCATGCAGCCGAAGGCCGAGGATGTGCCGAAGATCAAGGCGGCGCTGCTGCTGCATTATGCCGGGCTCGACACCCGCATCAATGCCGGTATCGACGCCTTCAGGAAGGAGCTCGATGCAGCCGAAGTCGAGTACACGATCCATGTCTATGAAGGCGCCAATCATGCCTTCAACAATAACACGTCGGCGGCTCGCTACGACAAGAACGCGGCGGACCTCGCCGGGGGCCGGACGATCGCCTTTCTCAAGGAGAAGCTTGCCTGATCAGGCATTTGCCGGTTTGTGAAAAGCGACGCCGGCCACCACCAGCGCTATGCCGATGCAATCGGTTGGGCTGGGTATCTGGCGGAGCACAATGACGCCGATCAGCGTGGCGGTGACCGGCAGCAACGACAGCATCAGCGCGAAGCTCGGTCGCGGCAGCCGCGACATGGCAAGCTGGTCGCAGATATAGGGGATGACCGAGGAGCAGATGCCGACGCCGATGGCGGCGATGAGCAGTGGCGGCGCCGAGAAAGCCGGCAGCGCATCGGTGAAGCCGATCGGCAGCACGATGAGGAAGGCGACCGCCATGGCAGCGCCCAGGCCGGCGATGCCCTCGCCAGCGCCGGCGCGGGAAACGCGATGGCCAAGCACGATGTAGCCGACGAACAGCGCGCCGTTGAGGAAGGCCCAGAACAGGCCAATCGGGTCGCTTGACCATTTGACGTCGATCAGCAGCAAGGTGCCGGTGACGGCGACGGCAAGCGCTGCGAGGTTGCGCGGGCTTCTGACGCCGACCAGCGCAACGCCGATGGTGCCGACGAATTCGATCGCCGCGACCAGCGAGATCGGCAAGCGGTCGAGTGCCAGGTAGAAGGAGCAATTCATCACGCCGAGGCAGGCGCCAAAACCGAGAAGCAGCAGCAATGTCGGCCTGTCGGCGCGGGCGAAGGCCGTCCACGGCCGGGTTAGCGGCGCGAAGACAAGGGCGGCCGTGACGATGCGCAGCCAGGCCATGCCGAGCACGCCGACATGCGGGAAAAGCAGCACGGCGAAAGCCGGCCCGAGATAATGAAACACAGCGCTGACACCGAACCAGACATGCGGCGGCAGCGATGTCGCCAGCCTGCCAAAGACAGGGCCGGCGAGGGCAGGGATAGCAGCTGGGGCTTGCGCTTGATGTTCCATAGGATCATTATCGCAGGCAATTTTACCTGTTTATGTGGGTAACGGCCAGCCAAAGAGATAATTTGTTCTCCTAAACAAAGGAGTTTTTCCTGAAACGCCTTCGAAACGAAAATGTTGATCTGGATGCGGCGGATCTGAAAATCCTGCGCCTGCTGGAAAAGGATGCGCGCACCAGCACCGCTGAACTGGCGCGCTCGGTCGGCCTGTCGGCGCCGAGCGTGGCCGAACGCATCAAGCGGCTGCACGAGAGCGGCGTGATCGAGGCCTACACTGTTCGGATCAACCCGGCCGCGCTCGGCATGAAGCTGTCGGCATGGCTGCGGATCAGGCCGGTGCCCGGGCAGTTGGCTGCGGTCGCCGAGATCATCCGCGACTTGCCGGAAATCGCCCAGTGCGATCGGGTGACCGGCGAGGACTGTTTCATCGCGCTGGCGCATGTCGGTTCGGTGGCCGAACTCGAACGGGTGATCGACCGCATCATTCCGTTTGCGATGACCAACACCGCAATCATCCAGTCGTCGCCGGTGGTGGCGCGTTCGCCGCTGGCGGCAGTGAAGCAGCCGCCGTGATGCTGAAGGGCGAGTGAGCATTTGTCAGCAAGGCACCATTGGCAAAGCTGCCGATCTCCACCGCAAGGGGGAGAGCGGACTTCGCTTCGGCTTTCGCCAACGACCGACGTTGGAAGGCAAGCGGGGCGGGGAAACCGGAAAGTATTTCTTTCCGCACCGGTCAGGCGTGGCCGCGCTTTATCCGCGCTTGCTTCAGGATGGCGCGCCAGCGGATCATGGCGAAAGGGATCGGCTCGTTGTTGTTGGCGATGGTAAAAATTTCGTAGTTGAGGTTCTTCAGCGATCGCCAGAAATCGTAGTCGCTGATGCGTGGATCGGCCGCCAGCTTGTCCGCCTCGACCTTGATATCGGTTTTCATGCAATTTCCCCGAACCGCTTCAGCCCCCGCCGCCAGTATCGCAATGCGGACGGTTTTCGAACACCCGGCTGAGTCGTTCAACGCCTCAATTCGGCTTGTTCACGTTAAAACCTTGGTAAGGTTAACGGCGGTCTGACTGCGGCTCAAGCGTCTTGCGACGAATACCGATCGAACGGCCGGCGCGCTCAGGCATCGGCAGCGCCGCATGGGCGGCGCGCATGACTTCGACCTTGGCCAGGACATCGGCCGGGAAGGGCGCCACCTTCGGTCCGGACATATCGACATGCAGCGACAATGATTCGGACGTGGCAGCGAGCCAGCCGTCGACATGGCGGATTTCCTGGTAGGCTCTCAGCCGCTTGTCGTCATGGTCGAGGAGTTGGAACGAGACATCGACCTTGTGGTCGAGATGTAGCTCCCTGATATAGCAGACATGGACTTCCGCCGTGTAGATGGTCAGCCGGCGCTGCTTCGCATAGTCCGGCCCCATCCCCATCATTTCGAACGCTTCGTCGGAACAGCGGTCGAACAGCACGTTGTAATAGGCCATGTTGAGATGGCCGTTATAGTCGATCCAGTCTTTTTCGATGGCCATGGGAGCAGAGGCGAAGGGGGCGGCGGTGGACATCGAAAACTTCCTTCTGGCTGGACAGGACGTGGTCGGGGAGACTAGAGCGACGTGCGTCCAATTGGACGCACAAAGTACGCTCTAGCACATTGAATCTTCGCATCGTGCTTTCCGAAAATCGATTTCGATTTTCGGGCCGATGCGATAGGCATCCATAAGTCCATAACAAGGGTGGACGCTGGTCCATTCGCGGAGGAATAGATGGCTCTGAGCGACCTCAATCCGGTCGAGCGCAACGAAGAAGGCATCGCCGCGGTGCTCGGCATCCTCAAGCAGCGGCTCGGCGAACGGTTCCAGACCGGCCAGGCGATCCGCACCCAGCACGCGCATACCACCACCTACATTCCAACCCAGGCGCCGGATGGCGTGGCGTTTCCAGAGACGACACCGGAGGTGCAGGAGATCGTGTCGGCCTGCGCCGCGCACCGCGTGCCGGTGATCGCCTTCGGCGTCGGCTCTTCGCTGGAGGGCCACACCAACGCGCCGGGTGGCGGCATTTCTGTCGATACGTCGCGGATGAACCGCATCCTCGCGGTCAACCCGCAGGATCTCGATTGCACGGTTGAGCCCGGTGTGACGCGCGAGGATCTCAACCGGCACCTGCGCGACACCGGCCTGTTCTTTCCGATCGATCCGGGCGCCAATGCGTCGCTCGGCGGCATGGCGGCGACGCGGGCGTCGGGCACCAATGCGGTGCGCTACGGCACGATGCGCGAGAATGTGTTGTCGCTGACGGCGGTAATGGCCGACGGCGAAACGGTGACGACCGGCAAGCGCGCAAAAAAGAGCTCGGCCGGCTACGATCTGACGCGGCTCCTGATCGGCTCCGAAGGCACGCTCGGCATCATCACCCAGCTGACGCTTAAGCTGCAGGGCATTCCGCAGGCGATTTCCGGCGGCGTCTGTCCGTTTCCCAGCGTCGAGGCGGCCTGCAATGCGGTGATCGCGACAATCCAGATGGGCATTCCGGTGGCGCGCATCGAACTGGTCAATGCGCTGCAGATGCGGGCGATGAAGAGCTATTCGAAACTCGACTATCCCGAAAGCCCGTGCCTGTTCGTCGAATTCCATGGCAGTGATGCCGGCGTTGCCGAGCAGGCCGAAGCCTTCGGCACGATCGCCGAAGAATATGGCGGCGGACCATTCCTGTGGACCAGTGTCGCCGAGGAGCGGACGAAGCTGTGGAAGGCCAGGCACGACGCCTATTGGTCGTCGCTGACGCTGCGGCCGGGCGCCAAGGGGCTGTCGACCGACGTCTGCGTGCCGATCTCGCGCTTTGCCGAATGCGTCACGCAAACCGAAGCCGACATCGCCGAGATGGGGCTGATCGCGCCGATTGTCGGCCATGCCGGTGACGGCAATTTCCATGTGCTGGTGCTGATGGACGCGGACGATCCGAAGGAAATCAAGCAGACGGAAGAGTTTGTCGCGCGGCTGAACATGCGGGCGATCGGCATGGATGGAACCTGCACCGGCGAGCACGGCATCGGACAAGGCAAGATCGGCTTCCTGCGCCATGAACTCGGCCACAGCGTCGACATCATGCGCACGATCAAGCAGGCGCTTGATCCACAGAACATAATGAACCCTGGGAAGATACTGCCGACCGACTAAAGTCTTTTGCTCTTGGGGCGATCGATTTGCCTCTTTATCGACACGCTGATGCGGGTAGAGTGCGGCTGATTTTCAATCGACTGCTTGGGGGTTGATGCTCGCACGTTTGTTCGTGTTCTTCGGTGGCTTTTTCGTGCTGGTGCTGTGTGCGGCGCTGGTGGTGCCGTATTTTATCGACTGGACGGGCTACCGGGCCGATTTCGAGCGCGAGGCGAGCGCCATTCTGGGCCGCAAGGTCACCGTTCAGGGCGATGCAACGGCGAAATTGCTGCCGTTTCCCTCCGTGACCTTCTCGAATGTCACTGTCGCCGGCGGCCCCGGCGGCCGGCCGGCAATGACCGTCGAGACCTTTTCGATGGATGCCGAACTGGCGCCCTTCCTGAGCGGCGAGGTGCTGATCTTCGACATGCGGCTGGTGCGGCCGAAGGCGACGATCGACATTGCCGCCGACGGCACGGTCGACTGGGCGATACGCCCGTCCTCGCCCTACGATCCCAGCCAGATCTCGATCGAGAAGCTGACGGTGACCGACGGAGAGATCGCGCTGCGCCATGCCGCCGGCGGCCGCAGCCATCGTCTTTCCGAGATCAATTCGACAATCTCTGCCAGATCGCTGGCCGGACCCTGGCGGATGGATGGTTCGCTGCGGCTCGACGGCCTGCGCAGCACGGTCGTCGTCTCCACCGGCAAGGCCAGTGGCGACGGACAGTTGCGGCTCAGGCTCAAGGCCGATCCAGACGCCTATCCGCTGGTCATCGAAGCGGATGGCAATGCCGGCATTGTCGATGGGGCCGCGATCTATTCGGGCCAGTTTAGGGTCACAAGCTCTGACAGGAATGGCGCCGACAAGCGTTTGCCGCAGCTTGACGGCACCGACGGTGAGAAGGCCAGCGCCGGCAAGCCGGAACCGGGGTTCAGATTGAACGGCAAGTTCTCGCTAGACCACCGGAAGCTTGGCGTCGACGAATTCCGCTTCGAGACCGGGCCACTCGACAATCCCTACACCGCCGACGGCAAGGCTGCCGTCGACCTTGGGCCGAACCCTCGCTTTTCAATCGAGGCCGATGGCGCTCAGGTGCAGTTCGATGAAGCCGTCGGCGCCGCGACCGGACTGACGCTGTCCGAGCGCGTCGCGGCGTTGGAGCAGGCGCTGCTCGCCCTGCCCAAGCCGACCATACCGGGCACCGTCGAGGTGAAGCTGCCGGCGGTGGTGGCCGGCGACACGACGGTTCGTGACGTGCGCCTTTCGGCCGAGCCGGCCGATGCCGGCTGGTCGGTGAAGTCGCTGGGCGCGACGCTCCCGGGCCGCGCCAGGCTGGAAGCAAACGGCATGCTCAGTCTCGAGGATCAGTTCGGCTTCAGCGGTTCGCTGCTTCTGGCCGTGGGGCAGCCTTCCGGCTTCGCCGCCTGGCTGTCGAAGGATGTCGACGAGGCGATCCGCCGGCTTCCGGCCGCCGGCTTCAAGGCCAAGGTCGACCTGTCCGGGAACCGCCAGGCCTTCAGCGACCTCGAACTCGTTCTCGGCAAGGCGAAATTTTCCGGCCGCATCGATTCCAGCCAGGGCGAAGACGCCAGGCCGTCGGTGCTGATGCGGCTCGACGGCGGCGAGCTCGACGTCGACGGGCTCGCCGCCTTCGCCTCGATCTTCATCAGCGACAAGGGCGCCAACCGATTTTCCGACCGCGACCTCGATTTCCAGATCAAGGCCGGGCCGGTCAGCGCCGGCGGACTGACCGCCGATACGGTCGATACGGCGCTCAGGCTGCGCGACGGGCTGCTTGAAATCGACCGGCTCTCGGTCGGCGGACTTGCCGGCGCCTCGATCAGCGCCACCGGCCGGATCAAGGATTTCCCAGCGAGCCCGACCGGCAAGCTCGATGCCTCGGTGGTCGCCGTCGATCTCAAGCCGTTGGTCGATGTCGCGGCGAAGCACTATCCCGACAATGCCGTGCTGAAAGGGCTGGCGGGGCGTGTCGCCGCATATCCCGAGCTGTTGCAGAATGCGCGCATCGATCTGGTGACAAGTGCCGCCGCCAATGGCGACGGCACGACGGGACTGGCGGTCAGCGCGCAAGGCAGGGCAGGCGGCTCGGCGTTTTCAGCATCGCTGTCCGGCAAAGGACTGGCCGATCGGCTTCTCGAGGCGCCGGTGTCGTTGACCTTCAACGCCAGGAATACCGACGCCACCGCGCTTCTGGCGCTTTACGGCCTGCCGGCGCTGCCGCTCGGCATGCTTGGCGAGGCGACTACTGATGTTTCGGCGAAAGGCACGCTTGGCGGCGGCATGGCGACGAGCTTCAACCTGACCGGCGACGATTTCAAAGCCGGTTTCGACGGGACGATCGCCAGCGCGCCACAAGGCGCCACCGCCAAGGGCAAGATCAGCCTGGAAGCCGCCGATATCGAGCCGTGGCTGATGACGACAGGCGTCGGACTGCCGGGCCTGGGGACAGGCATGTCGACTTGGCTTGCGGCCGACGCCGACTTCGGCAACGGCCGTCTGGTGCTGTCCAGCCTCAGCGGCGCCATCAACGAGGCTGCGGTTTCCGGCGACCTCAATGTCGGCGTCGCCGACGGGCTGCCGCATCTTGCCGGCGCGCTGGCGCTCGATGATCTGGATCTCGACCCGATGGCGGTGGCAGTGTTTGGCGACCAGGCCTTTCTGGGCTCCGGCAAGGCTTGGCCGGCCGCCCCATTCAGCCAGAAACCCATCCTGCCGTTCACCGCCGAACTCGAGTTGACCACGGCGTCGCTGGTCGCCGGCCCGTTGGCCACGGCCTATGACGCGGCGCTTTCGCTGAAGCTCGACCACGAAGGCATCCGCGTTTCGGACCTCAAGGCAAAGTTCGCCGGCGGCGCGCTTTCCGGACTGTTCGAGCTGAAGAACAATGACGGCACCGGGTTTTTCTCCGGCCAGCTGAAACTTGCCGGCGCCGATCTGGCCACCGTGCTGCCAGAGACTGGCATCAGCGGAGCCGGCGATTTCTCGGCGGCGCTCTCGGCCAGTGGCAAATCGGTCGATGCGATGGTTGCGGCGTTGTCCGGTTCCGGCACGGCGGCGCTGAAAGGCTTGACCATTGCCGGCGTCAATCCCGCCGCCTTTGGCGCCTTCATCGCCAAGGCCGACGCCATTGGGCGCGATATCGACGCGGCCAAGACCGCCGGCTTCGCGCCGCAGATCGCCGCGGACGGCAGTTTTCCGGCTGGGGATGCCGACATCGCCTTCACAATCGCTGGTGGCACGCTGAGGGCGCCGCCGGTCAATCTTGAAAATCCGGCGGCGACGCTGTCGGCCGACATCATGGCGGACCTGAAGGCCAGCATGGTCGCTGCCATTGGTTCGATCACTTATCAGCCGGGCGACGAAGCGCTGGTCGGCTCCGATCCGACCGTGAATTTCAGCGTTGACGGGCCGTTCGGCGCCGCGAAGCGGCGGTTCGACAGTGAGCCGCTGGCGCAGTTCCTGACCCAGCGCGCGCTGGAAAAGGAGCAGCAGCGGGTCGAGGCGATGCAGGCAGCGCTGCTTGAAAAGCAGCGGTTGCGGCGCGAGGTGCGTTACTACGCGGCCCTGCAAGCCGAGCGCGACAGGGCAGCCGAAGAATTGCGCAAGCAGCAGGAGGCGGCGCGGCTGAAAGCCGAGGCAGATGCCAGGGCGAAAGCCGAAGCCGAGGCAAAGGCTAAAGCCGAAGCGGAGGCGAAGGCCAAGGCGGATGCGCAGGCGAGGGCTGAAGCCGAGGCTAAAGCCGAAGCCGAGGCGCAGGCGAAGGCTGAAGCCGAGGCCAAGGCTAAGGCGGATGCCGAAGCGAGAGCCAAGGCGGCGCAAAAAGCGGCGGACGAGGCGGCGAAGGCCGAGGAACAGCGACGTCGGAAAGCGGAAGAGGCGAGGCGGGCGGAAGAGGCGAGGCGGATCGCTGCGGAACAAAAGGCAAGGCTCGACGCCGAGCGCAGGGCCGCCGCCGAGCAGGCGCAGAAAATCGAGCGGGCGCGTCAGCCGCCGACCAATGACAACCCGCCGCCATCAGGATCCGCGCCAAAACCCACGCTTGAACCCTCGTCGATCGACAATCTGCTGAAGTCGCTCGGCGGCGGATAGCCCCTAGCTAACCATCCGGGCTAGACCGGTTTCATCCCTCGCTTCGCCCAATCCAGGACGTAGAGCCTGAGCGCCGAGGACAGGTTGGCATCGCGCGGCCGGGCCTCGTCGATTTCGGCGACGAGGGCGGCGAGAGTCAGTTTGCGTGCGGCGGCGATGGCGACGAGATCGTCGAAAAACGGCTTTTCGAGCGAATAGCTGGTGCGATGGCCGCGAATGGTCACCGAGCGTTTCTCGACCGGGCTCACCGGACCTGACTCATTTCACTTCAGGCATCGGACTTGTCCGAAAACCCCGCCGCATTTTTCGGTCTGACTTCAGGGCAATCCGCATCGCCCGAGGTTTCGCGGCGATGGCCGGCGACAAACCTTTCTGCCCTGTCGGCGATCGAACGGTCACGCTCCCGGTCGGCCTTGGAGCGGCCGTACAGCGCCCGGTTCTGTTCGGCCAGGCGCTCCTGCTCGGCTCGTGCCTTCTGCTTGCGGGCCTGGCGGAGGTTGACGATGTCGGCCATGTCGCGCGGCCCGTCGGATCACTTCTTGCGGAAGGCGTCGAGCGATACCACTTCGGCGCCCTTGGCGGCGGCGTCGGCTGCGGCCGGCTTCTTTTCGGCCTCAGCGGTCTTCTTCTTCTCGGGCTTTTTCTCGGCGACGACCGCCAGCGGTTCGGAAGCGGGCTTGCCGGTCAATTCTCCTTCTGCCGAGGTTTCCGTCTTCACGTCGAATTCGAGCTCGAAATTGACGGACGGGTCGTAAAAGCCGCGCACGGCCGAGAACGGGATTTCCAGCTTTTCCGGCACGTCGGAGAAAGACAGCCCGACCTCGAAGCCGGTGTCGGTCACCTTCAGGTCCCAATACTGGAACTGGATGACGATGGTCATCTGTTCGGGATAGCGCTCCCGCAAGCGGGAAGACACGCGCACGCCGGGGGCGCCGGTCAGGAAAGTGATGAAGAAATGATGGTTGCCGGGGAGGCCGGTGCGCGCGACTTCGGCCAGGACCTTGCGCATGACGCCGCGCAGTGCCTCCTGGGCCAGAATGTCGTAGCGAATGTGGTCGTCGGCCATGTCGCTGTCGGGTTCCGTTGAATCGTCCGCATAGCTGTAATCAAGCTTGAGCGCGGCGTAAACCGGATATACATGCCGGCAGCACAGATGCGAGAGGGCATGCCTCAGATTTTATCGCTTAGGCGCCAGCGAGCGCGCTGTGCTTTTGCGCATCGGCCGCCGGCTGCCGCTTGGCGAAGGCGCGCAGGAAGGTGCGCACGCCATGTGTCGCGGATTGCAGCACTTCATCATCGGTCGGCGTGCCGCCGAGCATGAAGGTCGTCTGCAATTCGGCATTGGCGAGGGCCTGGAACTGGCGCGCCGCGACATCGGGGTCCTCGATGTCGAGGAAACCGGCATGGGCGAGGCGGGCGAAACGGGCGGCGATCGCCGGCCATGTCCTGCCCGGTCCCAGTTCGCGCCATTCGGCAAACAGCTCGGGATAGCGCTCGCCCTCGGTCTGGATCAGCTTGCGCAGGAACTTTCCGTCGCGGCTGCAGATACAGTTGCGGGTCATGCGCACGGCGAAGGCGATCAGATCGGCCTCGAGATCCTTCGGCTGGTCGGGAAAGGTTGAAATGGTGGCGAAGATGCCGGCATTGCAGCGCTCGGTGAGGTCGCGGACGATGGCGACGAAGAGTTTCTCCTTGTCGCCATGGTGATTGTAGATCGTCTGGCGCGACACGCCGGCCTCGGCGGCAATCATGTCGATATTGGCGCCGGCGAAGCTTTCGCGGCAGAACACCTCGCCGGCAGCGTCCATGATCGAGGCGCGCTTTGCCTCATGGCCGCGTGGCGGGATGCTGTCAGGAGAAACGTCGTGCTTCATGAAAACTATATATAGGTGATTGACGAATTAGACAAGAGTGTCTAAATTTATGGACTTAGATTTAGAGGAATTCCCCCTGCAGGAATTCCACGGGATGGGACGTCCCAGGATTACACGCCGGTCGGCAAACCAGATTGAAAGAAGCCCGCTATCATGAATCCCCAATTCCTCCGCATCGCGGTTGTGCTCGGCCTGTTGTCGGCCATCGGTCCGTTCGCCATCGACATGTATCTTCCGGCGCTGCCTTCGATCGGCGCAGATCTGCAGGCCAGCACCGCAGCCGTGCAGATGAGCTTGCTGATCTTCTTTCTGTCCATGGGTTTTGGCCAGATCGTCGTCGGACCGATCTCCGACATGGTCGGGCGCAAGCTGCCGCTCTATGGCGGCCTCGCCCTGTTCATGGTCGGCGGCATCGGCTCGGCGCTGGCGCCCTCGGTCGAATGGCTGATCGCCTTCCGTTTCCTGCAAGGGCTCGGCGCCAGTGCAGGCATGGCGGTGCCGCGCGCCATCGTGCGTGACCTGCACACCGGCACCGAAGCTGCCAAGCTGATGTCGCTCCTGATGCTAGTGTTTTCGGTGTCGCCGATCCTGGCGCCGCTGACCGGCAGCGTCATTATCGAGAATTTCGGCTGGCGTGCCGTGTTCTGGACGGTGACCGGTGGGGCGGTGCTCGCCACCATCCTGCTGGCGACCTCGCTGAAGGAGACGCGGCCGGTCGAGGCGCGTGCAGGCAGTTCGTTCGGCACCGCGCTGTCGGCCTATCGCTTCCTGATCGGCGACCGCAACTTCCTTGGCCTGGCGGCCATCGGCGGCTTCGGGCTGGCGAGCTTCTTCGTCTATCTGTCGAGCTCCTCCTTCATCCTGATAGAACACTACGGGCTGTCGCCGTCGGTCTACAGCGTGTTCTTCTCGATCAACGCGGTCGCCTTCATCGGCATGTCGCAATTGACGGGAACGCTGTCCGAAGGGTTCGGGCTGAGGCCGGTGGTGCGGGTCGCGGTGGTCGGCTATGCGACGACGATGGTGGTGCTGTTCGCGGTGATGGCGTCCGGCGTCGATCGGCTCGACGTCATGGCGGCGCTGCTGTTCGTCGGCTACGGGTTCCTCGGCCTGGTGATCCCTGCGACTTCGGTGCTGGCCATGGAGGAGCATGGCGCGATCGCCGGCACGGCCTCGGCACTGATGGGCACCCTGCACTTCGCCATCGGCGCGGTCGCCATGGGCATCGCCGGGGTGTTCTTCGACGGCACGCCGCTGCCTATGGTGGCGGGCATCATGCTTTGCGCGGTGATCTCGTTCACGCTGGCCAAGGTGACGCTCGGCCGCGGACGGCAGGTTGTCGAAGCGCCGGCAGAATAGATGCTTTCCAGTGAGAGCAATGAAAAAGGCCGGGTCAGTCCCGGCCTTTTTCGCGTCTGGGCGCGGCCGCGCGGCCAGCAAGCCTGCTGCCGTCACAGTATCGAGGTGAGATGGGGATCGGAGGGAAAGTTGGAATCGAAGCAGGAGAAGTGGAGGTTTCTGTTGCCAGGTACCTCCGAACCCCGCCTAGAAGTGCGAACCACTAGGGCTTGATTTGAAGCTGTCGCACCGCTTACGCGGCGAGACGTGCTTCCGCATAGTTGTCGTTGGCAACTATAAGTTCAGCCCGATAACGGTGGTACAATGCCGGGCAAAAGTACGATCTTTACACCTTCGTCGATCCTATTTCGCCCCCAGCAAAAGCCGCTCTTCGCAGAGCGGTTTTTGGTGGAGGCGCCGGGTACCGCCCCCGGGTCCGAACGGCTTATTTCATCGCCTGTTTATCGCCATAGTCGGTCGAGCCGACGAAACAGATATAGGGACCGATCGTAAAAAATGAAAGGCCTCAATGATGCTCTGTCCGCTGTCTCAAACAGCATCGCCAAAGGCTTGACTTGTCAACGCTCTCAACCGAAGCTTTGCGGCGGTGAGGAGTTACCGACTAGCGCACATTTTGCGGCAGCGCGCCACAACCCTCATCGACTGGATCTCGTGGCGCCGACGAGGGGAAAATTTGATGGCCGATTATCTCGCAGACGTGAAGAAGTACGACGCCGCGGCGGATGCCGACGCGGTCGCCAAGATCGTGAAGCATTTGGGCATTGCGCTCAGGAATCGTGATTCCTCGCTGGTCTCCTGCACGGATCCCGACGAACTTGGTCGCGTCAAGGCCAGCTGGGTTGCCAAAAAGCTTGGCGTCGACGACGGCAGCAAGGCGGACGCCGCCATCGAAAAGACCTGCAAGGCGATGGAGGCCGATAACACCAAGAGCCGGGTGACCTTTTATTACCTGGTTGCCAAGGAGCTGGGCAAGCTCGCCAGCCTCTGAGGATCGCATGTCAATTTGCGGATGCTGACGCGGGCAGCTCTTTCTCCCCGTCACTATACGGGGAGAATTGCCCGGCAGGGCAATGAGGGGCGGCGCAAACGAGCGGTAAGAGAAAGCGACTCTGGTGCCGTTTTGACATATTCGGCCGGCAGCCAGTCGGTTATGATTGCCTAACCCGAATCGAGCCCCCGAATCGCCGATGCGCCAATATCTCGACCTCTTGAAGCACGTGCTGGAAAACGGCGCCGATCGCGGTGACCGCACCGGCACCGGAACGCGCTCGGTGTTCGGCTACCAGATGCGCTTCGACCTCGCGCGCGGCTTTCCGGTCACCACCACCAAGAAGCTTCACCTGAAGTCGATCGTGCATGAACTTCTGTGGTTCCTGGCCGGCGACACCAATATCAAATATCTCAACGACCACGGCGTCTCGATCTGGGACGAATGGGCCGACGAGAATGGCGACCTCGGCCCGGTCTACGGCAAGCAATGGCGCTCCTGGCCGGACGGCCATGGCGGCGCCATCGACCAGATTGCCAATCTCTTGAAGGAGATACGCAAGAATCCTAATTCCCGACGGCTGATCGTTTCGGCGTGGAACCCGGCCGAAGTGGAAGCCATGGCGCTGCCACCCTGTCATTGCCTGTTCCAGTTCTATGTCTCGGAAGGCAGGCTCTCCTGCCAGCTCTACCAGCGTTCCGCCGATATCTTTCTCGGCGTGCCGTTCAACATTGCTTCCTATGCGCTGCTCACCATGATGGTGGCGCAGGTCACGGGGCTGAAGCCCGGCGATTTCGTCCATACGCTGGGCGATGCGCATCTTTATGCAAACCATTTCGAGCAGGCGCGCGAACAGTTGCAGCGCACGCCCAAGGCGCTGCCGACGCTATGGATCAATCCGGAGGTGAAGGACTTTTTTGCCTTCCGCTTCGAAGATTTCCGGCTGGAAAACTACCTCGCCGATGCGACGATCAAGGCGCCCATCGCGGTGTGAGCCGCAACATCGGGCTTTTTGCTTTGTCTCAAATTGCTCGCCGGTGCTGTGTCGTCCGCCCGCGAGCGGTGGCGGTGTCATGCAGTGCCGTCGGCGGGCTATTGGGCTAAGTCAGGCAAAAAGCCTTCCCTTGTTATATTCAGGCGGATATATCGACTGGCAGGGTCGCGCCGATCGGATTTCAAGCTCCGGGAGAGTTTCATGCTGGTGCGCAAGGGTTTCGGATTGAAGGCGGCCGCCATTGGCAGTCTTGCGATATTGATCGCCGCCATGCCGGTTGCCCATGCCGATGACAGGCTGATCGTCTTTGCCGCCGCAAGCATGAAGAACGCACTGGATGCAGTGAACACCGCCTGCGCCGCCGATGTCGGCGAGGCGGCGACCATTTCCTATGCGGCAAGCTCCGCATTGGCCAAGCAGATCGAGGGCGGCGCGCCGGCCGACGTCTTCATCTCGGCCGATCGCGACTGGATGAACTATCTGTCCGACAAGAAGCTGACCAAGCCGGGTTCCGAGGTGAAATTGCTCGGCAACCAGATCGTGCTGGTGGCGCCGAAGGATTCGACGGTCGAAACCAGGATCGAAAAGGGTTTTGATCTTGCCGGGCTGATCGGTGACGGCAGGCTTGCCATGGGCGATTTCCAGGCGGTGCCGGCCGGCAAATATGGCAAGGCGGCGCTTGTATCGCTCGGCGTCTGGTCCTCGATCGAAGACAAGTTGGCGCAGGCCGAGAACGTGCGTGCCGCGCTCAAGCTGGTCTCCACAGGTGAGGCAGCGCTCGGCCTCGTCTACGCCACCGACGCGCATGCCGAGCCCGGCGTCAAAGTGATCGGCACCTTCCCACAGGATTCGCACCCGCCGATCGTCTACCCGGTTGCCCAGATCGCGGATTCGAAGGACAAGCATGCGTCGGCATTCCTAAAGTGCCTGCAATCCGCCAAGGCAGGCGAGCTCTTCAAGGCGCAAGGTTTTACGGTCCTCACGCCGAGCAACTGAGGCACGCCAAAAGATGGATTGGTTGCTGGACCTCACTCCCGACGAATGGAACGCGGTCCGGCTGTCGATCAAGGTGGCGACAGTGGCGATGGTCGCCAGCCTGCCGCCCGGCATATTGATCGCGCTTGTGCTTGCCCGTGGCCAATTCTGGGGCAAGACGCTGCTCAACGGGCTGGTGCATCTGCCGTTGATCCTGCCGCCGGTGGTTATCGGCTATCTGCTGCTGCTCTCCTTCGGCAGGCGCGGCCCGGTCGGGGCGTTTCTGGCCGAGCATTTCGGCATTGTCTTCTCCTTTCGCTGGACAGGTGCCGCATTGGCCTGCGCTGTCATGGGCTTTCCCCTGATGGTGCGGGCGATCCGGCTGTCGATCGAGGCGGTCGACCGCAGAATCGAGGCGGCGGCCGGGACACTTGGCGCCAATCCGTTGTGGGTATTCGGGACGATCACGCTGCCGCTGATCCTGCCCGGCCTGATTACCGGCGCGATCCTGTCTTTCGCCAAGGCGATGGGCGAATTCGGCGCAACGATCACTTTCGTTTCCAACATCCCCAACCAGACGCAGACGCTGCCGTCGGCGATCTACACGTTTACGCAGGTGCCGGGCGGCGATGCCGGTGCGCTCAGGCTGACGCTGATCTCGATCATCATCTCGATGGCAGCACTTGTCGCATCGGAGGTGCTGGCGCGGCGCGTCGGCAGGCGGATGGATGTCGAATGACGGTTGTGGTCGACATCAGCCATCGGCTTGGCGACTTCGAGGTCGACGCCCGCTTCGAGAGCGCCGGGCGGCTGACCGCGCTGTTTGGGCCCTCGGGCTCCGGCAAGACGACGCTGATCAACATGATTGCGGGCCTGATCCGGCCGGACAAGGGGCTGATCGAGGCCGACGGCCGCGTGCTGGTCGATACGGATGCGGGTCGGTTCGTGCCGAAGCACAAGCGCCGCATCGGCATGGTGTTCCAGGACGCGCGGCTGTTTCCGCATATGAGCGTGGCCAGCAATCTGCGCTACGGCCGCTGGTTCACGCCGACGGCCGAACGCTATGCGGACATCAATGCGGTGGTCGACCTTCTCGGCATCGGTGCTTTGCTGGACCGGCGGCCGGCAAAGCTTTCCGGCGGCGAGAAACAGCGCGTGGCGATCGGCCGGGCGCTGCTCGCCAGCCCGAAACTGTTGCTGATGGACGAGCCGCTGGCTTCGCTCGACGAGGCCCGCAAGGCAGAAATCCTGCCTTATATCGAGCGGCTGCGCGACGAGACGAAAATCCCGATCGTCTATGTCAGCCATTCGATTTCAGAGGTCGCGCGGCTGGCAAGCGACGTCGTTGTGCTGGCGCAAGGCAAAGTCGCTGCTTGCGGCCCGACCGGGGCGATCATGCAGCGGCTCGACCTGTTGCCGGCGGAGGAGCGCGGCGAGGGCGGCGCGGTGCTGGATACCGCGGTGCTGCGCCACGACAATGTCTTTGGCATGACCGTGCTCGGCTCGGTGGCGGGCGAGATCCGCGTGCCGCTTCTGGCGGTGCCGGTCGGTGCGCCGATGCGCATTCGCATCCGTGCCCGCGATGTGATGATCGCCACCGAACAGCCGACGGGTCTCAGCGCGCTCAACATCTTGCAGGGCACGATCGTAACGATGGCGCCGGGCGAGGGTCCCGCAGTCGAGATCGGCATCGACTGCCATGGCGCAACCGTGCTTGCCCGGATCACCGAGCAATCGCGACAGACGCTGAAACTCCGGCTTGGTCGAGAGGTCTACGCGGTGGTCAAGACGGTTAGCTTCGACCCGGCGAACATGAGCGCCGGCCTGCCAGTCGAGGCGGATGGATGACCCGCGGATGATCGTCGCTATATCATTTTGGAATAGCGGTAGCGCCGGAGAGCTTCTAGGATGGATGGCGGGACTGCGGAGGAGAGAATGCCGTCGCTGAGCTTGCGGATAAACCTCGATCCAGAAGGGCGCATCGGGCCGGGTAAGATCGAGCTTCTGGAGCAGATCGCCGCCTTCGGCTCGATCTCGGCGGCGGCGCGCGGCATGGAAATGTCCTACAAACACGCCTGGGATCTGGTCGAGGACATGAACCGGGTGTTCGGCAAGCCGCTGGTCGCGGCGCAGACCGGTGGCAAAAAGGGCGGCGGCGCGCAGTTGACGCCGGCGGGGCTTGCGGTGGTCAGCCGCTTTCGCGCGATCGAACGGGCTGCGGCTTCCGCGGCGGCGGCGCATCTGGAAGCATTACAGGCGGAGATCGATGCCGGGTGAGGTCGGTGGAACCTGTATCGGCGGAGCCTACTCCTCCGGCTCGCCGGGCTTGCGCAGCAGATAAGTGTCCATGATCCAGCCTTTTTTCCGACGCGCCTCGTCGCGGGTCCTGACGATCTCGTCGCCGACGTCGCCAAGGCGGCCGGAAATGAGGATCTCGTCGGGCGTGCCGAGATAAGCGCCCCAGTGGATAAGGAGGTCGTTGTCGTCCAGCGTGTTGAAGGCGCATTTGCCGTCCAGCATGACGACGGTGCTGCCGGCATTGTCGGGCAAACCTTCCTCGGTGAGCCGGCGGCCGGTGGTGATCTGAACCGCATCGCCGATGCGGTTCAGCGCCATCTTGTGGCTGGCGGCGAGCGCCTGGACGGCAGTGATGCCGGGGATCACCTCGAGCTCGAACGCGACATTGCCTCTCATGCGCACCCGCTCCAGGATGCGCAGCGCGCTGTCGTAGAGCGAGGGATCGCCCCAGATCAGGAACGCACCGCAGCCATCTTGCGAAAGCTCGTCGCGGATCAGGCTTTCATAGATCGCGGCGATCGCCTCGTGCCAGTCATTGACGGCCGAGCGATAGGAGGGCGCTGGCTCGGCCCGCACCGGCACGTCGAATTCGACCCGGCGCGAGTTTGGATTGGTGACGAATCGATCGCAGATCTGGCGGCGCAGTTCTGCGAGATCGTTCTTTTTTGCGCCCTTGTCGGGAATGAACAGCACGTCGGCGCGGTTCAAGCCGTCGACCGCCTGCACGGTCATGTGGTCGGGATTGCCGGCGCCGATGCCGATGACGAGAAGCTTGCGCATGGGCGATCTCCTGCCCGATCGGAACGTCGCTGTCCAGACTGGCTCGGCAGGTCGGCATGGCATGTGGGCAAGCGCGGAAGGGCTTTGAAACTCCACATTGAAACGTCTAGAGCGACGCGCGTCCACTTGGACGCGCAAAGTACGCTCTAGCACCTTGAATCCTCGCATCGTGCTTACCGAAAATCGATTCCGATTTTCGGGCCGATGCGATAGAGTCATAGCGGCATCTCGCCCAGGGAGCTTCCATGTTCCGTTATGTCCTGACCGCCGCGCTGGCGCTTTCGGCCACGCCCGTGTTCGCCAATGATTCGATCGCCGAATTGGGGACGGGCGGCCTGATCCTGTCGCGCAGCGACGCGGTCGCCATGGAAAGCGAGGACCTCTACATCTCGCCCGAAAAGGTGACGGTCGACTATGTCTTCCGCAACAACACCGACAAGGATGTCGATGCGATCGTCGCCTTTCCGATGCCTGACATCGAAGGCGATCCGAACGAGATGCCGGCAATTCCCGACGGCCAGAGCGATAATTTCCTCGGCTTCGAGGTGACCATAGACGGCGTGGCGGCAAAGCCGCAGCTCGAGCAGAAGGCATTTGCGCTCGGCATCGACATCAGTGCCGATCTCGAGTCGCAGAACGTGCCGTTCTACCCGTTCGGCGATGCGGCCAGGGCGGCATTGGCGAAGCTGCCGCAAGCGGTTGCCGACGACTGGGTCGACCGCGGCCTCATCATCGAGGACACCGCCGACGACGGGTCTGGCATGAAAACCGTCTATGTGCCGTTCTGGCAATTGCGCTCGACTTATTGGTGGCGCTCGACCTTTCCAGCCAACAAGGCAGTCCGCGTCGCCCATCGCTACAAGCCCAGCGTCGGCGGCACCTCCTTGGTCAGCTTCTTCTATGACGGCCAGTTCCAGGGCCAATACGCCGCCTACAAGACCCGTTACTGCATGGACGGCACGTTCGAGAATGCAATTCGCAAGGCGGCGAAGGGCACTCCCGACGGCACGCCGAGATATTTCGAAAACCGCATCGCCTATGTCCTGACCACTGGCGGCAACTGGGCTACTGGCTCGATCGGCAAGTTCAGGCTGACCGTCGACAAGGGCGATCCGAAGAACCTGGTCTCGTTCTGTGGCGAAAACGTCAGGAAAGTCGGGCCGACGCGTTTCGAGATGACGGCAGAGAATTTCTACCCTGAGCACGACATCGACATATTGCTGCTGGCACCTTCGGGCGGGAGCGGCGGCTGATGGACGTCGCGATCTATGTCGCCATCGCCGAAAACGGTGTGATCGGGCGCGATGGCGGTTTGCCGTGGCGGCTTTCCAGCGATCTCAAGCGGTTCAAGGCCGACACGATGGGCAAACCTGTCATCATGGGTCGCAAGACCTATGAAGGCATCGGCTGGCCTCTGCCGGGCAGGCTCAATATCGTGGTGACCCGCGACAAGGCCTGGCGCGCCGAGGGCGTCGAAGTCGTGCATTCGCTCGACGAGGCGATCCGCCTGGCGAAGGTGCGCGGGCGCTGCATGGCCGGCGCCGACGAAATCTGCGTCATCGGCGGCGGCGAGATCTATGCCCAGGCGCTGCCGCTGGCCGACCGCCTGCATGTCACCCATGTCCTTGCCGCGGTCGACGGCGACGCGCATTTCCCGCCGATCGACCCGGATTTGTGGCGCATCGGCCGGTCGCAGGACGTTCCGGCCGGTGAAAAGGATAGTCATGCGACACGCTATTCGGTTTACGAGCGACGCCGCGACGTGCATTGAAAGACGGTAAAGGGTCGCGACGGTCCAAAACGGACGGTGACGACGACCGATCGCGTTGAAAGCGCGCCGTCGCATCCCTATAGAAGAACAACACCGGATTTTGCGTCGTCAGGCCGGCGCGTGAGGGAGCGAAAGGACATTTATGCCCTGGAATGACAAAAGCGGCGGAGGCGGCGGCCCATGGGGCGGCGGCAACAATCCAGGACCCTGGGGGCAGGGACCAAAGGGGCCTAGTGGTCCGCAGGGCTCGCCTCCCGATCTCGAAGATATCATCCGGCGCGGCCAGGACAGGTTGCGGCGTGCTTTGCCGGGTGGCGCTGGCGCCAGCCCAGCCGTGTTCGGATTGATCGCGGCGGCGCTTTTAGCGCTGTGGGCGTTCAAGGCGGTCTATACCGTGCAGCCCGACGAGGTTGCGGTCGAACTCAGATTCGGCGTGCCAAAGGCAGAGTTCTCCCAGCCTGGCCTGCATTTCCATTGGTGGCCCATCGAGACGGTCGAGACGGCCGTCATTGCCGAACAACTCGTCAACATCGGCGGCGGCACGGCCTCCGGCAACGGTTCAGGGCTGATGCTTTCGGGCGACCAGAACATCGTCAACGTCCAGTTCTCGGTGGCCTATCAGGTCTCCGATCCGAGGGCCTATCTGTTCGACGTGTCCGATCCCGACGGCATGCTGCGCCAGGTCGCCGAAAGCGCCATGCGCGAAGCGGTCGGCCGGCGGCCGGCGCAGGACATCTTCCGCGACGATCGCGAGGGCATTGCAGCGTCCGTGCGCGAAATCATCCAGACGACGCTGGACGGCTACAAGGCCGGCCTGAACGTCAACGCGATTTCGATCGAGGATGCCGCACCGCCGCGCGAAGTGGCCGACGCCTTTGACGAGGTGCAGCGCGCCGAACAGGACGAGGACAAGTTCGTCGAGCAGGCCAACCAGTACTCCAACCAGAAGCTCGGCCAGGCGCGCGGCGAGGCCGCACAGATCCGCGAGGAGGCGGCCGGCTACAAGAACCGGGTCGTGCAGGAGGCCGAAGGCGAGGCGCAGCGCTTCATCTCGGTCTATGACGAATACGCCAAGGCGCCGGATGTGACGCGCCAGCGGCTTTATCTGGAAACGATGGAGAGGGTTCTGAAGGATTCCAGCAAGGTCATTATCGAGCAAGGCAGCGGACCAGGGGTCGTTCCCTATCTGCCGCTGCCGGCATTGCAGCAGAAGGCGCCGGCGCCGGCGCCGGTGCTGGGAGGAAACCAGTGATGGCCAACCGTCTTCCCATCATCGCCGTCATCGCCGCGGTCGTCCTGTTCCTGCTCTATTCGTCGGTCTTCGTTGTCAATGCGCGCCAGCAGGCACTGGTGCTCAGGTTCGGCGAGATCGTCGACGTCAAGAGCCAGCCGGGCATCTATTTCAAGGCGCCGTTCGCCTTCTTCGATGCCGACAGCGTGCAGTTGATCGAAAACAGGGTGCTGCGCTTCGACCTCGACAACATCCGCGTCCAGGTTTCGGGCGGCAAGTTTTATGAGGTCGACGCCTTCATCGCCTATCGGATCTCGGATCCGCGCGTGTTTCGCTCCGCGGTGTCCGGCCAGATCGAGCTGGCCGAGGCACGCTTGAGGACGCGTCTCGACGCCGCCTTGCGCCGTGTCTACGGTCTGCGCGACTTCGAGGCGGCGCTCTCGGAAGAGCGAGCCGTGATGATGCGCGAAGTGCGCGATCAGCTGAGGCCCGACGCCACGTCGCTCGGCCTGCAGATCGAGGATGTCCGCATTCGCCGGACCGATTTGACGGCGGAAGTCTCGCAACAGACATATGACCGCATGAAGGCTGAGCGTCTGGCCGAAGCCGAGCGGCTGCGGGCGCGCGGCAACGAGGCGGCGCAGCGCATCAGGGCGCGCGCCGACCGCGAAGTGGTGGAGATCGTCGCCGAGGCACGGAGAGAGTCTGAAATCCTGCGCGGTGAAGGTGAAGCTCAACGCAGCGCCACCTTCGCGAACGCCTACCAGCGCGATCCAGCCTTCTTCGACTTTTACCGGTCGATGAATGCCTACGGCACGGCGCTGAACAGTACCGGGACGACGATGGTGCTGTCGCCGAATTCGGACTTCTTCCGTTTCTTCCGCAATCCCGCCGGCGCGGACACGCCGGCAGCGCCGGCTGCACCGGCAGCGCCTGGGCCAGCAGCTGTGCCCCGTGCACCCGCTGCACCGACAGCCCAGCCAGGCACCGGTCAGTAACGGCCGGTGCAGGACTTTCTGGCGGCAATAGGCCTGGTTCTCGCGCATGACCCGAAAATCGGAATCGATTTTCGGAAAGGATCATGCGCCAAATCAAAGTGGTACAGCGTCCTTTGCGCGTCCAAAGGACGCACGGCGCTGTAGTGTCGAGGGCCTGGTCTATGGCGGCTTTCCCGGCCTCGCCAAGAAACTTGCCGGCGAAGTTCTGTCGATGCCGGAAAATACGCTGCGGGTCGCCGGGCTGATTGCAATCGCCGTTGGTGTCGGCCTGGTCTGGCTGGTGCGGGGTGGATGACGATGATTTCGGGATAACGGAGGATTTATCCTCCGCCGATAGCCATAGCCGCAAACGTGCCGTATTTCTTGCCAACATGGCTCGACGCAGCGTTTTCGGCGAGCGCTTTTCTTCTCAGAGACACCGGGAGACTTCTCGATGACATCCAACAGCTTTTTGCGCGCGGCGAGGCGGACATTCACCGCGGGTGCTGCAGCACTTCTTATCGGCGTCGCTACCGTCCCGTCGCTGGTGGCGCCCGCGGCCGCCGACGACGGCCCGGCTTCGGTCGCCGATCTGGCGCAGGGCCTGCTCGGCGCCGTGGTCAATATATCGACCTCGCAGAGGGTCAAGGGCACGGAAGGCCCCGGCGCGGTGCCGATGCCGCAGCTTCCAGAGGGCTCGCCCTTCCAGGACTTCTTCGACGATTTCTTCAAGAACCGTCCCGGCGAACAGGGCAACCCCTCGCAAAAGGTGCAGTCGCTGGGCTCAGGCTTCGTGGTCGACGCCGAGCAGGGCATCGTGGTGACGAATAACCACGTAATCGCCGATGCCGACGACATCGAGGTGAATTTCTCCGACGGCGTGACGCTGAAGGCGACGCTGGTCGGCACCGACACCAAGACCGACGTGGCGGTGCTGAAGGTCGATCCGAAAGGGCACAAGCTGACGGCGGTGAAATTCGGCGATTCCAGCAAGATGCGCGTCGGTGACTGGGTGATGGCGATCGGCAATCCGTTCGGCCTCGGCGGCACCGTGACGGTCGGCATCGTCTCGGCCCGCAACCGCGACATCAATTCCGGCCCCTATGACGATTTCATCCAGACCGATGCCGCGATCAACCGCGGCAATTCCGGCGGGCCGCTGTTCAACAGCGCCGGCGAGGTGATCGGCATCAACACGGCGATCATATCGCCGTCCGGCGGCTCGATCGGCATCGGCTTTTCCATCCCCTCGCAGCTGGCGTTGGGAGTCGTCGACCAGCTCCGTCAGTTCGGCGAGACGCGGCGCGGCTGGCTCGGTGTGCGCATCCAGCCGGTGACGGACGACATTGCCGAGAGCCTCGGCATGGCGACCGCCAAGGGCGCGCTGGTCGCCGGCGTCATCAAGGGCGGGCCTGTCGACAACGGCACCATCCTGGCGGGCGACGTCATCATCAAGTTCGACGGCAGGGACGTCAATGAAATGCGCGACCTGCCACGCGTCGTCGCGGAGAGCACGGTCGGCAAGGCTGTCGACGTGGTCATCGTGCGCAAGGGCGTCGAGCAGACCGTGAAGGTGACGCTTGGCCGGCTCGAAGATGGCGAAAAGCTTGCCAGCGGCGAGAACGGCAATACCGACAAGGACACCGGCGACGAGGCGCCTGCCGTTTCGACGGCGTCCGTGCTCGGCATGACCGTTGGCGACCTCAACGACGAGACGCGGACGAAATTCGGTATTGCCGCCGAAGTCTCCGGCGTCGTCATCACTGAAGTCGCCAAGGATTCAGCCGCTGCCGAACGCGGCATCCAGGCCGGCGAGGTGATCACCGAGATCGCGCAGGAATCGGTCGCCACGCCCAAGGATGTCATGGACCGGATTGCTGCGTTGAAGGAGCAGGGACGCAAGAATGCGCTGCTGATGCTGGCGTCGAAGAGCGGCGAATTGCGGTTTGTGACGATCCGGATGGACTGAGTCCCGGAGGCGCGTGCTGATGGTGTGTCGCTGAACCAGTGGATCGCGTCGGCCGTGTCGCAAACGGTTGGAGCCATGGAGACAGCGGCTGATTTCCTGCGCCGACGGGCTGGTGATGCATCGGGCGACGATTTCGCGAAAGTGCTCGATCGGGTCGGCGCAAAAGCGCCGCAGCCCGGCGACGAGCTTCCGTTTGACAAGCGCTGATCAGGGTCGGCACTGATCAGCGCCGATTTTTCTGCCAATCCTTGGCTGTCAGCCTGTAGAACACATGCCGCTTGAGCCTGGCGTGGCTGTCCGGAATGCCGGGGTGGTCGAAATCGCTGGTCGGGTCGGCGGTCATGCCCAGGCGTTCCATGACGGCAGTGGACCGGCTGTTATCCCTGACGGCGAAAGAAACGATTTCCTTGAGGCCAAGCGTTTCGAAGCCATAGGCGAGCCAGGCTTCGGCTGCCTCGGTGACATAGCCATGGCCCCAGAATTCGGGCGCCAGCCGCCAGCCGATCTCGACGGTGCCGGCCGGCAGGAACGGCAAATGATCGGTGTCGAGGAGGCCGACGAAGCCGATGCATTGGCGCGTTTCAATTATCTCGGCGGCAGCGAAACCGTAGCCATCCTCGGCAATCCAGGCGCGGAACTCGTCCATCTTGGCGTCGGCCTGCGCGCGGTCGCGGCGAAACGGAAAGAACTCCATGACGCGCTCGTCGGAGTTGATGCGGTAGAAGAGGTCGCGGTCGCGATCCTCCCAGTTGCGCAGGATCAGGCGCTCGGTGCGGATTGGCGTCACTCCACAAACTCCTCCCGCCGGTAGCCCTGCAGATAGAGAAGCGCGGTCAGGTCGCCATGGTCGATGCGGAATTTTGCCTCCGCCGCCACGACATGCTTGGCATGAAGCGCGACACCGGTGCCGGCAAGGCGGATCATGTCGAGGTCGTTGGCGCCATCGCCGACAGCAATGGCGTCGGCGGTCGTCAGCCCGAGGCGCGCCGAAATCTCGAGCAGCGCATCGGCCTTGGCGGCGCGCCCCAGGATCGGCTCGGCGACCAGCCCGGTGAAGCGGCCATCCTGCTCGATCAGGCGGTTGGCGCGATTCTCCTGAAAGCCGAGCATGCCGCCGATGCGTGAGGTGAAGACGTTGAAGCCACCCGACACGAGTGCAGTCCAAGCGCCGTTGGCCCGCATGGTCTGGACAAGCGCGCGGCCACCGGAAGCCAGCGTCAGGCGATTGGCGATAATGCGGTCGACCACGGCAGTGTCGAGGCCTTTCAGCAGCGCCACCCGCTCGCGCAAGGCCGGCTCGAAAGCGATCTCGCCATTCATCGATCGCGCCGTGATGGCGGCGACGTAATCCTTGACGCCGATCTCGTCGGCGAGTTCGTCGATGCACTCCTGGTCGATGACAGTCGAATCCATATCGGCGATAAGGATTTTCTTTCGCCTGCCCTCGGGCCGCTGAACGATCACGTCAACCGGTTCGGGTGCAAGCACGGCGCGCAGGCTGGCGGTCGTTTCAGCGGCTTCGGCCGTCTCGGGCAGGGCGATTTCACAAGCGGTGCCTTCGGCCAGCCAGCGAACAGTGCTTGCGCCGACCGACCGCGACGCCATATTCGCAAGCGCCGGCGACAATGCGCGACCGGCGGGATGGGATACAAGCGTGGCGATCAGCGGCATAAAAAATTCCGGCGGGCAGGCGGGCGAGGGCCGCGTTAAGAACGCGATCCTGATAGCCGGGCCGACCGCCAGCGGCAAGTCCGCCCTTGCGCTCGCCCTCGCCGAGCGCAACGGCGGCGTCATCGTCAACACCGATTCGATGCAGGTCTATTCGGTGCTCGACGTGCTGACGGCGCGGCCGACTGCTGCCGAACTCGCTCGCGTCCCGCATTTCCTCTACGGACATGTCCATCCCTCCACCGTCTATTCCACTGGCGCCTGGCTGCGCGACGTGATGAATCTCATCGACGACGGCGCGTTCGTCGAACGTCCGGTCGGCACGTTCTTCGAACGGCCGGTGATTTTCGTCGGCGGCACCGGGCTTTATTTCCGGGCGCTTGCGGAGGGCATTTCGGAAATGCCCGACATTCCGCAGTCGATCCGTGATCGCTGGCGCTACGAACTCCAGGAGCAGGGCGCAGCCAAGCTGCACCGTATCCTGCTGCGCAGGGATTCTGCAGCCGGCATGATGCTGAAGCCGACCGACGGCCAGCGCATCGTGCGGGCGCTGGAGGTGCTCGACGCATCGGGCCGTTCCATCCTGGAATGGCAGGCGGCGCGCGGCCGTCCACTGATCGACAGAGCCAGCACGCGCTTCCTTGTGATCGAGCCGGACCGAGCGGAGCTGGTGGAGCGGATCGAGGCGCGGTTCGACCGCATGCTGGAGAAGGGCGCCCTCGACGAGGTCACGCAGATCACCGATCTTGGCCTCGATCCCGACTTGCCTGCGATGAAAGCCATCGGCGTTCGCGAACTCCAGGCCGCAATGGCCGGCGAGCTGAGTTTTCCCGAAGCGATCGAGCGCGCGAAGATCGCGACGCGACAGTATGCCAAGCGCCAGGCGACCTGGTTCAGGCATCAGTTGGGTCCGGAATGGCTGAGATTGCGCCCTGGTGATCGTGTGGAATCCACGATCTTGGATACCTTTTCGAGTGCAACCTGAAAAGTTGACTTTAAGGGAAGACCTCCCGTTGAAGTTGTCCTAATTAACCCTCCGTAAGGCCGTCGATGCCATAACGTCTTTAGGGTTTTGCAACGGGGAGCAGATGCGTTTTCACAAGGCGGAATCAGCCTTTTTCGTCTTCATCTTCGTAATCCTGGCCGCCGGCCTGGTGACGCTTCACGCCTATGGGCTTCTGCAGGCGCTCGCGGCGGAGATCACTACGCCTGCCGCGATTGAGAAGACCACTTATCTCAACAAGCTGTTGTTTGGGACCGGCGTCCTTTTGGCGACTGCCCTGTTCTTCGGGATTTTCTTCATCTACCCGCTGATCCGCAAGCAGGCGACGGAAGAAGGCAAGCTGCGCGCCATGACGGTTTCGCTCAGCGCCCGTTCGGAAACGCTGGAGCATGCGGCGCTGACCGACGGCCTGACCGGCATGCAGAACCGGCGTTATTTCGACGATGCACTGAAGGAATATCTCGAGGAATTCCGTCGCATCGACAAGCCGGTCGGGCTGATGATCCTTGATCTCGACCATTTCAAGCAGGTCAACGACACCCACGGCCATGATGTCGGTGACCAGGTGTTGCGGGCGGTCGCCAGTTGTCTCAAGGACATGACACGCTATCACGACGTGGTGGCGCGCCTGGGTGGTGAGGAGTTCGCGGTGGTCACGCCCAACATGGATGCCGAACTGCTGTCCAGGTTCGCCGAGCGCATCCGCAAGGCGATCGCCAACATGTCGATACTATCGGGCAATGTCCGGCTGAAGATCACCACCAGCGTCGGCCTTGCCATCTGGGACCGCAAGGAAACCGCCGAAGAGTTCTATCGCCGCGCCGACCGCCAGCTCTACGAAGCCAAGAGGCAAGGCCGCAACCGCGTCTGCGCCTGAAATCCCGGAGAAGAATTCATGAGGCCGGCCGACTGACGCAGCTTTCTCGACTTCCGGTGCTCATGGACTCAAATGTCCACTCCGCGCCGGGTTCTCGAAAGCCACGTCATTCGATCCGGCCTGATGAATTCCCTTCCGGGATTTGCCCTGGTTTCCTAGGGTGACATAGTTTTAACTTTGGAAGCGCCTTAGCCTCACAGGCTAAAGCCGCCCGGCTCAATCGTTCTGCGAGCGCAGGCCGAAGGTTGCGGGTTTCAGGCCATAACGCATGTCGAAATCGTCGTCCGGCTGGGCGCGTGCGACAGTCGGGGCGGGCGGCTTGCGATAGTCGGGATCGCCGGCCTGCCGGCTCGAATCCACGACTTCGGCGAAGACCATCGCCTGCTGCGGTTTTGGAACGTTGCGAAGCCTTTCGACGATCGCCACCAGATCGACATCATGGCCAAGCTCGGACGGCAAGGCTTCCTCGCGCTTGGCTGTGCCCGGGATCAGGCCATCGGACAGTTTTTCGAATTTCATTCGCATGGTCGTCGCCACGCCTTCACCAAAGGCGATGGCTTCGCGCTGGCCCATCGAAGACAGGAACGCCAGTGTCGAGGCCGAGGAATCGGCGATCGCCGAGCGGATGATCGCCTGGTCCTGCTCGTTGGCGAGCCGCATCGCAAAAAAGGTCGAGCACTGCGACAGGATGGTGGGGTCGAGTTCGCCCGGGCGCTGTGTGACGATGCCGAGATAACAACCATATTTGCGGCCTTCCTTGGCGATGCGCGACAGCGCGTGCCGGGTCGGCGCGAAACCAAGGCGCGGATCGGCCGGCATGTAGCGGTGCGCTTCCTCGCACAGCAAAAGCAGCCGCAGCCGGCCTTCGCTCCACAGCGCCAGGTCGAAGGCCAGACGCGCCAGCACCGAGCAGACGGAATTGACCACTTCCGAAGGCATGCCTGCCATCTCGAAGCAGGTCACCGGGCGGCCGTGATGCGGCACGCGGAAGATGTTGCCGATCGTCTCGTGGATGGTGTCCTCGATCAGCCGCGAGTTGAACATGAAGCGGTAGCGCGGATCGGAGGCTGCCGATTCGATGCGCGTCTTCAGCGATTTGAGGGTGGGGCGGTCGTTCTTGCTTTCCAGCAGTCCCATGCGCTCGTCGATCTGCTTGATGAGATCGACAATGCGATAGGGCACCGGCGTGTCCGCGGTCAGCGCATCGCTGCCGCGCCTGAGATACGTGCCCGAATTCGGGTTGCGATAAAGGTTTTTGGCCGCGGGAATAAGATCGCGCAAGGCGTCCACCTCTTCCGGCACGATCTCTCGACCGCGAAACAGCACTTCGGCAAACTCCTCGAGCTTGAACATCCAGAAGGGCAGGTCCAGCGTCGCCGAATCGACCCTGACGCAGTGCTCTGGCAAGGACGCGGCGAACTCGTTGTGCGGATCGAGGATGAGAACGCGCAGGTCGGGTCGAGCGGCGATCGACTTGCGCAAAAGCAGCGAGACGGCGGTGGATTTGCCGACGCCGGTGGTGCCGACAATGGCGAAATGGCGCGCCAGCGTGTCGTCGATAGCGATGTTGGCGTCGATCTCCTCATCCTGTGACAGCGTGCCGATGGTGATCGAGTGACGCCCGGCCAGGTCATAGACCGCCTGCAGGTCGCGGCTGCGGATGCGGTGGGCAATGGCGCCGATATGTGGATAGGTGGTGATACCGCGGTCGAAAACCGGTTTGGCGCCGGGCTCGGCGCCGTCGCGCACCTCGCCGATGAGCTCGATACTGACCTCGATCGGGTTCTGGCCCTCATCGTGCCAGGCGCGATCCGACTTGCCGACCGCGTAGACCAGCCCGACGGTTCGCGTGTTGCCAAGGTTGATGGAGATCATCTTGCCGACGCTCCAATGGCCGGTGACCGTGCCTAGGATGTCGGCGGCATGGGCGCTGATGGTGGCGCGCGCGCCGTCGCACTGGACGACATTGCCCAGAACGCGCTTGTCGCTCTGCTCCGCCTTGCGGCGCTCCTGCAATGTCGGCTCTCCAACGGAGACGTCGCGGTCGACGAACATGGACAGGCTGTTCCCCATTTCCCTTTTCCATTTTCCCCAAGGCGATCGACCTTACGCCGACGCGGTTAAGGGGGGATGAGGTCGGATGGTGTAGGGACGATTAAGCCGGTCGCGAAAATTGAACCGACCGGCGGCGAGTCCCGGCGACAGCCTCGATCGTCTATCCTGTGTGATGGACCTGCTGCAGCCCGTAGACCGGCGTCGCGATGCCCTCGTGCCGCGCTTTCAACTGCAGCGACAGGAACTGCGAATAGTGGCGTGACTGGTGCAGATTGCCGCCGTGGAACCAGAGCGCTTCCTGTTGCGTCGGCTTCCACATGTTGCGCTGCTCGCCCTCCCAGGGACCGGGATCCTTGGTGGTGTTCGAGCCGAGCCCCCAGCATTTCCCGACTTTGTCGGCGACCTCTTTCGAGATCAGCTCTGCCGCCCAGCCGTTCATCGAACCGTAGCCGGTGGCATAGACGACGACATCGGCCGGCAGCTCGGTGCCGTCGCTGAGCAGGACCGAATGTTCCTTGATCTCGGTCACGTCGACGCCGCTCTTCAGCTTGATGGCGCCGTCGATGATCAGCTGGGAGGCGCCGATATCGATATAGTAGCCGGAACCGCGCCTGAGATATTTCATGAACAGGCCCGAACCGTCGTCGCCCCAGTCGAGCATGAAGCCAGCTCTTTCCAGGCCCTCGTAGAAGGCGGCATCACGCTCCTTCATCTTCTCGTAGAGCGGGATCTGGAATTCGTGCAGGATCTTGTAGGGCAGCGAGGCGAAGATGAGATCGGCCTTGGCCGTGGTCATGCCGTTTTGCACGGCCTGCTCCGAATAGAGGGCTCCGAGCCCGATATCCATCAGCGTGTCGGATCTGACGATGTGCGTGGTCGATCGCTGCACCATGGTGACGTCGACGCCGGCTTCCCAGAGTGCGGCGCAGATATCATGCGCGGAATTGTTCGACCCGATGACGACGACTTTCTTGCCAGCGTAGCTGTCTGGACCGGGATGTTTCGAGGAATGGTGCTGATCGCCCTTGAAATTCTCCATGCCTTTGAACTGCGGGATGTTGGGCCGGCCCGACATGCCGGTGGCCAGCACCAGCTGCTTCGGCTTCAGCGTGATGTCCTTGCCGTTGCGACGGACGACGACCGTCCATTCCTTCTTCTGATCGTCATAGGTGGCGCTCTTGGCCTGCGTGGAGGACCAATAGTTCAGCTCCATGACCTTGGTGTACATTTCCAGCCAGTCGCCGATCTTGTCCTTGGGCGAGAAGACCGGCCAGTTCCGAGGAAAGTCGATATAGGGCAGATGGTCATACCAGACCGGATCGTGCAGGCAGAGCGACTTGTAACGCTTGCGCCATGAATCGCCGGCACGCTCGTTCTTCTCGACGATAATGGTCGGCACGCCGAGCTGCCTCAGCCGGGCACCGAGCGCGATGCCGCCCTGGCCGCCGCCGATGATCAGCGTGTTGGGCTGATTGACAAAGCCGAGTTCGGCGGCTTCCTTCTCGCGCTCCTCCTTCCAGGTTGGCCGGTTTTTGCCGTGACCGTGCTTGGCACCCATCGGCCGGGCGAAGCCGGCGGGTTCCTCGTGGTCCTTCAGCTCGACCATGGTGGTGAGCAGCGTCCAGATCTTGCCGTTCCTCAGCCTGATATGGCCGAAGCCGCGCGCAACCTCCGTTTCGAAACTGATCCAGCCTTCGAGCAGCCCATCGCTCTCCGTGGCGTCTTCGCCTTTCGCAAGCGCCCAGTTCGATGGCTTTATCGTCGCCAACTGGCTCATCAGCATATCGCGGACCTGGTCGCGACCTTCCATGGTCTTGATGTTCCAGGTGAAGGTCACCAGGTCGCGCCAGTAGCAGTCTTCCTGAAAGCACCCGACCGAGCGGTCGATGTCGCCGGCGGCGAGCGCTGCGCTGAATTGGTCGAGCACGTCGGATAGTTTCTTGGCTGGGGCCTTGTCGAGCATCAAACTTCCTCCCGTGAAGTGCTGGTCGTCATCGCGGCTTGCTGGCCCCTCCCAGGCCGGTCGACCGGAGTATCGCGGCAAACGGCGTGCCGCGTCACGTCGTCAAATAGTTTGGCGCGGTTTCAATGGCTTATCTGGATGATCGCGGACACTGATCCTGCCGGCGATCATGCGGAACGGTGGTTCGAGGCGATGGGTGCAACCGGGCTGCCTGGCCCGAACCGTCTGGCGTCTTTCATATTCGCCGTTGACAGCGGCGCAAAACCAATTCTATTGTCCGCCACCATGAAAACGGCACTCATTCTCGTAGTAGGAAAGCGTGTGGGCAAGGCGGTGTAACCGCCGGGCGAAAACCCCCCATGCGCAAGACACAGGCTCCCTCGGGGGCCTTTTTTATTGCCCGAAACACGACTAAACGACCAGCAATCGCCCGATGGCGGACAATACGGGACCAGACCGATGAGCAGTGGACAGAACGAACGGCGCGAAATGACCGGAGCCGAAATGGTGGTGCAGGCGCTGAAGGACAACGGCGTCAAGCATGTCTTCGGCTATCCGGGCGGCGCAGTTCTCCCGATCTATGATGAAATCTTCCAACAGGACGAGGTCGAGCACATCCTCGTCCGTCACGAGCAGGGTGCCGGTCATGCGGCGGAGGGCTATGCGCGGTCGACCGGCAAGGCCGGCGTCATGCTGGTGACATCGGGGCCGGGCGCCACCAACGCGGTCACGCCGCTGCAGGATGCGCTGATGGATTCGATCCCGCTGGTCTGCCTGACCGGTCAGGTGCCGACCTCGCTGATCGGCTCGGATGCGTTCCAGGAGTGCGACACGATCGGCATCACGCGGCCCTGCACCAAGCACAATTGGCTGGTGAAGGATGTCAACGAGCTCGCGGCGATCATCCATGAGGCCTTTCACGTCGCGACAACAGGACGCCCCGGTCCGGTCGTCGTCGATATCCCGAAGGACGTGCAGTTCGCCAAGGGCACCTATGTGCCGCCGCAGACGGCGCCGCGCACGAGCTATCAGCCCAAGGTCCAGGGCGACCTGGATAAGATCAAGGCGGCGGTCGAGCTGATGGCCAACGCGAAAAGGCCGATCCTCTATACCGGCGGCGGTGTCATCAATTCCGGCCCGGAAGCCAGCCATTTGCTGCGCGAACTGGTCGACCTGACCGGCTTCCCGATAACCTCGACGCTGATGGGCCTTGGCGCCTATCCGGCTTCGGGCAAGAACTGGATGGGCATGCTCGGCATGCACGGCACCTATGAAGCAAACATGGCGATGCATGATTGCGACGTCATGGTCTGCATCGGCGCGCGCTTCGACGACCGCATCACCGGCCGGCTCAGCGCGTTCTCGCCGAATTCGAAAAAGATCCATATCGACATCGATCCGTCGTCGATCAACAAGAACGTCCACACCGATGTGCCCATTATCGGCGATGTCGGCCGGGTTCTGGAGGATCTGGTGCGGCTGTGGCGGGCCACCGCCAGGGCCGACAAGAAGGCGCTGCACCCGTGGTGGGAGCAGATCGCGAAATGGCGGGCGCGGGATTCGCTTGCCTACAAGATGAACCACGACGTTATCATGCCGCAATATGCCGTCCAACGGCTCTATGCGCTGACCAAGGACATGGACACCTACATCACCACCGAGGTCGGCCAGCACCAGATGTGGGCGGCGCAGCACTATCATTTCGAGAAGCCGAACCGCTGGATGACCTCCGGCGGGCTCGGCACGATGGGCTACGGCCTGCCGGCGGCGCTCGGCGTGCAGATTGCGCACCCGGATGCGCTGGTCATCGACATTGCCGGTGACGCCTCGGTGCAGATGACGATGCAGGAGATGAGCGCCGCGGTGCAGCACGAGGCGCCGATCAAGATCTTCATCCTCAACAATCAGTACATGGGCATGGTGCGGCAGTGGCAGCAGCTTCTGCACGGCAACCGGCTGTCGCATTCCTACACCGAAGCGATGCCGGATTTCGTCAAGCTCGCCGAAGCCTATGGCGGCCATGGCATCCGCTGCGAGAAGCCGGACGAACTGGACGACGCCATCAAGGAGATGATCTCGGTGAAGAAGCCGGTGATCTTCGACTGTCGGGTCGCCACGCTTGCCAACTGCTTCCCGATGATCCCGTCGGGCAAGGCGCATAACGAGATGCTGCTGCCGGACGAGGCGACCGACGAGGCGGTGGCCAATGCCATCGACGCCAAGGGCAGGGAACTGGTGTAACCCCTGTCGTCCGAGCCGAGGCAGGGCTGTCGGAAGCCGTGTGGAAACAGAAAAACAGCTCAAAGTTTGAAATCGAGATTCATGTCATGAACGCACAGCACCTTCAACCCACCGGTTCCGCCTACTTCATCGCCAAGGAGACGGAAAGACCGGAGATCCACACGCTTTCCGTGCTGGTCGACAATGAGCCGGGCGTGCTTGCCCGGGTCATCGGCCTGTTTTCCGGACGCGGCTACAATATCGAGAGCCTGACCGTTTCCGAAACCGAGCACGAGAAGCATCTGTCGCGCATCACCATCGTGACGCGCGGCACGCCGCATGTGCTGGAGCAGATCAAGCACCAGCTCGAGCGCATCGTGCCGGTGCACCGTGTCGTCGACCTCACCGTGCGCTCGCACGAACTCGGCCAGGAACGGCCGCTGGAGCGGGAACTCGCGCTGGTGAAAGTGGCCGGCACCGGCGAGGGCCGCGTCGAGGCGCTGAGGCTGGCCGATGCCTTCCGCGCCAGCGTCATCGACGCCAACACCGAGCATTTCATCTTCGAGATCACCGGCAAAGGCTCCAAGATCGACCAGTTCATCGCCATCATGAAACCGCTCGGCCTGGTCGAAATCTGCCGCACCGGCGTGGCGGCGATGAATCGCGGCCCGCAGGGGATGTGATCATCCGGCGCTTTGGGCCCAGTGCTCTGGCACCGCCTGTATTTATTCTGCTTGATCCTGACCTTCTGGCCCGGCTGCCGCCGAGAGGTGGCCTTTGTGCGTCTGAGGTAAAAGGACAATATTGCTGACCTGCCTGGGAGAAGCCAATGACCATCGATGCCTTCCTTGCCCTGCTGGTCTATGCCTTCGTGACTTCGATCACGCCGGGCCCGAACAACTTCATGCTTCTGGCTTCCGGCGTGAATTTCGGTTTTGCCAAAACCATTCCGCACATGCTGGGCATCAGCATCGGCTTCCTCGTGCTGTTGCTTGCCGTCGGCTTCGGTCTTGGCGCGGTTCTGATCGCGTTTCCGGTTCTCGACACCGCATTGAGGATCGCTGGCGGTGCTTATCTGCTCTATCTCGCCTGGAAGATCGCCATGTCGCGTTCGCTCAGCAGCAAGGGCGAGACCAAGGCGCGACCGATGCGCTTCATCGATGCGGCAGCGTTCCAGTGGGTCAATCCCAAGGCGTGGGTGATGGCGATCACCGCCATGGCCGTCTATGCCGTTCCGGAGCATCCGTTTCTGTCGGTGGCGCTGGTTTCGATAGCCTTCACCGTCGTCAACCTGCCGAGCGTTTCGGTGTGGGCAGGTTTCGGCACGGCGCTGCGCGGTTTTCTCTCGGACCCGGTGCGGCTGAAATGGTTCAACATCGCCATGGGCGTGCTGCTGGCAGCGACACTGTGGCCGATGCTGCGGTAGCTGCCGCTTTATTGTGCACTGCACATTAAATCTTCGTAATCCCGGGTTTTGGCCCTTTTTTGCCCTCGGCGCCCTCTATCTATTTGGTGAAACCGCAGCACGAGGCGGCTGCGAGTTATACCAGACATGACCACCGAACCACGGCGTGTCGGATGGAAGGTCTTTGACGATGCGTGGAAAGATCGTGCTTGCGATGCTTGCGGTCGTCTGCCTTGTCACGGCTGGGCTCTATCTTTCGCCCGCGGCAACGGACAAGTTCCGGCAGATGCTGTCAGCGGGTCAGGCGGCGCCTGACAAACCGGCGGCCGCCGCGAATGCCGCACGTGCGACCGCGGTGGTTGCCGCCACCGCTTCGACGGCCGACTTCCCGATCCGGCGCTACGCCATCGGCTTTGTATCCTCGCCCGCCGTGGTCAGCGTGAATGCGCGGACCTCGAGCCAGATCACATCGATCGCTGTCAAGGACGGGCAGATGGTGAAGGCCGGCGACCTTCTGTTCTCGCTGGACGACCGCGCGCTGAAGGCGCAACTGGCTCGTGACCAGGCGACGCTCGCCAAGGACCAGGCGCTGCTTGCCAGTGCGACGGCCGATCTTGAGCGTGCCAAGGCTCTTGTCGCCAGGCAGGCCGGCACGCAGCAGACCTATGACCAGGCGATCGCCGCGCAGAAGTCCGCTGCGGCCACGGTCGATGCCGACAGGGCGACGATCGAAGCGGACGAGGTCCAACTCGGCTTTGCCACGATCACGGCGCCGATTTCCGGCAGGCTGGGTTCGGTCAACGTCGCTATCGGCGATCTCGTCACCACCAACAGCGGCAGCAGCACGTCGACCCCGCTGGTGACCATCACCCAGATGGACCCGCTGCGGGTGAACTTCAATCTTCCGGAAAGCGATCTTGCCCTTTTGCACAAGGCGCTGGCGGCGCCAGGGCAAGGCGCAGTCACGCTGACCAGGGACGGCGACCCGACACCGATTGGCAAGGGGACCCTCGATTTCGTCGATTCCAGCGTCGACACCGCCTCCGGCACGATCGCAGCGCGGGCCAGCGTGCCCAACCCCGATCTTTCGCTGTGGCCGGGCCAGTATGTCAATGTCGTGCTCGATGCCGGCATCATGCCGCAAATGACCTCGGTTCCCACGGTTGCGGTCCAGCCAAGCCAGAAGGGGCCGTTCGTCTATGTGATCAAGCCCGACAACACGGTGGAGGTGCGGCCCGTGCAGATCGCACTGACCGAAGGCGACAACAGCGCCATCGGCGAGGGGCTGAAAAGCGGCGAAAATGTCGTCGTCGAGGGCCAGGCAAAGCTGAAGGACGGCGCGCCGGTCCGCGAAGGCGATGCCGTTGATCGGGCGCCTCCCAGGGTTGCCGAGGCTGGCAAGGCGGGCGGGACGCGGCCATGATCTCCGAATTCTGCATCCGCAGACCTGTCGCCACCCTGCTCATGTCGTTTGCGCTCGTGCTGGGCGGGCTGTTCGCTTACAAGTTCCTGCCGGTGGCCGCTCTGCCGAGCGCCGAGTTTCCGGTGGTCAATGTCTCGGCCTCGCTGCCCGGCGCCTCGCCGGAAACCATGGCGACCTCGGTGGCAACGCCGCTGATCAAGCAGTTCACCACCATCGCCGGCATCGATTCGATCTCGACCACCAACGCGCTCGGCTCGACCTCGATCGCCATCCAGTTCGTGCTCAACCGCGATATCGATGCGGCCGCGGCCGACGTGCAGGCGGCGATCGCGCGAACGCAGCGGCAATTGCCGCCCGAGATGACCAGCCCGCCGAGCTATCGCAAGGTCAATCCGGCCGATGCGCCGATCCTGCTGATGTCGCTGGTCAGCGACACGGTTCCGCTGACCGATCTCGATGCCTTTGCCGAGAATGTGATCTCGCCGTCGCTGTCGACGATCGAAGGCGTGGCGCAGGTCTCGATCTTCGGCCAGCAGAAATACGCGGTGCGCGTCCAGATCGATCCGACGGCGCTCGCTGCACGCGGTATCTCGATCGACCAGCTGCAGACGGCGATCGCCTCGGCCAACAGCAACACGCCACTCGGCGTGCTGCAGAACGACAAGCAGCAGCTGACGATCACCGCCAACACGCAGTTGAACAACGCGGCGGGATTTTCCAACATCATCATTGCCACCAGGAACGGCCGTCCGGTGCGGCTCGGCGAGGTGACCCGCGTCATCGATTCGGTCGAGACCACGACGACGGCAAGCTGGTACGACGGCACCCGCGCGATCATCATGGCGGTGCAGCGTCAGCCCGATGCCAACACCGTCGACGTTGTCGACCGGGTCAAGGCGATGCTGCCGTCCTTCCAGGATCAGATGCCGGCGGCGGCCAGCATCCGGTTGCTCAACGACCGCTCGACGTCGATCCGCGAGGCGGTCGACGACGTGCAGTTCACGCTGCTGCTCACCATCGCGCTGGTGGTGATGGTGATCTTCCTGTTCCTGCGCCGGGTAACGGCGACGATCATCCCGGCGGTGGCGGTGCCGATCTCGCTGATCGCCACGCTCGGCGCCATGTTCCTGTTCGGCTTTTCCATCGACAACATCTCGCTGATGGGGCTGACGCTGGCGGTCGGCCTTGTCGTCGACGACGCGATCGTCATGCTGGAGAACATTTTTCGCCACATGGAGGAGGAGGGACTCTCGGCCTTCGACGCGGCACTCAAGGGTGCGCGCGAAATCGGCTTCACCATTATTTCGATCTCGATCTCGCTGGTCGCGGTGTTCATCCCCGTGCTTTTGATGGGCGGCGTGATCGGGCGCATCTTCAACGAATTCGCGGTGGTGGTGACGGTCGCCATCCTAGCCTCGATGTTCGTGTCGCTGACGCTGACGCCGATGCTGTGCTCGCGGCTCTTGTCGGTTTCGAGGGCTGAGCGCGAAGCAGCGCAGGGCGAAGGTCACAGGCACAATTTCTTCATGCGGGGTTATGACTGGCTGCTGACAGTTTGCCTGCGGCACAGGTTCCTGGTTCTTCTCGTCTTCATTGGGACGGCCGCACTGTCGGCCTGGCTGATCCAGACCTCGCCGAAGGGCTTCTTTCCGCAGGAGGATATCGGCCAGATTTCGGTGACGACCACCGCGCGCCAGGACATCTCGTTCGACGCCATGGTGAAGCTGCAGGGGCAAGTGGCTGATGTCTTTACCATTCACCCTATGTCTCGCATGTTGGGTGGTCGGTGGGCAGCGGCGACAACGCACTCAACCAGGGCCGGCTCTATGTGCAATTGAAGGACAAGGACCAGCGCCCCGATATCGACAAGGTGCTCTCGGATCTGCGGCGGCAGCTGGCCAATGTCCCCGGCATCGAGACCTTCATGCAGCCGGTGCAGAACCTGCGGCTCGGTGCGCGCGCTTCGGCCAGCGCCTATCAACTCGTCGTGCAGGGCCTCGACATCGGCGCGGCGGACAACTGGGCGCAGAAGCTCACCGACGTGATGGCCGCCGACCGTAGCGCCTTCACCGACGTCACCAATGACTTGCAGAACAACGCCCTGCAGGCGTCGCTGGTGGTCGACCGCGACAAGGCGGCGACGCTCGGCGTCGACACCGATACGTTGCGCTCCAGCCTCTATGGCGGTTTCGGCACCGAGCAGGTCTCGACTATCTTCGGTTCGGCCGACAGCTACGAGGTGATCATGGAGCTCGACCCGAGGATCGAGTGGTCGCCAGAAAGGATGCTGGCGATCAAGGTAAGGACGGCCAGCGGCAGCCTGGTGCCGCTCGGCGCCTTTGCCCGCGTCGATCGGACCGCCGGCGCCTTGACCGTCAATCAGCTCGGCCAGCTTCCGGCGGTGACCATTTCCTACAACCTGCCGCAGGGCGTCGCGCTCGGCGACAGCGTGAGCCGCATCGATGCGCTGAAGGAGAAGATCGGCATGCCGGCGACGATCTCGACCACTTTTTCGGGCACGGCGAAAACTTTTCAGGATTCGCTTGCGAACCAGGGCCTGCTGATCGCCGGCGCGATCCTGACCATCTATATCGTCCTCGGCATCCTCTACGAGAGTTTTATCCATCCGCTCACCATCCTGACTGGACTGCCGTCGGCGGTGCTCGGCGCGCTTGTTGCACTGCGGCTTGCGGGGATGGACCTGTCGGTGATTGCGGTCATCGGTATCCTGATGCTGATCGGCATCGTCAAGAAGAACGGCATCATGATGATCGACGTCGCGCTCGAACTCAGGCGCGAGGGGATGTTGCCGCTCGAGTCCATTCACAAGGCCTGCCTGATGCGTTTCCGGCCGATCATGATGACGACGCTGGCGGCATTGATGGGCACGATCCCGATCGCGCTCGGCACCGGCGCCAGCGCCGAATTGCGCCAGCCGCTCGGCGTGGCGGTGGTCGGCGGCCTCGTTGCTTCGCAAGCGCTGACGCTGTTCGTCACGCCGGTCATCTATGTCTACATGGAGCATTTTTCGGGCTGGCTTGTCGGGCTGTGGCCGAAGCGCCGGGACGAGCAGCCACCGGTCGAAGCCGTCGACCAGCCGTCGTTGTTCGAAAACGGAGAAGTGTTGCAGGGCGAGCCGCACAAGGCGGCGGCCGAATAGAAGCCGACGGGCTGGCCCAAGCCGTGGCGCTTGCGGTGGAACGCATGCAGCCGTAATTTGCGGCCATGTCCCACGATCATAATCACGACAACGAGCTTGATCCTTTTGCCGCCCGGGTGCGCGCGCTGGAGACGATCCTCACCCAGAAAGGGCTGATCGATCCAGCCGCGATCGACGTGATCGTCGACACCTATGAGACAAAAATCGGCCCGCGCAACGGCGCCAAGGTGGTGGCGAAGGCGTGGGTCGAGCCGGACTTTGCCGTTTTGCTGAAACGCGACGCGACGGCGGCGATCGGTTCGCTCGGCTACACCGGCCGGCAGGGCGAGCACATGCAGGCCGTGTTCAATACCGCGGACACGCACAACCTCGTCGTCTGCACGCTGTGCTCCTGCTACCCGTGGTCGGTGCTCGGCCTGCCGCCGGTCTGGTACAAGGCGCCGCCCTATCGTTCGCGCGCGGTAATCGATCCGCGCGGCGTGCTCGAGGAATTCGGGCTGACCTTGCCGGCAACGACAAAGATCCGGGTGTGGGATTCGACCGCCGAGCTGCGTTATCTGGTCGTGCCGATGCGGCCGAAGGGCACCGACAGCTGGAGCGAGGAGCGGCTGGCGGATTTGGTGACGCGCGACGCGATGATCGGCACCGGACTGGCGCGGGAGCCGGCATGAACGGGCCGCAGGATCTTGGCGGGCAGATGGGGTTCGGGCCGGTCGCGCCCGAAAAGGACGAACCCTGTTTCCATGCCGACTGGGAAAGGCGGGCGCTTGGCGTGACCTTGTGCGCGGGCGCCATGGGCGCCTGGACCATCGACGAGAGCCGGCATGCGCGGGAATTGCTGCATCCCGCCGACTATTATGGCTCGAGCTATTATGAGATCTGGGTCAAGGCGCTCGAAACCTTGCTGAAGCGGCATGGTTTTGTCAGTGACCGCGATCTGGCCGCGGGCAAGGCGGTCGACCCTGCCGCGACGCCAAAGCGGGTGCTGAAGGCCGAAAACGTGCCGGCGGTGTTGGCCAAGGGCGGCCCATGCGACCGGCCGATCGCCACGCCGGCCCGGTTCAAGGCAGGCGATCTGGTGCGCACGAAGAATTTCCATCCGACCGGCCACACAAGGCTGCCGCGCTACGCCCGCGGCAAGCAAGGCGCCGTCGAGGCGGTGCGCGACGGTTTTGTCTTCCCTGATACGAATGCGCACGGCCAGGGCGAAAACCCGCAATGGGTCTATACGGTGGTTTTCGACGGCGCCGAGATCTGGGGCGAGGGCGCCGACCCGACGCTGACCGTGTCGATCGATGCCTGGGAGAGCTATCTTGAACCGGCGTGAGGCGAAGTCAGCCACCGCCACGCTGCCGGCCGGCGTCGAGGCGCCGGTATTCGCCGAGCCATGGCAGGCGGAAGCCTTCGCCATGACGGTCGCGCTGCACGATAACGGCCTGTTCTCCTGGAGCGAATGGGCGGACGCCTTGTCCGCCGAGGTCAAGCAGCCTGGTGCCGCAAGAGATGGCCACGATTATTACGAGCACTGGCTGGCGGTGCTGGAAAATTTGCTGTCGGCAAAAGGCGTTGCCGGCAAAAGCGACGTCGATGCGCTCGCTGCCGCCTGGGAACGCGCCGCGCATGCAACGCCGCACGGCAAGCCGATCCTGCTCGAGAACGATCCCAGCCCGACCGAAGGTCGTGGCGGCCCGACCGGCTAGTGGTATCGGCCTAACATAAGAGTCCGGCTTGGATTCCCTTTGGCGAAAGCGCATGCGAGTCTGGCGCATGCGCACAGGAATATCCTTCACCGGAAGCGGCGCCTCAAGCGCGGCGTCTTCCACTCTGTCGTCGACCTCCGGGCTGCCATCAACCGCTACCTCGCAGAACACAATCAGCAACCCAAACCGTTCACTTGGACCGCCGACCCCGACAAAATCATCGCCGCCGTCAAACGTGGGCATCAAGTGTTAGATTCCATCCACGTGGTGAAAATCTGACGCTTGACACCGGAGCCGAAATTCCGGTTTCGACCCCTCTTAACAGGTTTGAGCCCGATGCGGGCATTTAGTCATATTGCCTCCACCCCTAGTGACATCGAGCTGACTTGAGTCACCTCAGGGTGTCGAGAAACGCCTTGGCTTCTCTCAGGTCGGGGGTCTCGAAGCCCTCGGAGAACCACTCATTCACGGGCACGAGCAGGGTGTGGGCATCGGCAGGCTTGCCTTGGTCGCGCCACAGCCGGGCAAGACCGGTGGCCGCACGCAACTCCCAGGACTTCGCGGATTGACGCCGGGCGATTTCGATCGCGTGCTCAAATGCGGCGCTCGCCTCATCTGGTCTTCCGTCCGGTAGGGCTGCCAGAAGCTGCCCGCGCAAGCAATACAGTTCGGCCTCCGGCCAACGCTCCCCTGTCCCCTCGACCACTGCCAGAGCCTCATCCAGTGCACCGAGCCCCCGTTGCATGTCCCCCGAGAGGGCACAAGCCTCGGCCAGCAGGCCCAGGAAGAACGGACGCATCCACGCCGCGCCGCTCTTCCCCCAATCCGCAAGCCCGCGCTGGATCGCTTCTATCCCGGCGGCCTCCTGACCGTGACGAGCCATGGCCCAGCCCTGGACCACCGTCGCGCTGGCGGCCCATAGATCCAACTTGTGTTCCCGGGCCAGCTCCAGCAACGCCGCCGCATGCCCCGCGGCCGCGCTGTCGTCGCGGCCGAAAGCCCCCACCAACGCGCTGTACATCAGGGCAAACCCGAGGGTGTTCTTATGGCCGACCCGGTGGGCTACGGCCAATCCCTCGGCTTGTCGGCGGGATGCCTGATCCGGGTAGCCCAGCAGCCACAGCACCCAGGTCAGGTGGGCGAGCGCGGACACGCCAAGGTCCTGGCCAAAAACAAAGGCCGTCGAACCATGCCGTTCCGGGTCGTACAGCGCAACGGCACACTCGAGGTGCTCGCGGGCGGCGAGCAGCTCGCCCCCCACCTCATCTGTCGCGCCGCACATTCGGTGCGCCAAGCACAGCCGCTCCGGGTCTGGGTGCAGCTCGGCCAAGGCGAGAATTTGCCTGGCCAGCTTCTGCTGCTCGGGAAGCGCCATGCGTACGAATTGGACAGCCCAGAACCCATACAGCACAGGAAACTGTTGTGATGCGTCGCCTACGGCCTCTACCAACTCCTGCGCCCGGGCGAAAGCGGAGGCGGTCTCAGGTGCTGCGTGGCCGTACCGGGCAATGCACGCCTGACCAAGCATAGTCTGAAGATGAAGTTCGCGCTCTGCCCGGGCGCGGCTCTCGGGCAAGGTCCGCACGAGGTCAATGCTCCGGGTGAGATGGCCGATGGCTTCCGCAACGGCCGAGCGCCGGAAGGTGCGTTCCCCGGCCCGCTGCCAGTAGTCCGCAGCCCGCTCGGTCAGTTCCGCCTGGGTAAAGTGATGGGCCAGCAGCTCAGGTTGGGTTTCGACCACCTCCGGCCAGCGCTCTTCCAGTACCTGGGCGATCCGGGCGTGCAACTTCTGGCGTGTGCCACGCAGGAGGCTCACGTAGGCGGTGTCCTGCACGAGCGCGTGCTTGAACGTGTAGGTCGCCTCGGGCGGCGTGCCGCGCCGGAACGCGAGACCAGAATTGACGAGCTCGTCCAGTCCCTGCGCCAACGCTGTCTCGGGTAGTCCCGCCACGGCGGCCAGCAGCTCATGGTTGAACTCCCGGCCGAGTGCCGCGCCGATCTGCGCCACCTGCTTGGCGGCCGGCAGCCGATCCAGCCGAGCGGTCAGTGAAGCCTGCAAAGTGCTCGGGATCGGAAGCGCCGAGACAGCAGCATCGGGCTGGCTGGCACTCTCCAGCACGGCTTTGGTCAATTCCTCGATGAACAGGGGCACACCGTCGGTCTGCGCCACGATCCGATCCAGCATTCCGGCCGGTAATGCTTGGCCCACGACCACCTGAGAGGCGAGCGTCGCGGCTTGACGCGGACTGAGACGGCTCAGCGCCATCAAGGTCACGCCCGCCAGACCGACCCAGGGCGCCTCAAACTCCGGCCGGAAGGAGATGACCACCAGCACTGGCAGCGAGGCCAAGCGCATGATCAACCTGTCCAACAGCTCCAGCGAGCTTGGATCGGCCCAATGCACGTCCTCGAACAGCATCAGCACGGGGGATCGGCGGGCCCGTTCATCGAGGATGTGAAGCAGTGCCCCGAAGGTCTGCTCCTTCTTGCGCTCCGGGCTGAGAGCCAGTGGCGGGTACCGCTCGCCACCCGGCACGCCGAGCATCTCGGCAATGAGCGCCAGCTCATGCGAGGCGGCGAGTGGGTGTAGCAGGGTTTCCAGCTTGACGAGCCGAGCCTCCGCAGGCTCGCCGTCCACGAAGCCTACCTCGTTCTTCCAGCGTGCGATGATCGGTTGGAGGGCGCTCTCACGGTGATGGGGCGAGCAGAAGTACTTGAGTTTGAGATGCACCTTTCCAGCTACGTGCTCCTCAAGCGCAGCGATCAGGCGGGACTTGCCGATGCCGGGCTCGCCGGCGATGAGCACGACCTGCCCTTCGCCGCCCTTCGCCTGCCGCCAGCGGCGCAGCAGCAGATCGAGCTCGTCATCGCGCCCGACCAGCGGCGTGAGGGCGGCCGGATGCATCGCGTCGAAGCGGCTCTGAACCATGGCCTCGCCAAGCACCTGCCAGGTGCGGACAGGGCCGGTTAGCCCTTTGAGGTGAACCGAACCAAGCTCGCGGCACTCGAACAGGCCGCCGATGCGCCGCCGTGTTTCTGCGTCGATCACTGCGCATCCAGGATCAGCAAGGGATTGTAGCCGCGCGGCAACGTTCGGGGTCTCGCCGATTACAGCCTGCTCCTGTGCGGCCCCGGCCCCCAGCAGGTCGCCCACGACGGCGAGGCCACTGGCGATGCCGACGCGTGCGGACAACCGCTCATCGGCGGGCGCAATCTGGCCAACCGCTTCCAGCGTGGCCAAGGCGGCGCGTACTGCGCGCTCGGCATCGGCCTCGTCGGCCTGGGGCCAGCCGAAATAGACCAGGACTCCATCGCCCATGTACTTCGCGACGAAGCCGCCGAAGCGACCAACCGTCTCGGCAATGCGGCGGTGGTAGGTCCCGATCACCTCGCGCATGTCCTCGGGGTCCAGGTGCGCGGCGAGCGCCGTGGAGCCGACGAGGTCGACGAACATCACACTAAGTTGGCGCCGCTCCGCCTCAGGGGACGGCAGGGCCACTGTCCCGGAGATCGTGCTCTGTGGCTGGATGGATGGGGACATGGCTGGAGGCGAGCCCGCGCGCACGGCGGCGATGGCGGCGAGCAACTTGCGGCGGTGGCCGATCGAGACGACGCCAAGTCCGCTCAGATCATCGGCGGTGAGGTCGGCTAGGACGCCGCCATCGATGTCGTTCTCGCGGAACGCCTGTTCGTACTGTCCCAGCCCCAGATCGCGCAGCCACGCGCCAATGTCCATGGCCCTCTCCCGGGTTCGTGGCGACCAGAACGCTAAGGTCTTCAATCTACCCCAAAATCGCGGAGAGGGCATGATGAAACGTCACGAGCTACCTTCGGATTAAGGGCAGCTCGTGGCAGCACCAAGCAGACTTTCGCCGCTCTGTCGGCCAGCTTCCGCTTTCCACCTAAAACCGAAGTCTGTATCGGGTACTAAGCGTCAGGTTTTCACCACAAGGTCGTGGCGGCTCGACTTCGTTCTCTTTAGGTTCCGTCTTCTGCCTGACTTGCGCCATTGGAAGCGGTGCGGTCCGCCGCCGATATCGTTGCGCCTTGTCTTTCCCTCGCGAATCCGGTCTCTCGCGCTGATGGAATTCTCTCCTCAACAGGACGATGCGCTGAAGGCGGTCGCCACCTGGCTCAAGACCGGAAAGCCGCAGCTGTTCCGGCTGTTCGGCTACGCCGGCACCGGCAAGACGACGCTGGCGCGCTATTTCGCCGAGCATGTCGACGGCCAGGTGCAGTTCGCCGCCTTCACCGGCAAGGCGGCGCAGGTGCTGCGTTCCAAGGGCGCGGTCAATGCCCGCACCATTCATTCGCTGATCTACCGGCCGAAGGGCGAGGAATCGGTGGCGGACGAGGTGACCGGCAAGACTTCGATGTCGCCGACCTTTTCGCTCAACCGGCAAAGCCCGATCTCGCGGGCCAAGCTCGTCGTCATCGACGAATGTTCGATGGTAGACGAGCAGCTTGGCCGCGACCTCTTGAGTTTCGGCACGCCGATCCTGGTTCTCGGCGATCCCGGCCAGTTGCCGCCGATCTCGGGCGGCGGCTTCTTCACCGAGCATGAGCCGGATATTCTGCTCACCGAGATCCACCGGCAGGCACGCGACAACCCGATCATCCGGCTGGCGCTCGACGTGCGCGAGGGCCGCGAGTTCATGCGCGGCGACTATGGCGCGGCGCAGGTGATCGGCAAGGAGGATGTCACCCAGGAACTGGTGCTGAAGGCGGACCAGGTGCTGGTCGGCACCAACAGGACGCGGCGTCGCTATAATCAGCGGCTGCGCGAGCTGAAGGGGTTCAATGCCGACTATCCGCAGGCCGGCGACAAGCTCGTCTGCCTGCGCAACGACCCAGCCAAGGGACTGCTCAACGGCTCGCTGTGGAAGGTGATGACCTCGTCGCGCGAGACGGTGAAACCCGGCATCAATCTGCTGGTCTCACCGGAGGAGGACGATCCCGACCGCGGCGTCGCCAAGATCAAGCTGCTCAAGGCGGCGTTCGAGGACCCGGACGCCGACATTCCCTGGCAGCAGAAAAAACGCTTCGACGATTTCGACTATGGCTACGCGCTGACCGTGCACAAGGCGCAAGGCTCGCAGTGGAACGAGATCGTGCTTTTCGACGAAGGCTGGGCGTTCAAGGAAACCCGCCAGCGCTGGCTCTACACGGCAATCACGCGCGCGTCGGAACGGCTGACGATTGTCAGATAGGCCGGTCGAGTTGCCCCATGGACCAGGAATCTGGGACTGGCACGGGGTCGACCTGCGTCAGCGTGGGGCCAGCGGTCTGGCGCCGAGCCATTCCCAGGCGGATGCTTCGTCCTTTGCCTCGAAATGCCTGAGCTCGACAGGCGAGGAAGCAGGCAGCACGCTCTGTGCGTTGGGTACCCAGTTCGGCTCGCCGAGCGCAGCGCAGCGGCCGACATGCTCCACGGCATGGGCCGTGCCCTGTTCAAGCGTTTCGTCCGACACATCGGCCCAATCGACGCCTTCATGGTCGATCAGGCGCACCAGCACGTCTATTTTCGGATGCAGCGCGTAGGCCGCCTCCAGCAATCCGAACAGGTTTTCCGCATCGGCCGCCGTGACACGGCCGACGACGTCGATGGCGAACAGGTCGTCGCGGTCGGTGTCGATGCGGCGAACCGCCGGCACGTCTTCAAGATAATTCACGGGTCTTCCTCTTGCTGGATATTATACGTCCCTCTGGAACACCGGAAACCCCCTGTCTGTTCCCGCCAAAGGCGGTATAGATGGCCGCGATTATGTCCGGACCCGAGAAGCCATGCCTGCAAAACTCTCCATCAATCTCAATGCCATCGCCATGCTGCGCAACCGGCGCGACCTGCCGTGGCCAAGCCTCATCGGGCTCGGGCGCCTGGCGCTGGCCGCGGGCGCGCATGGCCTGACCGTGCATCCGCGGCCCGACGAGCGGCACACCAGGCATTCCGACCTGCCGCAGATCAGAGCGCTGATCGACGACGAATTCCCCAAGGCAGAGTTCAACATCGAGGGCTATCCGAGCGAGGATTTCCTGGCGCTTGTGGAAAAGCACCAGCCGGAGCAGGTGACGCTGGTGCCCGACGACCCTGCCCAGGCCACCTCCGACCATGGCTGGAACTTTGCCGCCGAGGCGGCGTTCCTGACACCGATCGTCAAACGGCTGAAGAAAGGGGGCGTTCGCGTGTCGTTGTTTTCCGACCCGGATCCGTCAGGCATGAACGCCGCGCGCGACACCGGCGCCGACCGGATCGAGCTCTACACGGGTCCATATGGCAGCTTTCATTCCGATTCGGCAAAAGCGGCGAATGAGCTGGAAAGAGTGGGAAAAACCGCGGATGCAGCACTTGCCGCCGGGCTTCAGGTCAATGCCGGCCACGATCTGGTGGTGAACAACCTGCCGGCATTGGCAAAACGCATCCCGACATTGGCCGAAGTGTCGATCGGACATGGGTTGACAGCCGATGCGTTGGAGTATGGCATGGCCGGTACGGTCAAAAGATTTCTGAAGGCTTGTGGGTGGTAGAGATGGAAGCCTCGCTTTGCGGACATGGCAGCCATCACGTTGGGGCACTTGATATTGCATCGCAGCAAGCGTAGAGCACCGCGCGCTTATCGGAGTGTCGTCCATGGCCCTTACCAACAGTGGTAGTGAGGCAGAACCAGTCGAACAATCCAGCCATCCTGAGGTCGAAAAGCACAGCACCAAGGTCCTGATGCTGGGCGCTCTCGGCGTGGTCTATGGCGATATCGGCACCAGCCCTATTTATGCGCTTCGCGAAGCATTGCATGCTTCGTCGGGCACCGATCCGCGCAGTGCCGTTCTGGGCATTCTGTCGCTGATCGTCTGGGCACTGACGATTATCGTGACCATAAAGTATGTCGCCTTCGTGCTTCGGGCGGATAACAAGGGTGAGGGCGGTACCCTGTCGCTTATGGCGCTGGCCCGGAAAGCCTATCCGGCTGGCTCCGGCATCATTCTTGTCATCGGTCTATGCGGAGCCGCACTGTTTTTCGGCGACGCGATCATAACGCCGGCCATTTCGGTGCTTTCAGCGGTGGAAGGGCTGAGCGTCGTGACCCCGGCGTTCGATCCATATGTGGTTCCCATTACATTGGTGATTCTTGCCGTCCTGTTTGCCGTGCAGCGTTTCGGGACCGGCAGGGTGGCCACGGTTTTCGGGCCGGTGACGGCGCTCTGGTTTCTGGCGATCGGCATTGCCGGATTGGTGCACATTAGCGACGATCCGTCGGTGCTTTTGGCAATCAACCCCTACTATGCCGTCGCCTACCTTGCCGAGGCCAAAGCGGGCGCGTTTCTCACCGTCGGCGCGGTTTTTCTGGCGGTTACCGGTGCCGAAGCGCTTTACGTCGATCTCGGACATTTCGGTCGCCGTCCAATCGTGCTGGCCTGGTTCTGGATCGTCTTTCCCTGCCTGCTGCTCAGCTATTTTGGGCAAGGCGCTTTCGTTCTTGCCCATGGCGGCGTGCCCGACAATCCGTTCTTCCAGATGCTGCCGGATTGGGCACTGATACCGATGGTCGGGCTCGCAACAGCAGCGACTGTCATCGCCAGTCAAGCCGTTATCTCCGGGGCGTTTTCGCTGACCCGGCAAGCGGTGCAGCTCAATCTTCTGCCCAGAATCGAAGTTCAGCATACTTCCGAGATGCAGCTTGGCCAGATTTACATGCCACGCGTGAACCTCATTCTCGCGCTCGGCGTGATGCTGCTGGTCGTCGGCTTTGGCAGCTCGAGTTCGCTGGCTTCCGCCTATGGAATTTCGGTGACAGGCGAGATGCTGATGACGACGATCTTGCTGTTCGTGGTGATGCGGTGGCAATGGAAATGGCAGACCGCTCTCGCTGCGGCGTTGGCGCTGCTGTTTGGCACGATAGACACCGGCTTCTTCTTGGCAAACATCGTGAAATTCATGGACGGCGGATGGGTTTCAATCGCCGTGGCCTGCATCATGGGGCTGATCATGGGGACCTGGATACGCGGCAGCCGCTATCTGTTCGACAAGACGCGCAGGAACGAGATTCCGCTCGATTTCCTTGCCGCCAATTTGTTGAAGAAGAAGCCACAGCTGGTGTCCGGCACGGCCGTGTTCCTGACCAGCGATCCGGTCAGCGCGCCGACCGCGCTGATGCACAGCCTGAAGCACTACAAGGTGCTGCACGAACAGAACGTCATCCTCTCGGTGGTGACGGCGCAGCAGCCTGTCGTGCCCGACAGCGACCGGGTCAAGATGGAAACGATCAACGATCTGTTCATGCGGGTGACACTGACCTTCGGCTACATGGAACAGCCCAACATCCCGCGTGCGCTGGCGATCTGCCGCAAGCAGGGCTGGAAGTTCGACATCATGACGACGTCCTTCTTCCTGTCGCGGCGCTCGCTCAAGGCGTCACCCAATTCCGGCATGCCGGTGTGGCAGGACAAGCTGTTCATCGGCCTGGCGCGCACGGCAGCCGATGCGACGGAGTATTTCCAGATCCCGACCGGACGTGTGGTCGAGATCGGAACGCAGGTGGCGATTTAGGGCATGCCGATATTCAGGTGAGGCCGGCCTGCGAACGGCGGGTTCCTGCGCTTCCGGTGCTCACGTACCCGAAAGTACGCTCCGCTCCGGTTCTCGGAACCCACCATTCTCGACTCGGCCTGACCTGAATCTCGACATGCCCTGACCACGGCCGACTTCAGCCGGCCAGCGCTGCCTTGTTCGCTTCAAGAAACTGCTTCAGCGATTGCGGCTTCCTGCCTGAAAGCGTCTCGATCGCGTCGGTCACCATGTCGATGCGGCCGGAGCGCGTGTTGGTGTCGAAGGACGTGACGATTGGGGCAAAGCCCTCGGGAACGCCGGCAGCCTTCAGGCCCTCGGTCAACGCCTCGTCCGAAAGCTGGACGACCTCGATCGGCTTGCCGGTGACGTCGGTCACCAGGGCCGCGATCTCGGCGACGGTATGGGCCTGCGGACCGGTCAGCGTGTATGTCGTGCTTTCGGTGGCGCCCGAGGCAAGACCGGCAGCGATCGCCGCGGCCATGTCGTCGCGAGCGCCATGGGCGATGCGGCCGTCAGCTGCGGATGTATACCAGTGTCCCGAGGCAATGGCGTGCGGCAGCGACATGAACAGGTTCTCCTGATACCAGCCGTTGCGAAAAATCGTGTAGGGGATGCCGCTCGCCTTGATCGCCTGCTCGGTACCGTAGTGATCGCCCGCAAACAGCACTGGCGATCCCGGCTCAGGATTGGGCATCGAGGTGTAGAGCAGATGCGAAACGCCGGCCTGCCGCGCGGCTGCGACGGCATTTTCGTGCTGCTTGAGGCGCTTGCCCCCAAGGTCGATCTCGCCGGTCGAGACGATCAGGATCCTGTCGGCGCCCTTGAATGCTTCGACAAGCGACGCGGTGTCATCGAAATCGGCTTGCCTGATGATGACGCCGCGCGCCGTCAGCTCGGCGAGGTTTTCCGGATTGCGGGTGGCGGCGATGATGCGTGCGGGCGGAACCTTGAGCGTGTCCAGCAGATGATCGACGACGCCGCGGCCAAGCTGGCCGGAGGCGCCGGTGACGAGAAGGGTATCGGTCATGGGAAGTCCTGTCGTTGCGCCGGAGCGGCGGGTGCTTGTATAAGTCTCAAAAAGAGACCAGCACTAAAATAGGAATTGACCGACCCTCGTAAAGAAGGCAGTTTTGCGGGAGGTAGGCAGGCGCAGGGAACCAGCGATGGACAGCAAGGTCGTCAGTCTGAAGTCGAAGCTCGAGATTTACAAAGCGTGCAGCGGCGGGGGCAACCTTGCCGACTGTCCGGTGCGCGACGTGATCCAGGGCATCAGCAACAAATGGAGTTCGCTGCTGATGATGGCGCTGGCCGAAAAGCCGTACCGGTTCGGCGAATTGCGGCGGCTGGTGCCCGACATTTCACAGCGCATGCTCACCCAGACGCTGCACGATCTGCAGCGCGACGGCTATGTCCATCGCGAAGTCTTCCCGACCAAACCGCCGAGCGTCGAATACAGTCTGACCGATCTCGGACGCTCGATGTTCGGGCCCCTGCATCAGCTGCTCCAATGGGCCGAGCTCAATCATGGCGCGGTGCGCGCCGCGCGGAACGCTTTCGACGCTGCCGAGACCTGACGCATCGATACCAGGAGATACCAGAGCGACGGCTTTATTTGCCGATAGCGCTGAAGGATGGTCCGGCCTGGGCGAGACGATTCGGCGGCAATGGGCATTTCTCTGGACATCGCGATTGCCGGCGCCGGCCCGGCCGGACTGGCCGCGGCGCTCTATCTGAAACGTGCCGGGCATCGGGTCACCATCTTCGAGCGCTTCGACGAGCCAAAGCCGGTCGGGTCCGGGCTGATCCTGCAGCCGACCGGGCTGACGGTGCTTGCCGATCTTGGTGTGCTCGACGACATCCTGGCGCTGGGCAGCCGCATCGACCGCCTGCATGGCGCCGACGCGAAAACCGGCCGCACCGTGCTCGACGTCCGCTATGCTGCGCAGCGCCGCAGTCGTTTCGGGTTGGCGGTGCACCGGGCGGCCTTGTTCGGCGTGCTTTTCCGCGCCGTCCGGCGCCAGGCGATCGCCATCGAAACCGGCGTCGAGCTCGAGACGCTGGAAACCGGCGAACGGGCAACGCTGATCTGCGGCAACGGGCGAAGGATAGGGCCGTTCGATCTGGTCGTCGATGCCAGCGGTTCGCGCTCCAAATTGCGGCAGCGCGTAGGGAATTCGGGGGAGCCGCGGCCGCTCGCCTATGGCGCGTTCTGGGCGTCACTCGGCTGGCGCGGCGACGGTTTCGACGAGCACGCGCTGCTGCAGCGCTACGACAGAGCGAGCGTGATGATCGGCGTGCTGCCGATCGGCAGGCCGGAACCGGGCGTCGAGAAGATGGCGGCATTCTTCTGGAGCCTGAAGCCGGCGGATGCAGAGCAGGTCAGGGCGACAGGCCTCGACACCTGGAAGGCGAGGCTGGTTCGGCTGTGGCCCGAATGCGACGCGTTCACGCGCCAGATCGACAGTTTCGATCAGCTTTCGCTGGCGCGTTACGGCCATCACACGCTCAAGGTGCCGGCCGGACGGCGATGGGCGATCATCGGCGACGCGGCGCATTCGACCAGCCCGCAGCTCGGGCAAGGGGCGAACATGGCGCTGCTCGACGCGGCAGCGCTCAACTATGCGCTCATAGGAACGGATCGTGTCGATACTGCGCTGGAGGTCTATGTCCAGGCGCGGCGATGGCATGTCCGGGTGTTTCAGGCGCTGTCGCTGATGCTGACGCCGTTCTACCAGTCGGATTCGACCGTGATGCCGTTCGTCCGCGACAGGCTGGTGGCGTCGGTGGCAAAAATCCCGCCGGCGCCAAACATCCTTGCCTCGATGGTGGCTGGAACCGTGGTCGATCCGTTCAGGCGGATCGGTATCAAGGAAGCGCGGTGGCCGCCTGGTTGCGGCGGATGAGTTTCGAAAGGTGCGAACCCTTCGCTTGCAGAAATGCATGAAGGCGCTGTGGATAGTCCGGGGTGACGGCGTCCATCACCGACTTGCGTTCGTGCAATCGCTTTCGCCAGGCCTCGACACGCGGCTTTCCGCTCAGGATGCCGAACGCGCCGATCCGATCGAAGGCGTCGAAATAGCGGAAGACTGGCCCATAGACTGCATCGACCAGTGAAAAGCGCTCGCCAGCAAACCATGGCCCAGCCCGGCCAGCCGCCAGTTCCGCTTCGAGACGATCGAACATTGCCGACAGAGCTTCGCTTTCGGCAAGGAAGGCGGCCTCGGTCGGAGCGGAATAGAACCGACCAATGGCGTTGAGGATGGCCGAGCCGAACTCGATCCAGGCGCGATGCCGGGCGCGGGCCAGCGGGTCGGCAGGATGCAGTGGGTTGGCCAGCGTTTCCTCGAGAAATTCGAGGATGACCGCCGATTCGAAGATCACGGCTTCCTCGCCATTCTGCGGCACACGCAGCAGCGGTACCTTGCCGAGCGGCGATATCGCCTTGAACCAGGCCGGTTTGTTGGCGAGATCGATGGTGAGGCGTTCGAACGGCACGTCCTTTTCGGCGAGCGAGATCGCCGCGCGCTGCACATAGGGACAAAGGTGGTGGCTGACGAGAACGAGCTTGTCGGTCACCAGGCCGCCCGTCTCCGGGATGTCGGCGATCTCCGAAGTTTCATGCTTCATGACAGGGCCTTCCGATATAAATGCAGTTGCATCTATATAGATGCATTTGCATCCACTGGCAAGCTTGATGCAATTGCATCTATCGCCTATGCTGCATCATGACGGAGAATCCTTCGCCGGCGGCCATCAAAGCCTGGGCGCGCCTGATGCGCGTTTCGCGCCAGCTGCTGGAAAGAGCCGAAGACGCGCTGAAGGACGCCGGCTTGCCGCCGCTTGCCTGGTACGACGTGCTGCATGAGCTTGCCGAAGCCGGCGAGGGCGGCTTGCGGCCGTTCCAGCTGATCGAGCGCACGCTGTTTGCGCAGTACAACGTCTCGCGGCTGCTGGCGCGGCTCGAAGCGGACGGGCTGGTCGAGAAGCTCAGGGTTGCCGATGACGGTCGCGGACAGACTGTCCGCATTACGCGGAAGGGGCGCGAGACGCGCCGCCGGATGTGGGCCGTCTACGGGCGATCGATTGCCGAGCTGGTCGGCGCCAGGCTCTCCAATGATGACCTGGAAACCTTGTCGGCTCTGCTCGGGCGGCTGCGTCATCCGGCGATGCCGGAGTGATGTGGTCCGGCTGGCGCTGAAGGTCGCTTGCAGCGACGTCAGACACTTCCCCGGAGGAATGCCAGTGCCGCCAGCACGCCAAGCATGACGCGACCCAGATGCAGATTGCCCCATTTGACGATCAGCGCCCTCGCTTGCAGATTGACGGCGGCCGCGTCCATCGCCTCCAGCAACCGGTTTGTCGGCATCATTACGATCAGCGTCCATGGCCATGGCAGGATGATCAGCACCGCCCCCGTGAGATAGGCGAGACTGCCGGTCTGCCACCAGGCAACGACACCAAGAACACAGGCGACGACGGCAATCGACGCCTGCATAGCGGCGCCGCGCTTGTAGGAAGGCTGCCATTCCTGCAGCAGTGCACGGTCGTCGAGGCGAAGCCGCGCCGGTTGCTCGGCAACGCTGATATAGATGGCGGCGCCCGCGAAAGCGGCGGCAACAGTCAATGCAAGCAGGCCGACGAGCATTTTTCTCTCCGCGATAAGCCGTACGAGCGGTCGCCGTTTCGAGCGGTGGCCGTTCCGGCCTGGAAGTGTCAAAAAGCGGAGATAGGGCTTGCCCCGGGTCCGACAATACGTCATAGAGATGCCGAACCGTAACGTACGGTACGGTCCTGGCCGCCGCCGTTATCGAGCAGGAAAAGAGTTTGTTGCAGGCAAGCGTCGACATCGACACCAGCGAAGCGCTGACCGAGCGGCAGAAAGCCGTGCTCGACGCCGCACTTCGCCTGCTGGTCGAGGAGGGCGATCAGTTGACCATGACCGCGGTGGCGCGGCGGGCAAGCTGTTCCAAGGAAACGCTCTACAAATGGTTCGGCGATCGCGACGGGCTGTTGACGGCAATTGTTCAATGGCAGGCCTCCAAGGTGCGGGTGGTGCCGGTCGACGGCAAGGGGCTTAACCTTGCTTCGCTGACGGTGAGCCTCGCACGTTTCGCTTCGGACTGGCTCAAGGTGATTTCGAGCGACACATCGATCGCGCTGAACCGCGTCGCCATTGGCCGTGCCGGGTCGGGGAACGACGATCTTGGCGCCATCGTGCTGGAGAACGGGCGCTTCGCGCTGGCCCGGCGCCTGAAGCCGGTGCTGGAGGCCGGCCGGCAGGCCGGGCTTCTCGAGTTCTCGGATGCCGAAGAGGCATTCCGCACCTTTTTCGGGCTGGTCGCCCGCGACGTGCAGATCCGCCTGCTGCTCGGCGACCGGCTAAAATTGACTGATGCGGCGATTGGCGGCGATGCCGTCCGGGCGACGCAGCAGTTTCTCGCTCTTTACGGAGCAAAAACCGGGCCGCAAGGCCCCTAGAGCCGGATGATTTCAGGTCAAGTCGACCTGAAATCTGAATCCGGCTCTGAATCGTAAGAGATAGAGCATGATGTCGTCCGAAAACCGCTTCACACTTTTCGGCATTATGCTCTGAATTCAAAAACGGGAAGGAAGAAAAATGCGTGTCTATTACGATCGCGACGCCGATCTCAACCTGATCAAGGGCAAGAAGGTCGCCATCATCGGCTATGGCAGCCAGGGCCGGGCGCATGCGCTCAATCTCAAGGATTCTGGCGTTGGGGAAATCGCCATCGGCCTCAAGGCCGGCTCGGCGACGGCCCAAAAAGTCGAGGCCGACGGGCTCAAGGTGATGAGCGTGGCGGACGCCGCCAAATGGGCCGACCTGATGATGATGGCGACGCCGGACGAGCTGCAGGCCGACATCTACAAGTCCGAAATCGCGCCGAACATCCGCGATGGCGCGGCGATCGCCTTTGCCCACGGCCTCAACGTGCACTTTGGCCTGATCGAGCCGAAGGCCTCGGTCGACGTCGTCATGATCGCGCCGAAGGGGCCCGGCCACACGGTGCGCGGCGAATACCAGAAGGGCGGCGGCGTGCCGTGCCTGGTCGCGGTCAACCAGGACGCTTCGGGCAACGCGCTTGATCTCGCTCTGTCCTATGCCTGCGGCGTCGGCGGCGGCCGTTCGGGCATCATCGAGACCAATTTCCGCGAGGAATGCGAGACCGACCTGTTTGGCGAGCAGGTGGTGCTGTGCGGCGGTCTGGTCGAGCTGATCCGCGCTGGCTTCGAGACGCTTGTGGAAGCCGGCTACGCACCGGAAATGGCCTATTTCGAGTGCCTGCACGAGGTCAAGCTGATCGTCGACCTGATCTATGAAGGCGGCATCGCCAACATGAACTACTCGATCTCGAACACCGCCGAATGGGGCGAATATGTTTCGGGCCCGCGCATCATCACCGCCGAGACCAAGGCCGAGATGAAGCGCGTGCTGAAGGATATCCAGACCGGCAAGTTCACCTCGGAATGGATGCAGGAGTATCGCGCCGGCATGTCGCGCTTCAAGGGCATCCGCCGCAACAATGACAGCCATCAGATCGAGGAAGTCGGCGCCAAGCTGCGCGCGATGATGCCGTGGATTTCGAAGAACAAGCTGGTCGACAAGGCCAAGAACTGACCGAAATCCCCGTTCGTTTCCTTGCGCGTCCTCGGGCTTCGCCCTGCGGGCGCGCGGAGATTTCGAAGAACAAATTGGTCGACAAGGCCAAGAACTGACCGAAATCCGCAATTTTATCGTTGCACAGGAAAAGCCGGCGGAGCGCTCCGCCGGCTTTTACATGAAGGCCGTGTGGTTGGGTGGTTGGAGAATGCGGTTCAGGGGATTTAGCCGTAGTGCCAGGGGGGCTTTGGCTCCGTGCCGGTGAACATCACGCCGATGCGGTCCTCGCGGCGCCAGCGGACCACTGCCTTGTAGGCGATGCCGTCGGTCGGCACATAGAGCAGGAACTCGTCGGGCACGCGAGCGTCGATCGAGACCATCAATTCGGCGCCGCCGTCATGCATGTTGCGCACCGTGCACGTGACCTCGGACCTGGTGATGCCGGTCAGGATCGTCGCGCCCTTGAAGACGCGCTGCCTGCGTTTGTCCCTGTTTTCGTCTTCAGCCATCGCGCATAATCCCTGGTGCGATCGGCAGGATAATTAGGCCCGCCTGATAAACATAGCGTTATCGTCGGTGGCGAAACGATTTCGCGGTGCCCTGGCCGGACAAAGAACAGTTCAGAAGAAGGCTTAGCCAGACGGAAACGGCGCCGCGAGGGGCGGCGCCGCCTGGAATGCATCAGTCGATCAGCTATAGGGCGACCAGCATTGCTGGCGCGGGCCGTTATAGGGTTGGAACGTGTTGTCCCAGGTGCGATACGACCGGTAACGATTGTAGCACCACCGGACGTGAGCGCTGGAAAGCCGCCCGGCACGATAATAGCGGCGCGGCGCATAGTAACCGTTGTTGTAGTAGCCCCGGTTGTAGTAGCCTTGGTTGTAGTAGCCCTGGTACAGGCTGCCAAGGCCGAACCCAAGGCCCAAACCGAGAAGCGCGGCGGCGCCGTTGTCGTCGTCGTCGTAGTAACGGCCGTAATAGCCGCCACCGTAGTACCGGCCGTAATGGCCGCCACCGTAGTACCGGCCACGATTATGGCGCCAGTGCCGCCCACCGTTCCAGTTGCGGCGCCAGTGCCGCCCACCGTTCCAGTTGCCACGGTTCCAATTGCCACGGTTCCAGTTCCGGGAGAAATTACGGCCACGCATCCAGACGTTATTATTGCCGCCAGCCCAGCTCTCGCGCACCGGCACGATTTCGCGTGCCGCGGCAGCAGTTGGGAGCGGGACGTCAGGCTGAATGGGCCCGGCCATGGAAGGCGCCGAGAGGCCGGAAACAAGACCCAAGGTCAACATGCCCGATCGAATGGTAGTCAAAAAGAGCGGTTTCATTTCACTCTCCGAAAATTCAGGCCCCACTCAGACTAACCCTTAATCATGGACCTTTGCGTCTGAACGGAAGATGAACGGAAACGTTCCATCAACCATGAATGGGCATCGCCCAGCCCCCTTGTTTTCGGCTGCGCTTGTGGGCAAAGGTCACCGCCATGTCCCTGCGCCTCGCCACCTTCAATGTCGAAAACCTGATGAACAGGTTCGATTTTTCCGGATACCGCAACCAGCTCCATGAAGATCGCACGCTGGCGCTCTTCGATATCCAGAGCGAGGCCGAATACAAAATGCTGGAACAGGCGCGGGCGATCGCGCTCTCCGACGACACGCGCCAGCTGACGGCACTGGCCATCGCAGCCACCCGCGCCGACATCATCTGCATGCAGGAGGTCGACAATATCGAGGCGCTGAAGGCTTTCGAATACGGCTATCTGTTCAAGATGGTCGGGCATGGCTACCGCCAGAAATACACCACAGCCGGCAATGATTCGCGCGGCATCGATGTCGCCGTGATGATGCGCAACGAGACCGCGCAGGGCCAGCCGATCGAATTCGTGCGCATGACAAGCCACGCCTATGTCACGTTCGAGCAGTTCGGCCTGCACACGCCGGAGCTGGCAGCGTTCGGGCATCAGGCCAACCAGCGCATCTTCAGGCGCGACTGCCTGGAAATCGACCTGACCGTCGGTGGCGTGCCGCTGACGCTCTATCTGGTGCATTTCAAGTCGATGGGCGCGCCCCGCAACGGTCTCGACGGGCGCCAGGCGACGATGCCGCTGCGCATCGCCGAGGCGCAAGCGGTGCGCCGGATCATCGAGGAGCGTTTCGGTGGGGATCACGCCGCCGACAAATACTGGGCGATCTGCGGCGACATGAACGACTATCGGCAGCGCGTGAAGATCTCCGGCGACGCCTTTGACGGCTACCGCTTCGAGGTGATCGACGAGAGCCAGTCCTGCCTCAACGTGCTCACCGCCGGCGGCTTTTGCGAGAATGCGGTCGAGCGGCGCCCGGAGATGGACCGTTGGACCTTGTACCATACGCGGGGGCCGCAAGAGCGGCATCTATGCCAGCTCGACTACATCCTGTTGTCGAAGGCACTGGCAGCCAGGAACGCGACCGCCGTTCCCGACATCATCCGCAACGGCCAGCCCTGGCGCACGATCTTTCCGGCAGGCCAGGAGGTGGACCGGTTTCCGCGTTGCGGCTGGGACCGGCCGAAGGCGTCGGACCACTGTCCTGTGGCGATCACCCTTGAAATGACCTGAGGATCGTTTTCGTTGAGCTTCGACCTGCCACGCAACATCATCCTTCCGGTCGACGCCGTCGATGTCAGGCTCGACCCCGGCCCGCATCCGTTCGAACGCGATAATGCGCAGGCGATCGCCGAGAATTGGCGGCGCGAGACCGCAGCCAACCCGGCGCTGTTCGACGGCACCGTGGTGCTGCTTTCGGCGCTCCGCTATCGCGACAACAGCCTCGTCGGTCGCTGCCATGCGGTGCGCTACTCGACCTTCATGCTTTGGCGCGGCAATCGCCAGGTGGCGGGGGCCGAGCACGCCTATGCCCATGCCATGCTGGTCGCCGGCGACAATGCGCTGGTGGCGATCCGCATGGCGTCGCACACCGTCAATGCCGGGCGCGTCTATTTCGCCGCCGGCTCGTTCGAGCCAACCGATTTCCGCGACGGCCTTGTCGATGTCGACTTCAACATCATCCGCGAGGTGCGGGAAGAAACCGGCCTCGATCTTGCCGGCGCGATGCGCGGCAAGCGTTACTATGCCCTGTCGACGGCAACCGGCACGGTGATCTTTCGCCGCTATCGCGAGACTGCATCCGCCGACGAGGTCGCGCAGCGCATCAGCGCCTTTGTCGCCACCGAGGCAGAGCCGGAGATCGACGGGCCTGTCATCATCCGCAGTGCCGATGACCTGCCGGACGGGTTGATGTCGCACATGAAGCCACTGATCGAGTGGCATTTTGCCGGCAAGGACTAACGCATCGGGCCGAAAATTGGAATCGATTTTCGGAAAGCACGATGCGCAGATTCAAAGTGTTAGAGCTACTTTGTGCGTCCAAGTGGACGCACGTCGCTGTTTCGAAGTGTTAGAGCGTACTTGTGCGTCCAAGTGGACGCACGTCGCTCTAATGACGCATTTTGTTTTCGATGGTTTTACGGTCGTTGCGGGCGGCGACGAAAAACAGCATGACGCCGATACCCAGCAGCGCACCCATCGTCGTTCCCATCGTCTGACCGACAACCTGCTGGAAATCGGCGGTGACATGATCGGGGTTGGCCATGCCATAGCTGGCCAAATACCACCAAAAGCCCGCCAATGCGGCCTCGATGATCACCGTCACCAGAGCCACTCGCTCTTTCTTGCTCATCCCACTATTCCCCCATATCCCCAAGGCGATTGCTAGCACCGCGGGCTGTTCCGCGACAGGGGCAGGGCGACGGCCGCGCCAAAATTTTGGGGACATCTGAAGGCGACGCACGCTGCGTCGTGCTATTCATGCCTCAGCGCGTCGATCGGATCGAGCCGCGCGCCGCGCAGCGCCGGGAAGAAGCCGAACACCATGCCGATCAGCGCCGAGAAGCCGACGGCGAGCAGGATCACCGCCGGGCTTGGCGCAAACGGGATCGCCAGCGTCAGCGAGGCGAGGCCGGCCAGCGCCAGGCCGATCAGGATGCCGATGATGCCGCCGAGCAGCGACAGCACGGTGGCCTCGACCAGGAACTGGATGAGGATGTGCTTTTCATGCGCGCCGATGGCCAGCCTTATGCCGATCTCGCGGGTGCGCTCGGTGACCGACACCAGCATGATGTTCATGATGCCGATGCCGCCGACCAACAGGCTGACGCCGGCGACCGCGCCCAGCATGCCGGTCATCGTCGTGGTGGCGCTCGCCATGGCGTCGGCGATCTGGGTCATGTCGCGTATCGAGAAGTCGTCTTCGCGGTCCGATGGGATGCGGCGTGCATCGCGCAAAATGTCCTCGACGCGCGGCAGCAGCTCGGTGGTCGGCGTCCTGTCGTCGGCGGCGACGTAGATCGAGTCGACGTCGCGGTTGCCGGCGATGCGGCGCTGGTAGGCGGCGAGCGGCATCAGCACGACATTGTCCTGGTCCTGGCCGAAGCCGGTATAGCCCTTCGGCTCGAGCAGGCCGATGATCTTGCACGAGGTGCGGTTGACGCGAATGATCTCGTCTTCGGGGTCGCCGGCGCCGAAGAACTGCTGGCGCACGGTTTCGCCGATCAGGCAGACGCCGGTGCCCGAGCGGATTTCCGAATCGCTGAACGATCGGCCCGAGATCAGCTTCCAGTCGCGCGCATCGAGATAGGCGCTGTCGGTGCCGGTGACACCCGACGTCAGGCTTTCGGTGCCGAAGATGACGCGGACCTGCTTTTGCGAGGCCGGCGAGATGGCGCGGGCGCCGCTCAAATGTGCGACGAGCGCGGCAAGTTCCTTGCTGCCGAGAGGACGTGTGGCCTGGTCGAGCCCTCCCGGTCCGCCGGGCCCGGCCGGGCGGCCGGGACGGACAACGAGCAAATTGCTGCCGAGCTTGGAAATGTCGGCCTTTACCTTTTCAGTGGTGCCCGAGCCGATGGTGAGCATGGCGATGACGGCCGCAACGCCGATGACGATGCCGAGCAGCGTCAGAAACGAGCGCAGCACGTTGCGGCGCACCGAAAGCAGCGAGAGGCGGACGGTTTCCCAGATCATGGTTACACCACCTCAAGGTTCATGGCATCGGAGGCGACGTGGCCGTCGAGGAAGCGAATTGTGCGCTCGGCATAAGCAGCGACATCGGCCTCGTGGGTGACCATGGCGATGGTCAGGCCAAGCTCGGTGTTCAGCCGCGTCAGCAGCTCCATGATCTCGTGCGTGCGGGCGGTGTCGAGATTGCCGGTCGGTTCGTCGGCGACGAGCAGGGTCGGCCTGGTGACGATGGCGCGCGCGATCGCCACGCGCTGCTGCTGGCCGCCGGAGAGCTCGGCCGGCGTGTGGTGCTCGCGGCCGACAAGGCCGACCTCGGCCAGCGCCTTCATCGCGAGGTCGTGACGCTCGCGGGCGGCGACGCCGCGATAGATCAGCGGCAGTTCGACATTCTCCACCGCGGTGGTGCGCGGCAGGAGATTGTAGCCCTGGAAGACGAAGCCGACATAGAGATTGCGCAGCATGGCGCGGCGGTTGCGGTCGAGGCGGCCAGCATCGATGCCCATGAAGCTGTAGGTTCCGGCCGTCGGCGTGTCGAGGCAGCCGATGATGTTCATCGCCGTCGATTTGCCCGAGCCGGACGGACCCATGATGGCGACGGATTCGCCGCTGCGGATGGCAAGATCGACGCCAGCCAGCGCATGGACCGTGGCCTCGCCCTGGCCATAGCTCTTCCAGACCTTGTCGAAGGTGATGAGCAGCGAGCCTGACATAATTTCAGCTCCGCTGCTGCGCTGCGGTGATGACTTGCGCACCTTCTGCGAGACCGGAGGTGATCTCGGTCAGTTCGCCATCGGTGGAGCCGACTTTGACGTTGACCGGCCGAGGCCGGCCATTCTCCAGGACGTAGAGCGTGCGCGAGCCGTCGGTGGGCTGCGCCGTCGCCTGGCGCTGGCGGTTGCCGCGTGGACGGCCCATGCGGCCCGTGAACAGGTCGCTCAGGCTCCACGCTCGGGCAGCAGATGCCGCCGGACGGTAACGGAAAGCTGTCGACGGCACGGTGAGCACGCCCTTGGCCTCTCTGGTGACGACCGAAACGGTGGCAGTCATGCCGGGCCGCAACAGAAGCTCGTTGTTGTCGACCTCGAACCGCGCGTCGTAGGTGACGACGCCGTCGGTGGTGACCGAAGCATAGGAGATGTCGCGGATCTCGGCATCGAACGGCCGCTCGGGAAAGGCGTCGACGGTGAAGCGGGCATGCTGGCCGGGCTTGACCGCGCCGATATCGGCCTCGTCGACCGCTGCCTTCAACTCCATGTTCCTCAGGTCGGCGGCGATGACGAACAGCACCGGCGCTTGCAGCGAGGAGGCAACCGTCTGGCCGGGATCGACCGAGCGCGTCAGAACGATGCCGTCGATGGGCGCATAGATGGTGCTTTTGGCGAAGTCCGTCTGCTGCGCCTTGAGATCGGCATTGGCGATGGCCAGATTGGCTTTGGCGCTGTCGAGCGCTGCCTTTGAGCGGTCGCGCGTCGCTGTCGCCGCTTCAAGCGACTGGTCAGTCGCCATGCCGCGCTTGGTGAGCGCCGCCGCGCGCGCAACCGCCCTTTCGTTTTCGGTGAGGGTTACGGTGGCGGTCTCGACATTGGCAGCCGCCGCCTTGGCGGAAGCCTCGGCGCGCTCGATCTGCACCTCCAGCTTGGCCGTATCGAGCGCCGCCAGCACATCGCCCTTCTTCACCTGCTGGTTCTCGTTGACCGCGACCGAGCGGACGACGCCGGACAGTTCGCTCGAAATGTCGACCTGGGTGAGCGGCTGCAGCGTGCCGGTCGCCGATACTTCGACCGTGAGGTCGGCGACAGCGGCCGGCACAGTGGTATAGTCGATCTTGGCGGGAGACGCGGCATACCATTGGTACCCCGCCAGGCTTGCGGCGACGACGACCAGCACAAGCAGGCCATAAAGCCAGCCGCGACGCCGTTTCTTCTTCAGACCCAGGCGGTCGAGCCCGAGTGCCGTCTTTATGTCGGAAGTGGATTCCGTCTTTGGCAGATTGACAATCTGGTCCACGCCGGACCCCTATAATACCAGTGATGTCCCAACCGGTGCACTGATCAGGCCGAATGGTTCAAATATCAAATTAAATTTCGCCCATGTTTGGGCCCCTGTTGGGATTGAGGCAGAAGGCTTTCTACAATGCTGACCCGGAATTACTTACTTTACGACGTGTTCACCACCGAGCGGCTGGGCGGCAATCCGCTGGCCGTCGTGCTTGACAGCAAGGGACTGGACACTGCCGCGATGCAGGCTATCGCGAGCGAGTTCAACCTGTCGGAAACCGTTTTCGTGCTGCCGCCCGACAATCCCAAGCACCGCGCCCGCATCCGCATCTTCACGCCCGACCATGAGATGCCGTTCGCGGGCCATCCGACGGTGGGCGCTGCGATTGCGCTTGCCGAAATGGCTGGCGATGGCGACACTGCCGGCATCTTCGTGCTGGAGGAAAACATCGGCCCGGTGCGCTGCGCCGTCAGCAAGCACGATGGCGCCATCTTTGCCGAGTTCGACCTGGCCAAGCTGCCGGAGCGGCTGGAATTGTCCGCCGACCCGGAAGCGATCGGGGCGGCACTTGGCCTGGGGCCGCACGAAGTCGGCTTCGAAAACCACCGCGTCTCGTTCTGGTCGGCCGGCGTGCCCTACGTGACCATTCCGGTCGCCGATCTGGAGGCGGCGGCCCGGATAAGGCTGGACAACCAGGCGTGGTCGGAACTGGCGCCCCGCAAGAGCGATTGGGCCCTCGCCAGCCCGTATGTCTATTGCCGCGAGACGGTGAACCACGACAGCGCCTTCCATGTCCGCATGATCGTGCCGGGCAATCCATCCTATGAAGATCCGGCGACCGGTTCGGCGGCCGCCGCCTTCGCCGGCGCGATCATGCATTTCGACGGTCCGAGAGAGGGTGTTTCCCAGCGTTGGATCGAACAAGGGCTGGAGATGGGGCGGCCTTCGCGCATCCGCCTCGAACTGAATGTCGAAGGCGGCAAACTGGCCGCCGCCCGCATCGGCGGCCATGCCGTCAAGGTGGCGGAAGGCAAGCTGTTCGTCTGACGATGTGCGGCACTTCAGCGATTTGTCGGGAAATGAATCCGGCAGGGCTGGACATGGCGGATGGCGGCGGCTATATGCCCGCCGACGCTGGTTTTACCGGCGAGTGGGTGCGTAGCTCAGTTGGTAGAGCAGCTGACTCTTAATCAGCGGGTCACAGGTTCGATCCCTGTCGCACCCACCACTTAAGTCCTTGAAAAAGGCATCATATTTCGAAATCACCAAAATAAATCAGCAGGCAGTGTGTTTCAAAGTGTGTCGGCCTCCATTTGATCGATCGCCTTCTTGAGCGACTTCAGGCTGTTGTGTGAGTAGCGACGGGTCATCGAGTCCGTCTTGTGTCCCATCAGATCCTGGGTCGTTTTGTCTGCCACGCCGGACTGCAGCAGCCAGCTTGCAAACGTATGGCGCAGATCGTGAATGTGAAGCTTTGGCATTCCCGCCCGCATGCGGATGCCCAACCACCTCTTCGCGAAACTGTATTGTGGCTTGCCCTCCTCTTCTCCTTTGAACACATATCCGGTGCGCTCCGATTTGGGTGTGAGCGAAAGTGTGTCGCGCACCTCCTGGCGGAGCGGTATGCGCCTTGGACTGCTGTTTTTTACCCGCTCGCCGTCCAGTTGTATTGCTGTCAGCCGCGGGTTGATCTCGTCCCACTGCAACTTCAAGATTTCCTGGTGCCGCATACCAGTCCAGACGGCCAGGATTATGAACAAACGGTGCTCTGCGTTGCTGCAGGCCGCCAGCAGCTTGTCGTAGTGGTGACGCTGCAGGTAGACCTCGCGCTTCGCGGCGTCAGGAATGTCACCCTTGTCGACTTCTTTGACCACGTTGCGGGTGACCCCACAGTCCAGCCTTCTTTTTGCAAACGTCAACAGCAGGCTCAGAAAAGCCAGGTCGCGGCGGAGCTGGACCGTCTTGCCCGTCTTGAGCTTGGTCTTGATGTAGGTCTTGACCTTCTCTTCATCTAGTACCCGCAAGGCAAAATTGCCGAGCACCTCGACGATGTTCGTCAGGCTCGTGGTGTAGTGCCGTTTGGTGTTTTTCGAGTACGGTTTGCGACGGGGATGCTCGAACAGCCTCTCCGTTGCCTTGATGATGGTCACGTCGCTGTCGAGAATGAGAGCGTCGTTCAGCTCTTTCTCTAGGCGGTCTGCCTCCGTCTGAGCAGCCTTTGGACATCTAAGTCCAGTGGACCTTCGGACGATCTGATCTCCGACCTTGAGGCGAGCCTGGTAGGTTGTTGATCTTTCTCTGATGTAAATGTCGGCCATTGATGGACCTTCCTCTGTTGGTGAGAAACGCCCATGGTGTTCAGCCAATCATTAACTTCTGTCAAGCGAAAGCGGAACTGTCGCCCAATTCGAATGGCGCCGGGGATCACACCCCGAGCGGCCCAGTACCGAATTGTTCTGTCGGAAACAGCCAGCGCTTCCGCGAGCTGTTTGGTCGACATCCAAGTCATTACCGTCACCCGCGTGAAACCCGCGCTTCCCTATAAGGGAACGGAGGGCCGTTCAAGTCCAAAATTCACGAAAAGTAACGATTGTTAACAATTCATTGATGGGACTTATTAAACCTCGCTAATATACGCTTCACGTCCGGATGGACAGGATACCCCACCCGGTTTAAAAGTTTAACGCCGTCCTTTATCACACTAAAGGACGGCGTTAAAGCAAACATGTCTTCATCGTCATAATGAAGGTCAAGCTCTGTTGCGAGCTCTAGGAGAAGCTTGTTTATTACTTCTTTATCCGCTTCTGAAATTTTCTCGTTTTCCGGCATGTCCAGCAATTTCGTCCACCCGTTTCTTTTGCGTGCCGTGGGCAGGGAAGCCTACTATGACCCCTTTTCGTTCTCCATCAGCACAAACGCCACACTCTGTACAACTCACGTCTGTATAGGTGGCGGGACAAACTGCAATTTTTCGACCTCTTGGCGTAGTTTTTGCTAGCTGTTTTTCCCGCTGCCTATATTCACTTAAAGTTTCGTTTTTCTTTCTTGCATACTCCGAATTCAGTACCACGACCACCGGCAAATTGAGGTCGGCCAAAGTGTCAGCCTCTTCGACGCTGTCCGCCGAAAGATTGATATTCAACCCAGTTTCAGCCACTTGTCTGACAATTGCAATGTTTTCAGGGGTTGGAGGTTTGTGGGTGAAAATGATCGCCCGTTTACCCCTGCTGGCCTCGGCTATCTTCAGTACGCCGTTGCGGTCAATCACATCCCCTTCGCCGGGAAGATCCCCGGCCTGGCCATAACGCCAGATGGCGCCGCGGTTCAGTTTGCGGATCGGCCGGAGAGCTTCGTCCAGATCCGAACCACGCTCGCCGGCGGTCACCTTGTCCCAATGCAGCTTCAACGGTCCCGTCATGGCATAGCAGCCGCCCTTCTTCAACGGACAGCTGTCGGGACACGTCTCTCGCGAGCTGGTCATCACAGGCATAGGGCCGGTCTTGGCGTTTCGCGACACGGTCGTTGTATGAAATCGCATCTCTTCCTCGCAAAAGAAAAAGGGCGCTCCGAAGAGCGCCCTTTGATCGGCTGGATTGGTGGATGGTGATGGCTAGTTGAGCAGCCTCTTTGTCCAGGCCTTCAGCTTGCCGAAGATGCCCGTGTAGAGGTTCTCATTGATGTCCGCCGCTTCGCCCCAATGGTCGTCATCGTCGTCGTCGTAGAAGGTCGAGTAGACTGGCGCTGGAAAGGCGTGCTTCGCCTCGTCCTCGGGCACTTCGTCGATGATCGTGTATCGACAGGCACGACCCTTGGCTGCGTGGTCCGGGGGAAACGCCACCACGTCAGCTGGATCGATCTTGAGCACCAGGACGTGGCCTGATCGGCCGGCGTAACCGGGCAGATAGGACCAGGAGCAGAAGTGTAGGCCCGCCGAGCACGTCCTGAAGCGGTCGTGGTCGCACTCGTCCCTCGGCAGGAAGATGGTGGATCCGACAGTGTTCAGGGTCTTGCCGTCGTGGAACGACAGGTAGTCGGGGTTGACCTTTTTGTAGGCGAGGAAGTAGCCGTCAGGGGTGATCGGCATTTGTCCCTTCTCCAGCCACTCGAAGAGATCGTTCTTGATCGCCGGGTCCGGGTTGAGCTGGAGGCGCTTCAGGAAGTTGATCCACGGGGTCGCCGGCTGTTCCCGGCGCAGAAGGTCGATGATCCACAGCGTCAGGTAGTTGTGGAGAGGCTCGTCGTTATAGGTGAGCCCATCGTAGCCGACGCGGATCAGCTCGTCTTCGTAGAGCAGGTGCTTGCGCAGTGCTGCAGCCAAGTCGAATAGGTCCTCGCCGACGTCGGCGTTCTCGCGCAGCCGGCGCCTGATCACCTCGAAGTTCGGATGGCTGGAGTCTATGGTCTTGAGATCTCCGCCGACGAAGGCGGAGATCGTGTTCCCAGAAATGACGTGTGGGACCATTGTCAGATTACCTCGCAATGAGTTTGAGATAGTGGGTGAGGTGCTCGTCGTTGTTGGCGAGCACGTTGAGCAGCGGATAACCACTGGTCAGCTTGGCGAACCGCTGGCTGAAGTCGGTCTTCACTTCCGGCAGCGTCTTCCCGGTGACCTCGGCCCACAGTTGAGCCATGAGGCACTCCTGATAGGTGTTGGAAGGCAGGTTGGCGGCCTTCGTGAGAAGGTCGCGCAGCCGCTTGGGGAGCAGATCCAGCTTGTTGCGAAGCGTGTTGACCATGCGCTCCTGCCGGAACTGGCTCACGTCGGTCTTGATGGCGTGAGCCTTGGCGTTAAAGCCGGCGACTGTGTCACGCAGCAGCTCGTCCAGGTGGACCCAACCCGGCCGGTCCTTCGGCAGGTTGCGCTGGTTCTTCATCAAGACGATGACCTGACGGTCGTCGAGCAAGTCCATGTTGCGCAGCCGCTTGATGTAGCGGTCATGCACCTGGGCGAATTCCAGGACCTGACCGAGGACTTCGTAGTTATTGGCCTCGGAGTAGACGTACACAGCCTTCTCCGGCTCCACGATGATGCTCCGGTAGCGATCGAACGTGCGGATGTCCTGCTTTGTCAGGGCGACCCGAGGCGTCGACGTACGCGCCAGCTTGAGACGTTCGAAGTCGCGAAGGTCGACGATCGTCTCGACACCGTAGTGCTCAATGATCTTTTCCTTCGCGTCGACCTTGATCCACAGGATGTCGGCGTCGTCATTCTCACTGCGGAACATCCGCATGCGGTCCTTGGCGAAGCGGCAATCCTCTGCCTCCCACACGACCGTGAGGGCTTTCAGCTCCTCGGGGGTGAGCGACGGCGCGGTCTGGTAGTAGCGAGCGCGTCCGGTGGGCTGGCGGGGCGGCGAGAACTGGATGTCGTCCCAGGACTTCAGGACAGCAGCCCGTCCGGCGCCGAGGTACGAGAACGAGGTCCGCATCGTGCGCTGACCCCGCCACTGTGGCGACTTGATCATGGCCTTGCCGAGCCGGGTGCTCAGTTCGCGGTATTTGATGCAGGCGTCGAGATAGTTGTCCGGCTCATCGAGCGTGGCCTGGAGCTCCTTCCTGATATCCTGACGCACTTGCTGCCAGATCAGCCGGAGGTTGTCCTTCGTGGGCTCGTCATAGCCAAGCTGCTCACGCGAGGTCGACACGCTGGCCGTCCCGATCGGTACGTCGATGATGACCGGGATCTTGTACTCGTCGGCGTCGTCGACCTGGACCAGCTGGGTGATGTCCAGCGGGTAGAGCACGCACCCCTGGCGAATGTGGGGGCTCTTGATGTGTGCCGAGTTGACGATGCGGTAGTTGGTGCCGGACATGAGCACGGTCGGGCTCGATGGCGCCCACTGGTCATTGAGCACGTTCGGCATCGGGTCGAAGCCGATCATCACCCGCTCGATCGCGGTTTTGAACCGGGCGATGTCGCCCTGCTGGACCGGGAACTTGATCATCAAGCCGCGGGGTTCACTGCTCTCCTCCTCAGCCGCAAGGCTGACGGTGGGGGCGCCACCTGCGTCCAGGAAGCAGACGTATTCCCGCTTGGTCTGGCCGTCGAAGCAGGTGATCACATACTGCTTGGTGTAGGCGAACGGCGACTTCATGCCGAGACCGAGCATGCCGACCTGTTCGTTGCTGTCGCGCTTGTTGGAGCCGAACAGCGTCGTGGCGCGCTGCATGACCTCTTCGTGGTCCATGCCGGGGCCGAAGTCGCGGACCATGAAATACGGGCTGAAGGTCGACGGCGCCATCAGGAGGAACGGCACGTCGCGCTTGCCGACCGCGATGTGGGCGTCGTATGCATTGGTCGCCAATTCACGAACCGGCGCCTGGACCTTGTCGGAGTAGATGCCGTCGATCACGGCGTGGAAGGCGATGGCATTCATTTCGAAGCCGAACTTGCGGGCCTCGGTCAGGCCGCCCGATTGGAAGTCTTCGGCGCGTGCGGTGTTGAGCAGTTTCATGGTCTTGTCCTTGTGCATGGCTTCGCCGTGGCGCCTGGGGCGCGGGAAGAAGCGATTGAGAAGGTGGTTGGGTTTTAAGCTGCGAGTGGCAGCGGGTTCAGGATGTGGAGGTGGGTCTGCGCCGCCTCGTAGCTGGCGTGCTGGCCCAGGATGCGTCCTGTCGGGCTCGTCACCCACCAGGTGTCCCATCCCATTTCGAAGGGCAGCTTCATGTTGGCGACGTCAGCTCGACTGAGCACGTCGCCAGTCAGCGGTTCATAGACCTGTATCTGCAAGGAGTTTCTCCATGTTCTGGCGTTGGGTGTATTTCGGGGTCATAGGATCCAGACCTCGTTGTCTTTCAACAGCGCAGTCCAAGCCTCGAACACTGGCGTTCCGTCATCCAGCACAAAGGTCTCGTTGCGATATGGGTTGTATCGCACCTTCCTAGCAGTTGGTGGGAGATGGAAATCAGCCGATACTCTAGGGTAACCGCGGATTGTTGCGTGAATTGCCTTCTTCTTGTTCCGGATGACCCACTGACGGCCGGTCTCCGAGACGTGAAAACGTGGTTGCTCCAAAACGAAGGGGCCGGTGTTGTAAAACACGCGGCCCCTCGGGGATTGTTCGAAGCCGTCCAGCACGGAGGGCTTGGTTGGTCGGATACTGAAACACCGCTTGTGGGTGTTCCAGTAGACGTCACTGGGCGGTGGCATTTTCCACCTTTCGATCGGCACTGTGGCTTTGGTAGTTCTCCAGCTGCTCAAGTTCTTCAGCCTGGACGAACGCTTCACCGGCCGCTTCGTTTGGATCTTCGTCGGGCTCGACGTCGACGGTGAATGTGTGTATGAGCGTCTCGACTATGGTGACGTCGTATTTCTTAGACATGGAGGTTCTCATGGCGAAAGCTGCGGTTGATTTTACGGACAAGAGCATGGATGAGCTCGAAGCCATCCACGAAGCCGTGATGCAGGCGAAGGAAGCCAAGGCGATCGAGTTTCAGAATGAACTGATCCGCCAGTATCAGGAGCTCAAGACGAAGATGGTGAAGGCCGGCGTGGTCAAAGAGGAACAGCTGCCGAACTTCAAGATCCGGGGCTGGTCGCGGAAGAAGCCAAACTAGCGTTCCATTCCTCCTCGGTGATCCACCGGATCTCCTTGCCGCCTGCCTGCTTTTTCGCCAGGAACATCGGGACGAAGTCGGGCACTTCGATATAGTTGCGCTCGATCACCTCTGGCTGAACACCCTGTGGTTGGGGCTCGAGCACGGCGCCGGCGGGTGCCGACTCCTCTTTCTTCAGCCCCATGAGGGCGTTCAGGAACGCTGCCAACTCCTCGCGAGTGTCGATGCGGATGGTGGCGAGCGCTGCCGGCTTTAGGCCGAGCCTGCGCCGATGAGCGTCGGCGTCGTTCTTCATCGGAAACCAGCCGCGCTCAATGTTGTAGACGATCATCTCGGTGGCCCTCCGTAGGCGATCGCTTCAGCTTCCTCGACCGTGTAGACTTCCGGCATTGCACCTGGAATGCGCCAGCCGAACATCGAGCCGACGTAGGCTGCAGCCACTTCCTGGACGGTGTGGCCCTTCCTTGTGTTGAAGGCACGAGGGTCCTCGATCAACGGGGCCGGCCAGAAGCCGGTTTTCCGCTCTTTGATCAGGATGGTCTCGCCGGTGGTGTTGGAGACAGCAGCGAATAGACGTTGGTTCATCGGATCTTCTCCAGATTGTACGTCTCGGCGTAGCGTTCGACCTGGTCCTCCGGCGCGGTGTCGCGGTCGTACCAATAGGTGATGAAGTCCTCGTCGGAGAGACCGACGCCCTCCATGTCCAGGCCGTAGCGAGCTTTCAGGGTCCAGTAGAACGACCGACGATATTCGATCTCCGCATCCTCACTGGAGAGCAACTCATCCCGCGTCTGCTTCGGATCTTTGAAGGACTCGCCGGGTTCGAGCCTGTTGACGATCGCCGGGATAATTTCCCAGTCGTAGGCACCGGTGGCTCGATACCATTCGGGCAGCAGATCGTAGACTTGAAGGACCCACTTGCCGATCTGAATGCTCTCATGACGAAGCTGGACCGAGCCGACGCCCTCTCGATACTCCATCCATGCGGGGCTGGCCGGCTCGGGTGTGTTAACGGTGATCTCGCACAGGTGCTCCCAGACGCAGAGCGCAGCCTCCATCTCGAGGTGGCTGTAGACCAGCGGGATCTCGACCGACATGTCCTGCCGATAGACATAGGCGCCGGCCTTGAGCAGCACCTCCGCCTCCTTATTGGCATCATCCTCGGTGGCGACGACGGTTCGGGCAATCCCCGGCACGTTGTCGTGCTCGCCCTCGACATAGAAGAGGTCGATTTTCATAGGTATCTCCTGCTTTGAACGTGGCGCTCGGCGCCCTCGGCGGATTTCAGGGCACGCCGGACCTTCTGGACGGCGCGCTTGGCACCGATCCCCTTGAGTAACTTCCTCGCTTCGCGGAGGTGCTCGATGGCACGGAGCGCCGCCAGGGCGTCCTCGGCGGTGGCGGGGTCAGGCGCTTTCATAGGTCACCTCAACGTTGTCTGCATTGGCGAAGGTGGCGGCGTACTCCTCCGCCTCCTTGGCCTGCAGATCGAACTGTTCGGCCAAGCGGAGGGCACCTTCACCGTGCGGGGTCAGGTCGATCTGCCAGACGCCACCCTTTTCGTGTTTGGGTGTCGGCTTGTAGTCGACCAGCTTACGGAACTCCTCCGCATGGTCTCGGAAGCGCGCCGCCGCAACCTGGCAGATATTGGCCAGCGTATAGGTGTTGATCATGCTGCCTCCACTGCGATCGACCAATCGACCACTCCCGTTTTGGCGAGGTTGCGGAGGACCTTGGCGGCCTGTCGGGGCGTAACCTTGTTCCAGTCGGTGTCCATGAGTTCCTCGATCTGGTTCATGGGCTCGAACAGCTTCAGGCCGGTGTAGTAGTCGAGGCCGAGGAGATCGCCGGCGAATTCCTCGTAAAACCCGTCGACCTCGCTGGTCCTACGGGCCGTCTTCCTGATCTCGCCGTTCTCGCCCAGCACGAGGGATGCCCAGCCGGCGATGCACGCCGTGCTGGAGCATTGGAAGTCGACGTTTCCCCTTTCGTCCAGGTCCGTCAAACCCATATAGCTGGTCATGTTGAAGCCGCGGTCGTGCTTGCTCGGGATGTTTTCGAGGAAGGCGGCGAGGTTGTTGATGGCGGTGACGTTCACGCAATGATCTCCTTCATGATTGAGGGTCTGTATGAGGATCTTCATGAGCCTCCTGGACAAACAAAAAGCCCCGAGATTTCTCTCGGGGCTTTGATGACATGGTGGATGATTGGGTCGACTATCCGCCAGTGTTTGGCGTGCCGGGAATGACTGGTGCCGGTGCCTGCTGCTCGACTTCAGCCTTGTTTGCGTTTGCGGATGCTATCCGTTCAAGCATGCCGACCAAGTCAACACCCGCGAAGGCCAGAATGAAGGCCAAGACGATCAGGATGACGGTGTATGCTGCCGCTCCGACCACCGATGTCCAAACGCTTTTCCAAAAGCTGCCTTTTAGCGCAGCTCGCAGAATGCGTGGCTCTTCCTCAGAAATGACGGTGTCAGCGTATTCGGACAACACCTGAGCGGCGTTTTTCCTTATGTTATCGAGCTGAGAGGGTGTCCAAGTTGCGATGTACGCCTTCAGTTCGGCTTCGTTCGGCGGGCGGCCATGCTTCTTCCAGATTTCTTGTGCCCACTCCCATTTCGCCTTCTTGTAGACGCCATAGGCAATGACCCCGAGGACTTCGTCCTCCGGGTCGGTCACTAATATCTCAAATATTCTATTGTATTCCTTGTTTGTCGCCGTGGGTAAATTAGGTGTTTCTTCGCTATTTTTTAACATTTCTAACTGCTTTTGCCCCATCCCCATGAGTAACCTCACGGAATTTCCCACTAGCCTTCTTGACCGCTTTTGCAAAGACCTTCGAACTCATCACTCGAGTATTTGCAGTCGCGCCCTTTCGGTCAACGAACACACCAGTCGTGGCGTCACGACCAACTGTGTGATATGTTTTGCTGCTGACGAACTTGCCCATTTTCTTATCCTCATGATGCCCCATTAATATAGGGCTGAGTCACCAGTTTTTAGCCTATTCGGGGACTCGAAGCCACAGGTTTCGGACCCTCATGTGTCGACCCCCGCCACCAGGTTCTCCATCTGGGCGTTGTCCGAGTAGTCGCAGATAACCTCCTCGTCGTTGCGGTGGACGAGCATCATCCAGCCGACCTTGGTGCCGTCGTCCAGGCGGAAGATGAGCTCGGTGACGTCGGTGGTGGCGATCTCGGCGGTGATGGCCTCGTAGTTGTCGGACTTCTTTACCGGCCAATCCATGCCGTCGTAGACTGAGACGACGTAGCCAAGGTTTAGGGCTTTGTGGATCAGTTTGCCGACGATCTTGCTCTCAGTCGATCTCATGTAGTCTGGGAACGCCATTTCTGGTCTCTCCTTCGGTTGCATTCGTCGCAGTAGGCTTTCCAGCGCCGGAGAACGTACTGGGCGGCTTCGCGCCGCTCCGTGTCGGCTGGCGTGTTCAGCCAGGTCATCATGGAAAGGGCCCGCACCATGTTCTGGAGCGGGCCCTTTGTGTTGTTGATGCCGAGGATCTCGACAGCTCGGTCCATGTTCATGATCATTGGGCGTCTCTGATCTCCTTCAGCAGGGCGAGAATGCCTTCCTGGAGCTCGTCGTCCTCGAAGCCACAGATGAAACGCTCGGCCCGAGTCAGGGCGCGATGCTTGGGCTCCATGTGGTCACGCAGGCGGCTGGCGAGCATGGCGTCGTTGTAGCCGGCCTCGTACAGCCTGATCAGTTCGCTGACGATGTCCTGGTATTTGGGCATTTCTTACTCCAGATGAATGACCACCAGCTGCGCCGGCGGGGCTTTCTGAACTCAAGGTTGTAGGTGTCCATCAGCAGCTGGATCTTGGCGTCGGCGGTTCGCACCTCACCTTCGGTGAAGCCACGCGCGGTGGTCACCTCGGTCAGCTTCAGGATCTTCAGCATCGCCTTGTGGCGCGGCTTCATACTGACGGCCATATGCGGTCGAGGAAGCGCTCCCAAGCCTCCTTGGTGTAGCCCATCTGGCTAGCCTCGAAGTGCGCGCCGGTCTCGACCGACACGAACGTGCCGCGCTCGGTGGGGTGCGCCGTTACCACATGGTAGTTGTGACCACCCTGCCACCGTTTGGCGCGCTCAGCGTTGTCCTTTGTGTAAGGGGTTGTGTGGACCGGACAACATTTCTTGAAGCCGTAGACGGCCAGGCAGAAGTAGCGCGCGGTGCTCACTGCCAATCCTCCAAGGCCATGGTGAACTCTCCACGCAGGTCAGGGTCGACTGCTTCGAGCTCTTCGGAGACTTTTTCGAGCAGCGGCGTCACGCCGTTGCCGAACGATGTCCACTGATTGATGGCCATTGCGATGATCGCTGGCATGTCGTCGGCCGGCCCGGTCAAGACGGACGCCAGGATTTGGTTCTTGGTCACAGCTCGTAAACCTCCTTCATGAGGGTAAGATATCGTTGGGGGAGTGGGTGGATGTTGAAGCGCTCGGCGATCGCCGGCCCGTTGCAGTCGTAGAGACGGGCGACGACACTGGTCTCGCCCTTTTCGCAGGGCTGATCCTGGCAAAGCACCCAGTGCTGGTAGCGCTTGCTCCAGATGGCGCGGAGTCTCATCGGCGCCGAACGAAATGATGGCGCGGGTACAGGTGCCACCCATGGGACTGGGGATGGTCGATGCGGTCGAACTGGACGAGGACGCAGCCGCGGGGGCTCTTCCGCCCAATCGCTGTCTCATGCGTGCCTTTCAGTCGCACCCTCAAGAAGCGATGGCGTCTCATTCGTCTCCCCATTAGTTGGTATATTCAATTTGGCTAAAATGCCTCGGAACAGAATTGGTCCTCGCGGCTTATCGCCAGGAGGAGTTGCATGCGTAGCGTTGAGCGGCTGAAGTTCATCAAACCGCTTGAGCCAGTTCTGGTGCTTGAGGCGCCGGTCAGCGACGACTGGTTGCACGAGATCAAATATGACGGCTTCCGCACCCAGATCATTCGTGACTGGGCAGGCGTTCGGGCCTTCACCAAGAACGGCACCGACTGGTCAAAACGGTATTGGCCGATCGTCGCCGCTGCGGAGAAGCTGAAGGCCAAGTCCTTCATTCTCGACGGCGAGGTGATCGCGCCGGATCCTGACGGCAGGCCGAATTTTCATGAGATGCATTCCCGGATGACGTGGAATGCTGAGTTGCTGGCTTTCGTCGCCTTCGACATCCTGCATCTTGACGGGCGGGACCTTCGCTCGCTGCCAGCAATCGAGCGGAAGGCGATCCTTTGGGATCTTGTGAAGCCGGCCGAGGGCATCATCCAGTACAGCCAACATGTCGAGGGAGGCGGTGCCGAGTTTTACGCAGCTATCGAGAAGATGGACCTGGAGGGAATGGTCTCGAAGCGCCGGAACAGTCCCTATCGGAAGGGTTCCTGGGTCAAGACCAAATGCTGGGAAGTTGGCGACTTCGAACTGCTCGGCCTGAAACGGGAGCCTGGCAAGCAGACCGTTGGGCTTATGGTGCGCGACGGCAAATATGCCGGCCCTGCCACCATCGCGCTAACCAAGCAAATGCGTGAACGACTGATGCAGCGCGTCCGCAAGGGCAAGCCACCCGAGGGGGTTCCGAAGGCGGTGACGGGGCCGGAGGTCGAATGGCTCAAGCCCAGCGTCAAAGCCCGGGTGCGCTATCTGCGGGGCGAGAACAAGCTGCGTCATGCGTCGCTGCAGGGTCTAGTGGAGGACTAGGCCTTTGCCGCTCGAACGCGTGCTGTGAGGTACGCGACAACTCGGTCTGCCAGAAAGCCATAATTGGCGTCAAGATATTCGTAGTCACGGGCGTACCTATCCCCTCCAAACCACTCGCGGAGAATATCGGCTCTGGTTACCGCCTCGGCTTCCAGAGCCGGGAGAACTTCGCGAGTGTGGATTATCTCTGCGCCAGTTCGAATGACCTTCGGCGGCTCGTTTCCCACGCACCACCTGCCGGATTGGTGGTCATAGCTCAGCCAGAAGTTGCGCTGAACCGGCAGAGCGGGGGTCAAATGCGAGAGCGGTTCATTGTGCAGCGGAGCGACGAAATCACCCCATACGAAGCAGTCACGCCACTGGGTCTCGCTGACGCCGCTGACTGAAACCGAGAGTGCCATGTCTTCAGCAGGGTGGAGCTCCCAATTGGGGTCATTTTCATTGACCTGGACAATCTCCCAAAAGTCACTCGGGGTAAGCTCGTCGCCTTCGACGGTTCCCTCCGCGGCTATCCGCCATTTCGCCCAGTAGTAGCCTGGCAGCATCGGCATTTTGCTCATTTGGATCTCCAAGGTTGCGAGCTGATCGGGAGCTGTTGTTTTCTCATCGGCATAGCTGCGTCGGTACCTGTACAACTACCCAGGTTGCGGAAGCCGAACGCCGCCACAAACGTGGCAGAACTGATACGGAGGTTCGTCCTCGAGATCGTGCTGGGTCTCGCTCCAGTCGTGCTCGGGATCGAACACACCACAACGGAATGGATCCGTGATCGGACCGTCCTCGACGAGCTCGTTCACGCTGACCAAGCCAGCTTTGAGTAGGTCGTGATCAGTGACATCAGCGAGGTTCACAGCCTCATCTCCCGCACCAGCTCCTGGTTCTTGCGGTGGAACCACAGCGCCAGCTTCTTGGCGGAGTCGATCGCTGCCCTGGGCCAGTCCTTGGTGCGTTCGACGACCAGCTTCTCGATCTCGTCGTCGGGCGTGCCGACGTGCTGGCGGCCGACGACCCAGCGGATCTGCTGGAGAGGGATCTTGGGGTGGATCTTGTGGCGCTTGCCGTCGAGGGTGAAGGACTTCATTGGTCAAGCAGCTCCTTGTATTGGGCCATCCTCTTGAGCAGCTGGTCGGGAGTGAACTTCTCGTAGAGACCGTCCAGGCTCGGGGGCTGGCGCTCCTTCATGAAAGTGCGCGTTGGTGCGCCGACCGGCACAATGTCCTCGTACTGGTCGAGCACGATGACCGTGCCTTCGGCGTGCATGCGGATGGTGTGGAAGTCCTGCGCCCACATGCCGTAGCGCTCGCCAGGCCGGTAAAAGAACCGCTGGTGCTCGAAGAGCCGAGTCTCGCGCTTCCAGGTGAAACCATCGCCGCCGTTGAGCGGTGTGCGCCAGTCAAATTCGTTGTAGACCTCGCCGTGCTTGTCGTCCGGCAAATAGACTGAATTGGACATCACGCCGGTCAACACGGTGGTGTAGAAATGGTAGCGATGGTCGTGAGGGTTCACGACCTCGGGCAACTGCGACACGTTTCCGTCGAAAAAATACACCTTGCGGGTGTGTTCCGGCGTCCGCTTCATGCACAGATAGTCGAACCCCTTGACGTGAAAATTGCGGAACGAATGCTCGATCATCTCGTCAATGCTCATGGAGGCTTGTTCTCCGTCCGTTCAGGGTGTAGGAATATATTCCATGCGTGCCATCCCAGAGACCAGCGATGATTTCGCCTTCCACGTTGAGGTGTGGAGTCTCGATGATCTGCGGGTGGATGAGACGGTGGCCGTGGCGAAGAATATTCGCGTGGCTCGGGCGGCCTACGAAGAGTGCCTGGTCGTTCGTGAGGGCCGTATCGTGAGACTTCGCAACGGTGCCCGCGTGGTGGACGAGTTCAAGCCAGGGTCTTAGGACCGGCGCCGAAGGGTGGGCCGACCATCATCGGGCCATACGGGTCCGGCCGACGACGAAAAACGAGGCGACTGGCGCCCCGCGCTCATTATGTCTGGGCCTTCACCCAGTCGATGAAGCCGTCAAGGTCGTGCGCCCAGACGAGATAAAGCCCAGCGTTCTGTGCGCTAACCAAGCTGGTGAGCTTGAACACTCCCGAAAGAAGGGCAACGTTGACAATGTTCTTTCCGGCCTGGTCCGCAAAATGTTTCGCTTTTGCTGCGGTGTCATTGTTTAATCGTTTCACGCTGTTCAGGCCTGAGCTGCTGTCCTTGGCCTCAAGAGCAATCATCCTTCCCGTTTGAAGAGGTATAAACAGATCGACTTTCCGTCCGTGGACGGTGCATTCGCCATAAAACGTCGGGTAAACTGGATACTTGATCGGCTCGTCAATTATTCCCTTATGGGGCGCGGAAACTTTCACAAAGCCTAGTTCAGTCAGCCGGCTTTCCAGCCTGCCCTCAACAATTTTGCCGTGCCCTCGTCGTTCCGTCTGGAGGGCCTGTGACGCCTGCAAGATAGTCGTCGTTTGAACGGCAGTGCGGAGTTCACGGGGCGACGGGGTCCTCTTAGCCGCGATCCATGGAAACCTGTAGGGGTCTGCCAAACGGCACAACAACGCAAGAACCTTCAAAACGAGTGGATCAGAACCTTTTAGGGCAGTTTTCGACAGCGGCACTATCTTTCGCGTGACCAGCACCCCAAGGTCGTCTTCAGACACCGGAGGAGCGGCAATGTAGCGAAGCGCACCGAACAGATCGTCATCAAGTAAGATGGACCTGACCACGGCTGGCTCTGGGTTTGCTGGGTCTACGCCGGAGAGGACTCTAAAGAGTTTTATGATCGCTTTGCGGCGAGAACGGATTTGGGTTGCGTACCTGCCTTCGGGCTCCTTTAAGCGACGATCAACAAACTCCTCAAGGGCAGTCTGTGCCTCACTTGCCAGCTCCTCACCACTCCAAACTCTAGGCGCTTTGCTGTTCGGAATGTTCATGCGTGCATCGCTGCAATCGTGGCAGGCGAGGGAATGTGAAGCCGTTCCACCTCTCCTGGTTCAAACTTCACAAGTCCTCCGGCATAGGTCCGACCACTTGCGAGGCTGACGTTCTCGCGTAAATGGCGGGTCACGCCGTCAAGCACCAACTCTGACAACGGCTCCACAGGATACAGACCGTGGGCGATGTTTAGGTGCCGAGCCGACGCCTTGTTTCGCACAAAAGCGGGAACGCGTCGGGCCATGTAGGTGCAGAGGATGGGGGCCGGGCTACGCAATCCTATGGACCACCAAGCCCGGCGGTGAGTAGCGATCCAGCCTTGATCTCCCCCATTTTGCTTTGCCCAGGCCAGAAACCTGTCCACACCTCTTCGCTCCGCCCTCGTGAGAGCAGACAAATCGCGGGGGAGGTCAACCACCCTTTTCAAACGTGACGCGTCGTCAAGGGCCACGCCGGCATTGATGAGGTCCCGAGCCCGAGTGATCGTTGGAAACAGATACCGCGCCGGAACGCCACTCGCTGCGGCGCTCTCAATCCAAACCGAATTTTTTCCAGATACTTGGCCCCGATGGACCCGAAAGAGCTCTCCGAGCTCAATTTGATCCCCGATTGGGGGCGCGGATCGACGAATGAGGATTGACCACTTCGGGGCGGCCTCCAGTTCGGCCCATTCAACTTTCCGCCCATCCGACAGCGGCGCGAGATCGTCCAAGCTCTCAACCGACCTCATCACGAGTTGGTCTGGGCGGTTTCCTACTCGAAAACAGGTTATCGTGCCCGTCGCCATCGCATCCGAGAACGGCTGCGACTTGGGATCGAGAACGTGTAGGGCGGCGCCACCAAGCCCATCTGCCAGCATTTGTCGCAACAGAGAGCCGTAGTTCACGTCGAGCCATTCCGATGCCGTGATGAATGCGCCGTAGTCACCCTCTCGGGCCAATGTTCGTGTCTTCAGAAAGAAATGGATGTGCAAACCCGACAGCCCGCTCGCCTTAAACCCTAGATGCTGTGCAGTTTCAGACAACCACGACTTCCATTGCTTACCGATGTCGTGGTGCCGGACATACGGTGGATTTCCAATGAAAAGCGTTGCACCTTTTATTTTCGGTAAGGACAGCTTTCGGTAGTCCGCCAACTTTACAGTTAGCCGGCCCGCGAACCCGAGGACAGAGGCATTCGCCCGCAACATCAATGCCGCAAGTGGATCAATCTCTACGGCAATCAGGCTTGCGTTTGGAAATGCTTTAGCCGCGGCTACGGTAAATCGGCCCGACCCAGCACCCGCGTCCACAACTCGCAAGGGCGCCGGCTTTTCATTCTCCGCCCAGCCCACCATAGCGTCGACGATCGGCTTGGGCGTGTAGGTCGCCCCGAGGTCGCGACGATCTTCCCGAGAGCGGACGGCGCAGAAGGCTATTCCCAGTGGGTCGCCGCCACTCTCAATGGCAGCACGCACACGCTCTATTTCCCTCTCGGTGGGCGCGGGCGCGTCAACGAGGAGCTTCTTTTCGTCTGCGGTGAGCGCGGTTTTCGGCGCAAGAAGGGCGAACGCAGTGGCCGCCAATTCGCGGTCCGTCCGGATCATGACTTCCCTTTAGGAGCCTCACTCTTATAGAGCGTCCACATCTCATCAAACAATTTCTTGAGGGGAATTCCCCGCTTCGCTGCCTCGGCCTTTACCGCGCGGGCAACCTCGGGCGCTAAGCTGAAGCCGATGATCTTGCGTGGGGTGGGTTCACGTTTAGCTGGGTTTTCCATGGGCCGAGCCTTTGTCGACTCGTCGACTTAAGTCAATATTGGGGCGACACGAAACGTTGAAAAATTGCAAGGTAACACGCGGATCGAAGCACTTCCCTAGCGCCCGACCCCGCGGAGCGGTCAGAATTGGCTTTCCTTCCAGTCCGGGAAACGGTGTTGGCAGAGCTTATAGGCAGCGAGCATGCCAGGGCGCGACTGCCCGCGACCGCCGATGTCAGCCACTCACTGGGGTGGCTTAGGTTGCCAACCGTGACGAAGGATCATATTCTGTTCACAAGCTTCCTCAGCCAGGGCCCTGTGGATAATTATGCCTAGTCTAATCGGACGCTGCGTGAACCTTGTTTTTCTGTTAGTAGTCGCCACTGCTGATCCGGTAGCAGCAGATCATTTTGAGATGCAGGGAAGCCGTGACGCCTGTAAAATGGAGCTAGTGGGTAAAGCGGAAGTATTCGAATGCGGGAGCAGTACAATGCTCCTTAACGTCCAGACTTCTGCGATGTACGATTGTTCTAGTAATATTCAGCAGCTGACTATTGACGGAAAATTATTCAAGTTAAACAAGAACGCACGATGTGATCTTCTGTATCGTCCATTCGCCTCAACTAGCAAATTCACGTTCGATCTCAACACCCAAGGTGCTTATGGAAATGACAGCTTCCAAGCTGCGAGGGGAGTGATATTCCCATTGTGGATCGTTGACCAAGGCGCTCACCAGATACGGTTCTGCGTCGTTCAGCGGGGCGATAGTCCCCTACTAAATGGGACCGAATGCGTGGACCCTGCCATAAAATAGACGCGAGTTGATCGGCCGCGACGATGCCAGGCTCGGATGTACCTGCGGAGGATGCCCGTAAGTCACAGCCGGATGCTCCTGATCCCTGCCGTTGGATCACGGCGCGGTGCCTCGCGGGTGTGGGTGTAGAGGCCGTGGTCGTAGGCAACCATCACCGCCCGGGCGAGGTCGAACTCGCTGTTGCCGTGGCGCTGGTACGGGAACTCGCCCGAGACCATGCGTGAGAAATCGCTGAACCGGACGATGCAGGCGACGTCGTCGAAGACGGCGCGGATGATCTGACCCTCTTGCGTGTAGAGGCGTCCGGTGTTGAAGGTGACGTCCTTGGTCATGATGGTCTCCGAGTGAGAGTGGTAGGTCCAACCATCCACGCCCCGATGCAGGTGCGACATCGAGCCAACATGCGTTGCCGTTAAGTGGATGGTTGGGTTCTGGCGGAGGAGAGCGGGCACCTGAAACTGGTGGGTCAGGGTAAGCGGTCAGCTATCCTGTTGAGGTGGTTCGCGAGGTCGCGAACCGTGTTGCGGTCGGCCGGCAGGACCACGCGGCCGATGCCGATAGCCTCCTTGCTGGTCCAGTTCTCCAGCCAGATGGCGTGATCCATGGACAGGACGTTGATTGCCGTCGCCTGAAAGTGACCGTTCCTGCCAAGCGCGTATAGCTCGGCGCCGGAGCGGGATGGTGGGAAAGCAATCTTCGTGGTCATGCCGCGTTCCTCGTCACATCGAGAAACGGGTCCATGTAGGGCGCCGGGATCAGCTCGACGTTGAGCTGCTTGAAGTTGTGGGCGCCCCCTCGATAGATCAGGAAGCGGGCGAACTGGCTGGGCCGGCAGATGATGGTCTGCTCCGTGCGCACGGCGTTGTAGGCCTGGCTGCAGGTGAGGCCAAAGGCACGTTGGGCCGCACGGGCCGTGTTCGGGCCGTCGTTGGGCATGATGAAGCGGACTCGATCACGGCTCATGCTGGCACCTTGAGGCCGTATTTGCAGGCGATGTCCTCGAAGGCGGCGCGCATCTGATCCGGCTCGTCGTTGTTGTCGTGGGCGTACTGAAGCTCGCTGAACTGATCCTTGGTGAGGTTCAGGAACATGTCCCGGCGGTGGAAATCGTCGTAGTTGAAGACTCCGACGTCGTCGTCTTCGTCATCCATGGCCCGGTCGTACTCGTCGTCGGGGATGGCCTGACCGATCGCGCACTTGCGACCCTCGGGGCCGCGATACATGCATAGATCACGCTGGGCGTTGAAAGAGCGCTGCCAGCCCTGGGCCTGGAGGCCGAGGTAGATGGTGTCGAACAGTTCCTGGGTGATCATGCGTAGAACTCCTGCTGGTAGCGCGGCTGGATGCAGATCGGGTCGATGATGATCGGAGTGTCATCGTCGTCCTTCAGCACGTTGCCGGGGTGAATGTCAGGGACGAACCGGTAGTCGACCAGTTGCTCGACCGCCTTGCGGTAGCGGGCGGCCGGCGTGCCTTCGAAGTGGTTGGACGTGCCAGAGGCTTTCTTCAGCGAGGCCTGAATGTCTTTGGAGGCCTGGCGCTGCTTGCGGGTGCCTTTGGTGTACCGCTTCATGATGCACCAGAAGACCTGGCGACCAGTATCGAGGTGTAGGTCGTAGATCTTGGGGAAGAACTTGCTCGAGATCTCCTTGTCGAGGAGCTGCTGGGCGAAGTGCGGAAAGCCATCGGTGAGGCCGATGCGCCGGCTGTAGAGCCTGCCGACCTTGATGACGACGTCAGGAGCGTCGGGATGGGCGAAGGCCGTGGAGAAGGCCCCGCGGCCGATCTGGCGGTAGCCCTGACGTCTCAGTTCGGCAATGTTGAAGGTGGCGTGGCGGCGGGCGTGGTTGATCTGTGCGCGCATCGGTGCTCTCCGGGATGGGCAAACAAAAAGGGCGTCCCGGTGGGGACGCCCTTGGTTGCTCCACCTATCGCGGGAGCGGTTCGGTCCACGCTCATGCGGTGGACAGGGACACAAGTTAAGGTCGTTGCAGACCCGCTTTCAGCGAGGGATATTATGGCTCAGCTCACGTTTGTAAGCGTCTGGCTGGCCAATTAAATGATTTGGGTGGTATCCGGTGCGCCGTATGCAGCCCGGATGGGCGGGGTGGTTGATGGGGGCGCTATGTCAGTGATCCCAGCCTTATAGGCTGGATAAGGATGTGACGGCCGAGGTGGCTTGGTTACAACTTCATGATTGCCTCCTGTGTTGGCTCCCGATCGACGGGGCTGTGGGATCTTTCGGCCGAAGCCGAACTATGGACTGGGGAGGGCCTCGAACCCTCAGCGTGTCGGCCCGAGTCGAACGGGCGCCCTCACAAGGAGCAACGCTTCACCAGCTCGTCTTCCCTGACGAAGCCCAGTCAAACTAGAACGGCGATATGTGCCACCAGCTTTGTTGCCGGCGTGTCGCCCAGATTGGTGAACCCGCACCAGTAGTCGGCACCGACCTTGACGAAGGTCGCGGCGATGTCGCCGGTGAGGCGCTCACAGAGGCGGAAGCCTCCGGCGCAGTAGATTGGCGGGAGCAGGTTCAGGAACTCGTCGTAGATCTCGCGGTCGATCTGCCAGAACTTGCCCAACATCCAATGGGCGGGAACATACTCCTGGTAGAAATTGAGGTTCAGATAGTGCTGGCGGCGGTCGCCCCTAGCGCTTGGCAGCTGTAGCATGGGCGTGCTCCTCGAATTGGTGGCGGCCATGCGGGGTGGTAAGGCCCGGTCCTGGAGGTCAGAGGACACGACATGGCCGCCTGCGCCTCATCCTCGCCCGGGCAAGGGCGTGGATGTGGTGCGGTTGCTGTTGCTGTTGGTGTTGCGGGGTTTGGGTCGGGATTAGGCGGTGGCGCGCTTCAGGATTTCATCTCGGATGTGCTCCGGGAAGATGCCGAGGTCGTCTTCCGTGATCTCTGCAGCGATTAGGAGCTCGACATTCTCGGCGATCTCTTCCAGCTCGCGGTCGGAGAACGAGGACATGTCGCGGGGGTCGCGCCATGGAGTGCTCGGCTGATCGTCGTACTTGAACTTGCGCTCGCGGATCACCCTATAGTGGTGCGGGTCGATGCATCGATCCACGTCACAGTCCTGCTTCCGTATCTGGTAGTCAGGATGCTCCGTGAGATTGAGCAGGATACGGGCCGGGTTGCCAACTCGGTCGAGATGTGGTCGGCCACCACGCATCTGGCCATGCCAGAGGAGGTGGTCACCGGATCGGTGGGTGAGCCGGCGGATACGCTCGGCCAGGGGCTTGCTCGGTCGGGCCATTGGGTGCTCCGTGTCTGGGGATTTCAACACCCACAAAAAGTCCGATTTCGTTTCCTTAAGAATAATATGGTACTCTGAGTACAAACTTTCGTAGTCAGAGTTGAAATCGGTATTCTTTTATGTGTTGGAACCTTTACCCCCCCTTGGGGACTTAGGAGAAGAAAAAGAGAGTTCTTAATATAGAGCCGAAAAAGCCTTTAGAATGAAAGGCTTGCGAGGAAAAGTTCTAGTGCTTTGTCTCGATTGCTTCGAGCACCCTGCCGGTCAGACGGCGTTCTCTGGTCTGTTCGAGGTAGCGAATGGCCTCCAGCCGGTCTCTCTCGATGGCTTCCTGGCGCTGTTCGGCCTTTGCCGACAGCCAGTATGGGTGTTGCATTCTGTCCTCCTGAAATTGGCCGCCCCACAGGGCGGAATTTATTCCTAGAAATTCACGCGAACACGCAGCACAAAAGCGTGGCGGAGGACCGAACTGGTCCCCCGCCTGCGCCCAAGCCTAACCCCGAGCCCGAACCGGACTCGAATTAAGCAACTCACAGTTGCAGACACAGGCCCAACAGCTCGGGCGGGTTGTTAAATAGGCGCAGGCGCAAAATTGGGTGGCAGTTTACCGACATGCCCAGGTCAGGAGCGATATGACGCTCATGGTCGTCATTGTCCTGGGGACGCACGAACCCCGCCACGACTGCAAGGGCTCCCGATGCTCGACTTGTTTATCTCCCGCTCGACAACGGGCGCCCTGCTTTGGTGAGGGCTAGACCGACCAGGTTACCGAACCTGGACACACCGGATTTCACGCCACCCTTTCGGCACACGAGCGTGCTTCCAAGCGTCGACGCAGTCCGACCCGGCGCCAGCCACGTACAGCTGGTTGTCGTAGGTCGTCACATGCACCTCATAGAATTCAGGCGCCGGTTCGCCGGACATCAGTGAGACCAGCCACGCGAGCAGCGAACCGGCCAGAGCTGTGCGGATCATGCGAGTTCCCCCTCGAAAATGACTTTGAGATCGGAGAGCTCACCGCCTTGCGATCGGGCGAGCTTCTCAGCTTCGATTTCACAATGGGCGGCGCCACCCTTCACCCGCGCCAGCACCTGGCCGGTGACGCGATCCATGATCACGAACACCGTCTCGACCCCGCGCTGATCCTGCGGCGAGTACAGCCGGCGGGCGTTGCGGGGGATTTTGGCCTGGTGCTGGCGCGACGGCCGAGCGCTCGGCTCGGTTTCGCGAAGCGTGCAACCACGAACACGCTCCTTCGAAAGCTTGTTCCAGACCCGATGCTCGACCTCGGCCATGGAATGCGACTGGACGAAACCCTCGTCGCGCACCAGAACGGTGGCCTTGGCGAAGACCCGGCGCATTTTCGGCTGGGAAAGATCGGGCAGGATTTTCATGTCTGGTCTCGCGATTTTGGGCTGTTGCAGCGGGCGTTAAAGGAAAAGCCTCGCGCATCTCCGCGAGGGCGCAGGGATGTGAGCGCGCGCCGACATGGGCGCACGCAGGGGTGAGACCCTCCCGCCGGAGCGGGAGGGTGGGGGTGGGGTGGCCTAGGCGGCCTTGGCCCGCTTGGCGTCGCCTTCGGCCTTGGCCTTGACCAGTTCGGCCGCCGGGTCGAAGTCGGCCTTGCCTTCCGCCTTGGCCTCGGCGTCGGCCTTGGCCGACATCGCCAGCTGGATGTGGTTGTTCAGCCAACCGGCGAACTCAACCGCCTGCTCCAGAGTGAGCACGCTTGCGGCGTGCTTCAGACCGACCAGCGGGTCGACCGGGTTGAGTTCGGCCTCACGTCTGGCCTTTTCCTCGGCCTCGGCCTCTTCCTTGGCCTTGGCCTCGGCTTCAGCCTTGGCCTTGGCCTCGGCCTCGGCCTTGGCTTCGGCCTCGGCCTTGGCCTCGGCCTCATCCACAACCGGCTTGACCGGCAGATGGCAGAGCTCTTCGTAGTCCTTCATGTTGGACACATCGAGCGCCAGCTTGTGCGCTTCCAGACATTCGGAAGCGAACTTGATTGCCTCATCCAGCTCCAGCCCCTTGGCGTGCTCCCGCTTTTCCAGCGGAAAGCCTTCCGCATAGGACTTGGTCGCGATCCGCCATGCGTTGCGGAAGGTCGAAGTCGGCGCGGCCTGTCCGAAGACCTTGGCTTCCAAGGCCTTGCGCGCCGTTGCTCCCGAGGAGCGCCCCATGGCCAGCCAGCAACAGCTGACATAGTAGCCGCCATGCGTTTTCGTTTCGAGGTCGACCATGCGGCCGACAATGCCGTTCAGCGTGTAACCGCTCATTTCACTCTCCCGTTTTGCTCAATTGAGCAGGTTGTCGATCAGGCGCACCTTCCCCGTCCTCGCCCCCTTCGGGGCTTGGCGCTGCTCAATTGAGCAACTTCCGGCTTGGGCATGGCTCCGCCACTCCCCTCGCGAGAGGGGCCGCCCGGTGGCCTCGGCCACCCATCAGCAACTCATTGCCGATAACCAAGAATACCAAGGTTAGGATGTGGAACAAGCGAAGGAGTACACCATTTTCCAAGCAAAAACAGGTACTTATGGCGGGTATAGAGCCACACATACTCCGCAAAAATTTTTGGAAATTTGACTAATATTACTCCACCAAAAGAAAAGGGCGCCCCGAAGAGCGCCCTTCAACCGCGTCTTCTTGACCCAATCCCTAGTCCCAACCCGGGTAGAGGGTCAAACGCGATACTCTAGGATAAGACTCGATTAGTGCTTCACCTCCGGGTTTTCCTTCATCTGAGGCATTCTCAGCTGCAGATCGTCATAGGCTTTCCGCAGCACGACCAGAGCCTGCTCGACCGGCATCTTGTCGATCAGAAATCGCGCACTAGCCAGCATCACGACGTCCACGACCTCGTCCGCAGGCACCCCTGCCTGAGAGGCGATGTCCATGTGCTCGGACACCGCATCCATCAATAGGTCCTGGTCCTCATCAGAGTTCATGGTCGCCCTCGTAGTGCAGCCATTTTTCGTATTCCCACCATTCGTCAGCATCGACGGTGATCACTTCATCGCTCCCACAACTGTGACGAAGTTGTACACGAAATCGAAGCCCCCGTTCCGGGTCTCGCGAAGCTGTTCGAACCTGAAGGCGGGCGCCAGCTCCTTCATCAATGCGTGAAATCTCGTCCGTTGCACACGCTGGACACCCCCCGCCATTGTGCAGAAACTCCAGTATTCGTCGAAAAGGAGATCGCCCATAGTGCGGGTCTTGGAAGTGCCCTCGTGCTCGCGCTTCCCCACTCTGAGACGAGGGCTCTGTGACAAAAAATATCGCACCGAATTATTCTGGTTTGCCATGTCGTCGATGGTAGCCATGTGCGACGACGGCAGCGTGTAATCCTTGTTGGCCTTCAACCGGCCAAACGCCTGGAGCGCCCATGCAACGATCTGCTCACGCTCGGCCGCAAGGATGATCTGGTCGATGTCGATCACCTTCTTCTCGTCCGAGATCCGGCGCGGAAACTCGATGAAGAGCCAGCGGCGGTTGAAGCCGTCCGAGGTGTCCTTGGTCTTGGGCGTGTGATTGGAGGCGAACCACTGCGCGGCCTTCGGCCGGAAGCGGAAGATCGGCTGGTTCTTCTTCTGCGCCTCGATCTCCTGGCCCTCGATCACCTGCTTGAACACGTCACCAGAGATGTCGCGCTTCTCGGAGATCTCGCCCGCGAAGTTCACGAGCTTGTCGGCCATCTGTGCCGGCATGAATTTATCACCCCAATCTGTCGGCGGGACCGCGGAGTGACACCCATCCGGCATGAGACCCTTGAGGATCTCCAGTATTCTTGATTTCCCGCTATGCGCCTGGCCGATCAGACAAAAAGCACGCTGGTAGCGAGGAGCAACTCCCATCAGCGTTACTGCGAGAGCCTCCTGCAATGCCATAACCTTGTCGCCATAATCCGGGTCTTCTCCCCAGCAATCGTCCAACATCTGCAGGAAAAGCGGGCAGCGGCTGTCTTCCTGGTAGCGATATGGGAGCACGTAGGCGCAACCAAACTCAGGCGAGTGCTTCCGCAGCTCAAGGTTCTCGGTCAGAAAGCCGTTCGCGAAGTTCACACCCTGGACTGTGACCGTCTGTAGGTTGTCGGAGATCAGACCGGCCATCAGCTTCACGATCTGCGAAATATCGGAGTACCGCCGACACACCGGCAGATGGCCGTACTCCTCGGATATGTGCTTGATGAAGTCGTTCTGGTCCACTGTCTTCCAAGAGGCGCCCTTCCACTGCCAGAACTCGCCCTGGTGGTGCTTCAGCTTGCCGAACTCCTCCAGGTCCTTGATGACGGCGCGCGCCACCTCGGAGTGGTCGGTGCCGGTGATGTCGCCGGCGCGGAGCTTCATGAGCTCCTTCCTCAAGGTTGTTACGGTGTAGGAGCCCTTCGACTGGCTGACGATGAACTTCAGTATGCGCTCTTCGTCGAGCGACCCGATGTCGGCGTTGCGTGCTAGGCGATCGAGCGCCACTTCCACGGCGCGCGTCCACCCTTGCGTGTCAGGCGTGACGTGACGCTCGAACTCCGACACCAAATGGGATGTGATCTTCTCCGGCTCCCACTGCTCGTTCTCCTCGGTGATGACGAGGCCAAGCTTCTCCTTGTCTTCGTCGGTCAGACCGTCGTCCCAGCCGACAGGAAGTGCCTTGCGCTTCTCGCCGGTCACATCACGCATCAGGAAGTCGACGACCTTGGTCTGCGCCTTCTCGACGGAGATCTCATCGCCGGCCACCTTCTCGGTGTAGCCCTCAACCCAGGCCTTCATCTCACCCATGGCCTCGACAAGGGACCTTTCGCCCCTTGTCACAGCACGCGCCAGCAGGCCGGCATTGTACACCAGCGCGTTGTCGCGCGCACCAGCCGGCACAAACGAAGTGATTTTGGTGTTGCCACTGGTCGAAAGGTCGAAACCCTCCGACTTCAGGGCCTCGCGCAGGAGGCCCTCGACGCCCTTCGGGAGAGCCGGGAGCGACCCAATGACCTCGATCAGGTCGCAATTTGAGCTATAAGCCTTGCCTGTATCAGGGTGGATCGATGGAGGCAGAACGATCTGGGTGCCTTTCGACAGGCATTCCAGCAGCATGTTGCCCTCGGAGTCCTTGACCCGGAAGGTGCGCTCGCCCTCGAAGCGGAAAGCGTAGACGGCACCCTTGCGGCCGACACGGCGCCAGGGTGAAGCAGGCAGGAGCTGCTCAATAATGCGCTGGACGCGCGGATCGTCGCTGTCGACGTCGATCGCGACGATACCGGAGGCAGCACCCATCGGCAGACCGATGTTGCCGTCACCTTTGGTGTTCAGCCACTCGCGCTGCTCACGCTCGGTAGGCATACGATCGGCAAAAACCTGCCACGCATCGATCCACGGACGCTTAAAACCGACCCGCAGCGGGATCGCAGGCTTGCCCAGGGCCCAATATTTCGGGGCTTCAGAGCCGAAAATTCCCATTATTCAGCCCCTTTCACACGCAGTTTCAGCTCCTGGATCTGGTCGGCCGTGCAGATGTCGGCCAGGAAACCCATAATCTGGCTCTGGAAATCGGCCATGTTCTTCATGGTCCAGACCTTCTCGCGCGCGGCGACGAGCTTCTCGATCAAGCCGGCCCGCGCCTTGGCCACCTGCAGTTTCTCTGAATGATCAGCGTTACCTAAGCTGGCCACGAGGGTGGCGAGATCCTTGAGGACGGTGACGATCTCAGCCTCAACGTAATCAAGGCGATCAATCTCGCCGTTGAATTCGACCGTCGCCAGAGAAACAACGCGACCGTTGATCTCTTTCAGGAAGTCCTTCAATTCGAGGGAATAGGGTGCCTGATCCAGATAGTCGGGCTTCTCGCGCAACTGGTTCAAGACCACCCTGAGCTGGAGGACAGTCGCCTCCGGCAGCGTAGGGTAGAAATTCGACATTGGTTACTCCGGGTTGGGAGTAACATGTAGGGGCTAATTTTCGAACAATCAGGTCGTTACTATAGGACAAGAGGCAAGAAATCTGGAAACAACAGGCCGATATACGGACACATGAGCCTGTACGCGGATTTTCTAACCCGCCTTCAACAAAAATTCCCCGAGGACGGGGCAGAAATGTCCATGTCCGACTACATCTGTGCAAACACCACGCTGCGCAAAAAGCCTTTCTCGTTCAAGGGATATGAGTTTCAGCGCCAGATTGTGGACGACATGCACCTCAATCTGTCGGTCATCAAGTGCTCGCAGGTGGGCCTGACCGAGGTCCAGATCCGCAAATTCCTGTCGTTCCTCAAACGGACGACCTCAATCAACGGCATTTTCAGCCTTCCGAACGACGAGATGTACAAAAGGGTCAGCCAGACCCGCATCAAGCCGCTCGTCGATGACGAGCAGGTGTTTAATCAACACGAGGCGTCGAAGAAGCCCGTCCGATCCATGTCGCTCTACCAGATCGATGACAGTTTCGGTTTCATCACCGGCGGCAAGGAAGGTGATGCGACCTCGATCAATGCCGACATCATGTTCAACGACGAGGTCGACCTGACCGACCAGGAGATCCTGGCGCTCTACGGCTCACGTCTGCAGGGTTCCGACATCAAGATGCGCCAGGGCTTTTCGACCCCGACCTTCGAAGGATATGGGATCGACAGCGCGTACAAGGCGTCGGACCAGCACGAGTTCCTCTGCCGGTGTGGATGCGGCCACTGGAACCTTCCCGTCTTCAGTCCACGCTTCGTCAGGATCCCTGGGCTATCTGCGGATCTCAACGATCTCTCCGAAATCGACAACGACATGGCGGTCAAGTTCGACTTCGAGAACTCGTTCATGATGTGCGAGCACTGCGGCCGGCGCCTGGAACTGGGCGACCCCGACAAGCGTGAGTGGGTGCCCCGTCACCCCGGCCGGCTCGGCCGCGGCTACTGGGTCCGACCCTTTGCGACGCCGCGTCTCTCCGTTCAATACATCGTCGAACAGCTGCTCGACTACAAGCGCAAGAACTCGATGCGGCGTTGGTACAACACCGTGCTCGGTGAACCCTACAACGACGCGAATGCCCGCCTCTCCATCCCGGAGATCGAAGCCGTCATGAAAGGTGAAGGAGCAATCAATGTACCTGACGGATCTCCAGTGGCTGTGGGTGTCGACGTCGGTCAGACCTGTCATGTTGTCGTGGCTCATCTGGGACTACCGATACCGGTTGTTTTTGAATGGCTGCAGGTTCCATCCGACCAGCTGAAAGAGAAACTGGCTGGGATCAGAACGCGATATCGCGTCGTCGCCGGGGGCATGGACCTTAACCCATACGCACCTCTCGCCAGAGAAATCCGCGACGAGTCCAAGGGCATCATCATGCCCATCGAATATGCGACGAGCCTCAAGGCGGCGCCACTGACGCTCGTCAAGGATGAGATGGAGAACATCACTCACGTCTCGTCCAACCGTACTGGCATCATCGACAAAACGGTGGGCCACATCCGTGGCCGGCAGATCGCCTTCGCCGGCTACGGTAACAAGAAGCTGATCATCCAGACACACCTTCAAGACATGGTGCGCGTAGAGCTGCCTGAACAACCGGCCAAGTGGGTCAAGCTCACCGGGGATGATCACTTCTTCCACGCGCTCGGCTATCTCCTGCATTCCTTCCGCATCCATGACTACATCGCTGCCCAGGATGATCAGGAGGAGCGCCAGATGGCCCTCCTTTTCGGTCTCACCCCCACAGTGCAGCAGAATGAAGCAGGCCTCGATTTCCGCAGCCGCATCAAATCCCCATCTCTGCTGGGTCAGATGTAAGGACAGGCTGTGGCTTTCGAATTTCTCAGCGCAATCATCCCTGCGAAGAAGAAAGCCAAAGCTGGCGGCACCGCCTCTACGCCCACCTTCAACCCGCAGCAGACCGATCGCGTTCTGACGGTCCCGCAATATCGGGATCATCTGACGGACCTGTTCACCTCGCGGCAGTCGGACGACAGCCGTGTTCTTCTGCAATCCCTGTTCAAGTTCGATCCGGACGTCTCGGCGGCGCTCAATGCCTACCTGACGATGGCGAACACGGACTGGATCGTGCTCGCGCGCGACCTGGAGCAGAACATTGACCGGGACGCGACCAAGAGCCTGATGCTGGCCATCGAGAAGATCGGCCGGCCGACAGATTACACGCTCGGCTTCCAGCTGAAGAAGTCCATGCGATCGATCGCCGAGGAGCTGCGCTACATGTGCCTGCTCCGCGGCGGCATTGGCGCCGAGCTCGTCGTCGACAAGCAGATGCTTCCGGATCGTATCCGCAACGTCGATCTGTCGACCATCCAGTGGTATGAGAAGAAACCGGGAGAGTACAAACCCATCCAGAAGATCGCGGGCTCGAACGACGAGATCAATCTCGACATCCCGACCTTCTTCGTCTCACACTACCGCAAGGATCCGACGTCCATCTACGGGCATTCGACCTTTGTGTCGTCGATCAACACGATCGCCGCCCGCCAGCAAGTAATCAACGACCTCTACCGCATCATGCGCCTGACAGGCTTCCCCCGCATGGCCGTCGAGGTTGTCGAGGAAGTTCTCACCAAGAACGCGCCGGAGAACATCCGCTCGGACGACATCAAGCTGCGTGAGTGGAAGGCCAACCGCCTCGGCGAGATCCGCACCGTTATCGAGGGACTGCGTTCCGACCAGCCACTGATCCACTTTGACAGCGTCAGCCCCTCGATCCTGAACGACCAGAAGCCTGGAGCTGCCGTGGATATCACGGCGGTGATCGAGACGCTCAACGCCCAGAACCAAGCCGCGCTGAAGACTATGGCCACCGTGATCGGCCGTGGCGCCTCCGGCGTCAACACAGGCTCAGTCGAGGCGCGCATCGCGGCCATGAACGCCGACGAGCTCAATGAGCCCGTCGCCGAGCTTCTGCAGAACATCTTCTCCTTCACCCTGCACCAGCAGGGGTTCCAGGGCTTCGTCGAGGTCCAGTTCCGCAAGGCGGAGCTCCGCCCGGATACCGAACTCGAGCCACAACTCACTCTCAAATCCAGCCGGCTCCGCCAGGACCTGTCGGACGGTCTCATCACCGACGACGAATATCACCTGTGGATGTACGGCCGACTCCGGCCTGACACCGCGCCGGAGCTGAGCGGCACCGGCTTCATGACCCCCGTCAAAACCAAGGCCGAAGAGGTCAGCCCGAACTCCGACCCCCTTGGTCGGTCCCTCTCGCCGGAGGGAAGCAAAGCGGCGAGGAGCAACTAAGTGCATCAATATGATGCACAACAGATTTGCTACCTGACCAATAAATCACGACATGCCCTGCAGCAACGAAGGGTATGTCGTGAAGCAGATTACGAAGACACCGGAGATCATCGCGCGCCTCAAAGAGGCCGGCGCGTCGGTTGACGGTGTTGTCGTCTTCGAAGCGATTGCCCTGAACAACCGGCCTCTACGCAAGCATCACCCGCTCTACAAGGGCGCGGTCGCACAGCGCTCAATGCTCTTGGAAATGGCTCTGGCGCTCGAAACCGAGACCCGGCCCGTCCAGATCATGCACAACGGCGAAGATCTGCCGATCGGACGTGTCTTCCGCGGCCAAGTGGTCGACGGTCAGGACACTGAACTCCGCGTCCTCTTCTGGATCGACAAGACTCACGAGGACAAGATCCAGCAAGTCGACAACGGAACCGTTGACCAAGTCTCGGTCGGCATCTTGCCCAAGCAGATGATCTGCTCGGCAGACGGCTTCGATTTCTTCGGACCCGATGCCGACTTCGACAACATAATCACCGGCACCACACCCGATGGGCACACGGTCGGTGAGAACGGCGTCTACTGCAAGATGGTCGGACTCGAAGCCTTCTTCGAGACCTCGCTCGTCGGGCAAGGCGGCGCTCAAAACGCGCGCATCGTGAACAGCGATCAAAGCCACTTCTCGCCTCAGATGAAGGCGCTGGCCGCGAAGGCTTCTCTCGATCGTCTCGCACTCACCGCAACCGCAACTACGGACAAGCCAATCATGGATATCAAGGAACTTCTTGCCGAACTGCGCTCCACTGAAAAGGAGAGCATGAAGAACGCCATTGAGAACGAGCAGCTCAAGGCCTCGAATACGGCACTCACCGCTGAGCGCGATGCGCTCAAGACACAGCTCACAGCGGCCAACCAGGACGAGCCGGCCGTCAAGGCCGAGCTCGCCGAGCTGAAGACCAAACACCAGGCCACCGAAGCCAGCTTGTCGGCGGCCGACGAGGCTCTTCGCGACATCTGCAAGAAAGTTCTGACGGCGGCCGGCCAAGTCGACGCCGAAGTGCCGGCGAAGCTCGAAGATGTCGTCGCCAAGATCACCGAGACAAAGATCAACCTGGTCGCCGGCGGACGTTCCAAGGGCGCCGAGGGCGACCTCGAAGCCTCGGCAATCCCCGCGGTCGCATCATTCCGCACCCGCCGCTAACCGCAACAGGAATAGGAATAGGGAAACACACCCATGTACTCTCATCAGAATGTCACGCTGCGCGGGTTCCACTGGGAAGACTCGTCGCTCACCGTCAACCTCGCCACTGGTATTACGCAGGCCCACATCGGTCGTGCCGTCTCGCTCGACACGTCCGGCGCCAACAAGGTCAAGCTGGCCGCTGACGGTGATATCATCATCGGCCGCCTCGCATCGGTCGAGGATCGCACGGTCGAAGGCTCGCTCATCGGTGCCGTCGAACTCCAGTTCGCCAATACCCTCCCGATCAAGGCAGGCCAGGTCGTTGCCATCGGCGACACGGTTGTGGGTGCTGGCGCCGGCGAAGTGAAAGCCGCTGCTACCGCCGACCACAGCAAGAACTTCGTCGTCGAGATCATCGGCACGAACGCTGTGGTGGTGAAGGTCTAACCGAAACCCCGAACGAACGAAACGAGGAACACTGAAATGAACTACAAGCCTCTCTCTCAGGTCAAGCGTCGGGGTGTTGAGACTCTCGCCGCTCTGCGCTCCGAAGACGCCATGGCGTCAGTCAGCGCCGGCAAGAAGCTGCTCGCCGAAGCCAAGTCCTTTGGCCTCGGCATGCGAGACTACCTCAATCTCGCGATCGACGTTCGCGGATCCGAGGAAGCTGACAAGCGTTATCGCGACGAACGCGGCTATCTCTCCGGCTACGAGGCCTCGCTGGCCTTCCTGAACCTGCCGATCCAGAACGACTTCGAGCGCGGCATCGTGCTGGAAGCTGCGTCGGACACGTTCCAGACGTTCCCCGGCGTCCGCGCCATCTTCCCGGAAGTCGTGGACGACGTCGTGCGCTGGAAGTTCCGCCAGGACAACCTGGAGACGACCAACGCTCTCGTCGGTTCGAGCCGCACGATGTCCGGCGTCGAACTGATCTCGACGGTCGTGGACGACAAGGCGGAGGACTATCAGGTCGTGTCGGCCGTGGCCGAACTGGGCCGCTTCCCGGTCAAGACGATCCGTCTGTCCGAGCAGTCGGTCAAGTTCTACAAGCACGGCGGCGGCTACCGCTTCTCGTACGAGTTCGATCGTCGGGCCAGCATCGAGACGCTGGTTCCCTACGTCAACCGTATGGACCGTGAGAAGGACATGTCGAAGGTCCGCGCGGCCACACACATCCTGATCAACGGTGACGGCGTTAACCCGGCCGCTCCTTTGGTGAAGCAGGCGGATTTCGTGGCCGGCGCCACCAACAAGAAGCTGAACTACGAGGCGCTGCTCCGCTGGTTCGTGGCCCGCGCCCAGGCTGGCATTCCCGTCGACACCGTTGTCGGCAACTGGGACGCCTACATCGACTGGCTGCTGATGTTCGCCATTCCGACGTCGAACAACAACCGCACCGATGCCGAGAACCTGGCGGCTTCCGGCTTCCAGATCGGCGGCGTGCCGATCCTGAAGGGCACCGTCAACTTCGCCCTGTCGTCCGCTGCGCCAAACAAGCAGCTGATCGGCATCTCCCGAGGCGACACGCTGGAGGAGCTGAACGAGGGTGGCTCGCAGATCGAGGAGACCGAGCGCGCGATAACCAACCAGTCGATCACGTTCACCAAGTCGGTGAACACCGGCTACAAGCTGGCGTTCAGCGACACCCGGTCGATCTACGACTACGACAGCACCGACGACTAAGACCCCTGGCGCCGCCGCCCAACCGGGCGGCGGGCCTTTCTGTGAGGAAACACAATGATCAAACTGCTTGCAGAAACTAAGGGCTCCTTCCAGCTCCATGACCTGGCTCACAAGGGCCAGCGTATCTACGCCCGCCGCCCGAGTGTCGTCGAGAATTCGCATTTCATCCAGGACCGCATCGGCCGCGCTCAGGTGCGGGTCATCGCCGAGTTGAGGCCCGAGGCGACGGACGCTGATTTCGTCGGATACCTGAAGGAGAGTGAGGGCGACATGCAGCTCGCGATCGACGCCTTCCTGGCGGAGTTTGGCAAGGAGGTTGTGGACGCCCCCGAAGGCAAGAAGAAGCGCGCCGCCAAGTCGAAGAACCCCAACCCCACCTCGGAAGCTGACGCCTGATGCGTACGTTCGAGGCCGGCAAGGATGTGACCTTGCCTGTCAGCCTTACCTATAACGGCCAGCCTGCCATCCCGGATATCGGGACGGCAGTCCTTTCTGTGGCCTCCCCGACCGGTGAGGTCCTCTACTCAGAGGACCTCACCACCGGTGCGACCGACGTCGTGATCGTTGTCACGGTGCCAGCCGAGCACAATCAAATTTCCACGGCGTTCTCCCGTCGCGTAGTGCGGATATCCGCTGAACGTGGAGGCATCCCGTTCGACAGCGTGACCATGTACCGGCTGGTGCCGACGATCCTCTACACCGTCCGGCCCGCGGATGTGCGAGCCTTCCTGGGTGTCAACGAGGGCGAGCTGCCCGACGAGGATGTGGATCTCGCGGCAGCGCACCTGAACCTCGAATTCGAAATCTCGCGCGCGACCCTGTCTGCAGCCCTGGTCTCTGGCGACGTGGCTGAGATGCGCGCGAATGAGGCGATCCTCTATCGCGCTGCGCTCGACATCATCCCGTCACTTGCCAACCGGGTGGCCCAGGAGGAGTCGGATGGCGCGCTCACCTTCCGCCGGAACACCCGCAAGGACTTCTCGGAGCTGAAGAAGGCCGCCGAGGATCGTCTGTCAGCAGCCCTGGCTGCGATCAATCCCACGATCGACCCCGGCTACGCGATCTTGATTACGACGACTGACGCCGATCCGGTCACAGGTGGATAATGGCCAGTCTCCACACCGCCGCTCGCCGTTTCCAGTCGCTGATCTATAAGGAAAACGGCCAAGCTTTCAAAGGCACCATCACCCCGGCTGATGAGGGCGAGATCCCGGCTTACGACTTCTCGTCTCCCCGATTGATGCTCCGCACGATCGACGCTGACGCCGTGAAACCCCGCGACATCATCCTGGACGATATCAACCGCCGCTTCATCGTCGCCAACAATGGTTATTCGGCCTTCGGGAAACAGTTCACCTTCCGGTTGTTTCAAGTGCTGGCTGACCTAACCTGGAAGCGCCAAGCCAGTGAGACAGACAATCTCACCGGCTTGAAGAAAGGGGGACCGCCCCAGCTATTCGGCCAGATCCCGTGCCTCGTCGAGATGACCGGTCGTGAATTCCCAGATCGCGACACCAACCTTTCCGAGGAAACTCGCCGGATCATCACTGCGGCCTATCTCCAGCTCGGCGACCAGGTCGATGATGCCATTGTCCGCAGACTCGATACCGCGCTGGGGGTGACCTATGCCGAGATCAGCTAAGGCCAGGGTCACCGTCAACTTCGAGCAGCGCAAGGGTCACTCGCTGGCTGCACTCTCAGGCGGAGCCTCTGTCAGCCGGTCCTATGGTGGTCAAGCGCAGGACGCCGGCACCATCGTAAACATGATCGCCAACGAGCTGGTAAAGACTATCCGCGCCGGCAACGAGCGTCATTTCTTTCAGATCGAGGCAAAGGTGCTCGCGAAGAGGTTGGCCGAAGAGGTCAACACCGAGCTGATGCGCGTCGGGCAGTTCATCGCCACGCAGCTGATTGGCACCCCCTCTGGCCCGCCGGGTGGAGGAACCACCTTCATCGACAAGTTCGAAGGTGCTGTCGAGGCCCACTGGCAAAACCTCTCGCTGCGCACGATCCGCACCAAGCAGGGAAACAAGGACCGCTTCTTCCTACATTCCGGTTCCCTGAAACAGGACATTCGCGCCAACGTCGGCCGAAACCTTGTCGCTCTCAACCCCGGCATTGGTGGTCGCACTGGCGGCAAGGAAATCGCCCACGGTCCCGTGAGGATCGTTCCCTATCGGCACGACCCTCACAACCAGAAGGTCTACAAGATCGCCGAGATCGAGGTGAACCTGTTCTCCCAGTCGCGTGCAAATCGCATCGCATCGATCCTGAACGAAGACATCTTCGACGCCTACTCCACCACGCGAACGGACATCCAATACCTCGGCCGCAAGATGGGTCTCAGTCAGGACTCGATCGACAAGCTGATGGGGCCGGCCCTGACAGATCGTGATCGAACGGTGAGCCGGGGCAAGAGGGGCATCATCTCGCGACCGCTGCTCGAGCCGGCTCTCGCATATTTCTTCGCCGTCCGCGTACCCCGCGCGGTCACGCGCGTGATCAATCGTTATCGAATTTCGGAGATCCGCTGATGGAATATCTCAACGTCTGGACGTCAGTCGCTGCATACGTCAACCAGCAGATCCAAATGATCATCGCGAACGGCATCACGCCGGCCAACAGCCTGCAGATGTTCGACTGGGAAGCACATGCCAATATCGAAGAAGCCCCCGCGCTCCACTTGATCGGGCCCGCTTCACTCGCGCTGGAGGAGAGCTCAAGCGGGATCTATCACGCCAGTTTTGTGGTCGGCGTCGGATCATTCAACGATGAGGGATTGTTCGTTCACCGGAAGATGGTTGACTTTCTCTTCAAGTCCCTTGCGTCCGGTACGCGCATGTCGGTCTTCGATAGCGAGACCGAACAACCTTACAGCTGGATGAAAGTTATCGACGGCACCACCGTGGCGCCGATGTCCAGATCAAACCAGCGGTCTATGCAGTTCATTCAGGCGGAAGGGCTTGTCGACCCTATGCTGTAGTGAGCCTGCAAGATTGCCCGGTTGGCCTCGTCCTCCTGAGCGAGGGCAGTCTCAATAAGAGTGACGACCTCTGCGGACAAGGACCGTCGTAGGAAGGTAGAACGACGCTCCAGGATCTCTTTCAACTCGTCGTCTATGTTCACAGTAATGCGCTTCATTTTACACCATTATGCAGCAGTCATTCGTTGCTCATGTAGGCCGTGGTGCCCACCTAACAAGCGCGATTAAAAAATCACCGCGCGCCGATTTCAAAAGGAGCACCCCATGGCTGGTAACGCCAAAACGAATAAGTTTCTGCTTTCCACGGCGACCGTCATGCTGGGCGCCCTCGCTGATCTTCACAAGCTCAACCCGGCGGAACACTCCATCGGTCTCGTGAAGAACTTTCAGCTGACCGGCGAAGCCCAGTTCACCGAGCTGACCCAGGGCATCCGCAACGCGGTCGTGATGTCCGTACGTACGGGTGAAGGTCTCAAGACCTCCTGCGAGGTCTACGAGTTTACCGCCAAGAACTTGGCCTATGCCGCCGGCCTCGACGGCACCGGCACGGGCTTTGACGTTGTCGCCGAACTGTCAGCCCTCGGTGCCGCCGCCGTGGCGGCGGACGACAGCATCACGCTGGCCATTGCTCCCACGCAGGCGATCGTAGCCGGCGACTATCTCTTCATCCAGAAGGGCCAGGACGATTACGTCCACGTCGTCAAGGTCGCTTCTGTTTTGGCGGCCGAGGTCACCTTGGCTGCGGGCTTCGAGATCCCGACCGGCATGACCTTCCCGATCGGGTCCCGCGTGGGACGCTTGAAGCGTGTCGACATCGGCCAGCACGTGACCCAGCCTGACCTGGCGTGCAAGGTCACCGGCATCCTGCCGAAGGACAACACGCCGTTCATCATCCTTCTGCCGAAGGTGAAGGTGACTCGTGGTCTCGGCATCTCCTTCGCGTCGGACAACTTCTCGAACATGCCGTTCGAGATGCAGCCCTACGAGATGGTTACGACCGATCCGTTCTATTCGGAATATGGTCAGGGTCAGGCAATCCTGATGGCTCGCTAATTTCCAAAATCCATAGAACTAGACCTCGCCCGTGACTACATCACTGGCGAGGTTTTTTATTTCTAGGAGCACTACATGTCCGACCCAAAGGACCACATCGAGATCAAACAAGACGGCGAGGCTCGCGAGATCTTCATGTCCTTTGGATTGCTCAATGAGATCACAGCCATGATGGGCGAGCCGGCCACTGCGGCCAGCGTCTATTTCGCCCCCGAACTTCGCGAGCGAGTCCTCCTGGCAGCTCTCCACCAACGCTCAAAGACGGGCAAGGTCCAGGAGCTCCTCGCGTCCCTTGACGATGTCGATATCTCGATCTCGGACATGGAAGAGCTGCTGGCTTGGGAGGTGGACCATGCCATCGGTTTTTTCGCGCGATCCATGGAACGAGTGGTCAAGACCAAGGGCGCTCTGGAAGATCTCACTCGGGGCGCGTCTTCACTGATTGGATCGCAGGGCTCACCTTCGAAGAAGCAATCGTCTGGACACTAAGGGTCAGACCAAGCGAACTCCGTGAGGTCTACTGGGGTCACTCCTACAACGACCTCACCACGATCGTCAGGCTGAACACGGAAGGGAAGGTAGCGGAACTAGGCCAACACCTCGACAACCTGGCAACGGTCGTGTCGAAGGCTTTGGGCGGTTCCGATGATGACGATGTCGATGATGACGTCACAGTCATTGAAAGCTGGGACGCCCTCGAGGCAGCATTTAGGACGCTAGGGGGTCATATTGGCGCTTGAGCAGAACGACATCCGGTACGACGTCGATATCGACCTACAGGATAGTCTTCGCGAAATTGATCAGCTCCGCCAGAAACTGAAATCGTTCAGTGACAACCTCGCCGTGAGCGCCACCGATGTTCAGAAGAACATGCGCAAGGCGGCCGAGGAATACGTCTCCTACATCCGCAAGCTCGAAAGCGAACTGAAGTCGCTGAAAAAGCAGGGCCAGGACACCTCCGCTCACGAGGCTCGTCTTTCCCAGATCCGCAACCGGCAGCGTTCGGCTCCTACGGCCATCGCTCGTGATTACGCCCAGGGCAGCACGCAGTCCCAGGCCAATCGTGCTGTATTCCAGCGCGAGATCAACGAGATGAAGGCAACGACCAACCAGTTGGTCGGCAAGTACTTCGACGAGCTCAACGCCACCTATCTCCGCTCCGTCAAACGCTCACTCACCAACTTGCAGAACGAGGAGCGCATCCTCCGCACCCGCATGGACGAGCGCAACTTCCGCGCCCAGCACGGCGATGCTGCCTTCGGCTTCATGAAGCAGAGCGAGCGCCGCAACCTCAATGGCGGTGCCAACCAGTTCCTGTCCCAGGCTGGCATCCTGAACAACTACGCCATGGTCGGCGGCGCCTACACCGCCGGTTTCAGCCTCGGCAATTTCATCGTCCAGCTCGATGCGCAGTTCAAGCAGTTCCAGGCGATCACCGCATCGACCAACGGTGAAATGGGGGTGATGGAAGACCGACTTCTCTCGGTGGCGGAGAAGACCAAGTTCACCGCCAACGAGATCGCCGAAGCCGCCACGTTGATGGGCCAGGCTGGTATGTCGGCAGGCGAGGTCGCCGAGGCGATCGAGCCTGTCAGCAAGCTGGCGACCGCCGCTGGCACAGAGCTGAAGAACGCCGTGGACGTCGTCACGTCCGCGCTCAACATCTTCAACCTGCAGACCGGCGAGGCCGGCCACCTGGCCGACGTGTTCACCGCCGCCCTGAACGAGTCCAAGCTGACGCTCGACCAGTTGACGGCCGCTCTCCAGTACGCCGGCAATACCGCGGCCACCGTTGGTATCAGCTACAACGAACTTACGGCGGCGGTTGGCGCACTCGCCAACGCTGGTATCCGCTCCGGCTCGACCATTGGCACCGGTCTGCGGCAGCTGCTCGTCGATCTCATCAATCCGTCCAAGAACCTCAAGTCGGAACTCTCCCGCCTCGGCCTCTCGATGGAGGACATTGACCTCAAGACGCATGGCCTGTCGGGCGTCATGCAGAACCTCAAGGACGCTGGCTTCGACACGTCGAGCGCCTTCGAAGGTCTGGAGGTTCGCGCCGCTGCCGCCTTCACGGCTCTGTCGAACAATCTCGACACGATGTCGGAGCTCAGGCAGTCCTTCCTTCTGTCGAATGCCGCCGCCGAGGCGAACGAGACCCAAATGGAGTCTCTCGCCAACACGGCGAAGAACTTCGGCTCGAACCTCGGCGCGCTGGTTTACACGGCCTTCGGACCGTTCCTGCGCACACTCCAGAACACGGTCTCTGTCGCATCGGATGTTATCGCCTGGCTTCGGGAGATGGGCCCGCTGGTTGAGATCGTCGGGACGGCCTTCGCCACCTTGGCGTCGGCCTTCGTCCTGGTCCGTCTCGGCAAGCTGGCCGCTGGCATGCTCGCCATCGGAACGGCCGCGACCGGCGCGGCTGGCGCCCTGGGGCTCCTGCGCGCAGCTACACTCGGCAACCCGCTCTTCTTCGGCGCCACGGCGCTGATCACGGGCCTGCAGCTTTTATCACACTATGCCGACCGCGCCGGCCGGGTGCAGGCTGCGCTCGACCAGCTCAAGACAGAGCAAAATGAGTACCAGGCGTCGGTCGACCACACCAACGACCGGATCAGCAGCCTGTCCGCGGCGATGGACGACCTGGCCCGTAAACAGAAGAGCCTCGACGGCGAAGGTAGCGAAGTCCTCCGCAAAACCAAAATCATGGAGGTCCTCTCAACCTTCCAGGAGCTGACTGGCGAGATCGACGCCTCGACCGCCTCCATCGCGGATCTGATCAAGGCCATGCAGAACCTGAAGGCCGAAATGGTCAACGGTCTGCCAGATCAGTTCGGCCTTCTGGTCGACAAGATAGATCAGCGGATCGAGGTGCTTCGGCAGGCCGCTGCCGACCAGGCGCGTAACGACAGCTGGTTCACGGCGTCAATGGGCGCCTCCAAGCGCTTCGCCAACGGCGGGGCTGTCTATTCGGACCAGACCTCTGTCTTCAACGACAAGGTCGCTCAGCAGTTCGGCCAGGATGTTGCCGAGGCTTTCCTGATCGCCTCGAACCAGAAGGTCCTGGACAAGGTCGACGGTCAACGCGCACAAGCCCTTGCGACCATCCTGGAGCGCCAGATCCACGCAACCGAGCGGAAGATCAAACCGCTGGACGAGCGCAGCGGTGTTCTCGGCGTCGGTGGCGAACTGTCCGACGACGAACGCAATCAGCTTGTCGAGCTGCGCAAGGATCTCAACTTCCTGACGACCTTGAAGCAGTCCTTTGACCCGCTGTCGAAGTACCTGACCCAGATCCAGGCAGCTGGCATTGACCGCGGTATCCAGGTCTCCAAGCAGGCCGGGGCTACCCTTCAGGGCACCGCCGGTTACGAGAGCGCCGACCGTCTCAAGAACGAGACCACGGGTTTCCTGACGAACCGCCTGGGCGAGATCATCAGCTCAGACCTCCCGATCGAAGAGACGAAGAAGGCCTATGATGAGCTTGAGGCCGAGCTCAATGCACGCATCGGCAAGATCAATGACGGGCTCAAGGCCGCGGCCGAGGAAATGCGCCAGTCCGGTCAGTTCACCGAGGGCGAGATCAATAAGGCCCTCGACGGCAGCGAACTGAAGACGGACATCGCCGGTCTCCAGGGCGCGTTCAAGAAGGGTGCCGAGGGCTCGATCACGGCGTTCAAGAAGTTCCAGGCTTACATGATCGAGCAGGAGCAGAAGAACGTTGAGCGCCAGATCGCCTCGACGCGGAAGCAACTCTCCGACGCCCAGAACGAGCGCCAGGTCGATCTTCTGGAGAACCAGCTCTATGAGCTCGACACCAAGCTGGCCAAGCTGGAAAGAGACGCCTTCGACGTCAACCCCGACAAGAACGTCGGCGACAACGACGCCGACCTGGAACTGGCCAAGCGGAAGATCCGCGACGATCAGAAGAACCGCCGGGACGATCTCGTCGGCTCCGTGATTGAAAAGCGCGCCGAATTGGCGGCGAAGGCCAATGAGGTATTCGACGAGAACCTCAATGACCAGCTGAAGCGCGTGCAGGACGAGATGAAAAATCTCGCCCAGTCGATCGATAACAACTCGACCGAAGCATACATCAAGGCGGTCAAGCAGAAGCTGGACGAGCTCAACGAGAAGGCCAAGCAACTCGCCGGCCAGATCGCCAGCATCTCCGTCGCCGACGACTTTGGATCTTTCGCGCTAGGTGGCCTTCCCACGGAGAGTGCGACCGACATCCAGCGCCGGATCATTGAGGCCGCGAACAAGGGGGGCATCCCACCTGAGATCGCGCTCGCGCTCGCCTCGTTCGAGACCGGTGGCAGCTTCAGCCCGACCGCAAAGAACCCCGGCTCGACTGCATATGGTCTCTTCCAGAACACGGACGCCAACTGGGAAAGCCATGGCCTGACGGCTGCTGATCGTAGCAGCGTCGAGATGCAGATCTATGCCGGCATCCAGGATATGCTGCGGACGCAGAAAGAGCTCGGCACGACCCAACTGTCCTTCAAGGACTATTACGGCTCGCATCTGCTCGGCCAGACTGGCTACAAGAGCGTCCGGGACAACCCGACCGCCAACGCTGTGGAACTGCTCGGCTCGGATGCTGTCACCAAGAACGGTGGCAACATCAATCAAACGGCGTCTCAGTTCCTCGACATGGTCGTGTCGAAGGCCGCCCAGCACCTCCAGAAGGTCAAGGGCATGGTCCAGCGTCCGTTGGACGCCGCCGACGACGCCCTGCAGACCCAAACGGACAATCTCACCGAGGGCGCGCGTGACGCCGTGCGTAGCGCCGGTGAGAAGATCAAGAAGAACCAGATCAAGAAAACGACCGAGCTTCTGGACTCTCAGGCCCAGGCGCTCGAAGCCCAGATCAACACGCTCATGGTCCAGTCGTCGAAAGCCCAGGACCCGCAGGCCATCCAGTCGATCATCGATCAGGTGAAGACCAAGTGGGCCGAAATGGCCAAGAAGGAAGTGGATGCCTTCACGAAAGAGAACGAAGGCACGGACGACTTCGACACCCGGCTTGCCAGCCTGAAGGACGAGCTGAATTCCGGCCTGAGCGGCAAGGTCGTCACACTGCTCGACCGCTATCAGCAGTCGATCGAGAACATGCAGTTCGAGCCGTTGCTTGATGCGCAGGCAAGATTGGAGGCCGCGCAGAACCCGCTCTATGCGAACAAGTACTCTGACGCCCAAGTCCAGGGCATGCAGCACGATGTCCAGCTCCAGCAGCAGGCGGCGCAGCAGGAGCGCCTCAACCAGCTTGAGCAGCTCCACGCCTACATCCTCCAGCAGGTGTCGGCCGCCGAGCAACAGTACGGTGCCAACTCCCAGATGGTCCAGGCGCTGAAGGAGCGTCAGTACTCGGTCGAGCAGAGCCTGACCGGCGTGCGCCGGCAGGCGACGGCTGACACTGAAGCAGCGGCCCAGGGCGAGTTGTCGCTGAAGGACTCTATCGAGGCAGCGAACCGCGCCTGGATGCAGCGTAATGGATTGATGGACAATAACGGGATGATGATCTCGTCCGCTCAACGCATCGGCCAGGCCTGGGGACAGGCGCTCGACGGCATCGCGAATTCTATGAGTACGCTGTTCATGGACCTGGCTTCCGGCTCGATGTCGGCGGAAGAGGCGTTCAAGAAATTCGCCCTGTCCGTCGTCCAGATGCTCATGCAGATGATCGCAAAGGCGCTCGTCTTCAACATGCTTCAGAGCCTCATGGGGGCTAGTAGCGGCGGTGGCTTCCTAGGGGCGATCTTCGGCGGTGGCGCTGCCACCGGCCAATACATCTCCGGCGTGAAGCGTGCCGCCGGCGGTGAGTACATTCATGGCAGCGCCCCGTTCCGCGACAGCCAGCTCCGCATGGTCCAGCCCGGTGAGATGATCCTGCGCACTTCCGCCGTAAACCAGATCGGCCGAGACGCGCTGGAAAAGGTCAACGCTCTCGGCAACCGCCGGATCGCCGCCGGCATGCCGTCCGTCCCGGCACCCCAGCCGGCTGACCAGCGTCCCGTTAATGTCTGGGCGGTCCTGCCGGAGGAGAAGCCACAGCTCGGGCCAGACGACGTGGTGGCCTACATCAGCGACGACATCCGCCGCCGTGGCGTTACGCGCACGCTGATCAAAGCAATCAACTCCGGAAAGATATGATGCAGACGTTCGACTTTCCCTATCACCTCGTCGAGGACGATTACCCGTCGAGCTCAACCGTGATCCAGTTTGGGGGCGGCTACCAGTTCGCCACCAAGCCCCGCGGGCCGGACCAGATCACATTCAAACTCAGTTTCAAGGCCATGTGGTTCTACGAGCTGTCCCCCGGCGTGGTCGATCGCGACATCAATCCGCAGATCAACATGCAGCGGATGGTGGAGTTCTACGAGACCCATCGGCTCTACGAGCCCTTCTACTACCCGCACCGGACACGCGGCCTCGTCGTCTGCCGGTTCTCCAAACCCCTCCAGGTCCCCAAGGGTGTCGAGAACGGCAACGGCAAAGTCGAACAACTCACCGTCGAATTGATCCTGCAGCCATGAACAAGCCCCAAGAGCATATGACGGAGTCGCAGAAGCTGACGGCTGATGCGTTCGTCAACCTCTACCATATCCAGCTCCGCACCGAGCCGGTCATCCTGCGCCTGAGCGACAGCGTCACCCGCACCTGGCAGGGTCAGGTCTGGGAGATGTTCGGCGTCCAGCTATCCGGCGAAAAGCGTTCAGCCGACGACGAGGAGAGCCGTCCAACGTTGCAGCTGATCAACCCCGAGGGCGTCTTCAGCACCCTGATCCGACGACGCCTTCTCGATCGGGCAACGGTCATTCGCTACCGGATCCTGCGCGCCCACTACGAGGGCGATGTCAACATCTTCCAGCGGCGCATGTGGTACATCTCACGCATCGCCAACGTCACCGCTGGCCAGTCCATCCAAGCCGAACTGCGTGTTATGACCGAAGGTCCGAACAGCCGCGTCCCGGCCCGACAATTCATGCCCCCTGAGTTCCCCACTGTGAGGCTCTCGTGATGAACTACAATCACCTTTTGGGTCGAGAATTCATCTGGGGCAAGTACGACTGCTATGGCCTTCTCAGGGATTTTTATCTGGACGTTTTCCAGATCGAGCTCCCGAACTTTGCTCGACCAGAGGACTTCTATCAGAAGGGGTTGAACCTCTTCAAAGACCTTTATCGAGACGCCGGCTTCAAGGAGATCAACGTCCACCCATCCGAGATCCATATTGGCGACATGGTGGTGGCCGCGGTGTCGTCCTCTTTTGGAAATCACTGCGGTGTGTTCGTTGAAAACGGGCGTGTTCTCCACCACCTGTATGGTGCCCGATCAAAGGTCGATCCATATCGGGGACTACTTCGGAATAATTGCACCGGCATCTATCGCCATCAAGATCTTCCCCACGAGGCAATCAACCGAGTGGAGACGCGAGATCTCCGGGATTATATGTCGCCAAGCAAGCAGAAGCTACTAGATGAACTTCGAGCCGCCAATCCAGGAACTCAAGGGTAAGCTGACCGAGGGTCCGGAGCGCGTCGGCTTTGTCTTGACAACCGGTGAGATTGTTGAGGTCAAGAACATCTGCGTCCATTCGGACAACGGCTTCGAAGTCTCGGGCCAAGACCTGATCAAATATCACGACCAGGTGGTCGCCACCTGGCACACCCACCCTGGCAAAGGCTCCAACCTGTCGACCAACGACTGGTACGGGTTTCGAAACTACCCCGAGTGGCTGCACCTCATCATCGGCACGGACGGCGTGAGCTCGTTCCGGGTCGAAAAAGGGCGCGTCCTCGTCGATCAGAAATGGGAAAATGCAAGTTAAGGTATTCCTCCACGGATACTTCGCCAAATTTCACCCAGGCCCGATTGAGGTCAACGCCAGCACCGTCGCCGAAGCCGTCACTCTCGTCACCCGCCAGCTCCCTGGGTTCCGTCCCAACGCTGTCAGGGGACGCCACCGCATCACCGTGGCGGGATGCGAGAATGTCGAGAACCTCTACCGGCCGGCGATCAACGGCGAGATCCATTTGATCCCGCAGTTCGCCGGCGGGAAGAGCGGTGGCTTTCTCCAGATCCTGCTTGGGGTCGCGCTTATCGCGGTCGGCTGGTTCGCTGGCATCGGCTTCCTTCTCCAGGCGGGCGCGCTGATCTTCCTTGGCGGCATCTCCCAACTGCTGATGCCCGCTCCCGACGCCGAGGACAACGAGAAGAAGTCTCGCTACCTCGGCGCCCCAAAGAACACGGTCGAGATCGGGACACGCATTCCGATCCTCTACGGCGAGGACCTCGTCGGTGGGCACTTCCTCTCCTTCGACACCGACGCAATTGCAAAAAGGTAACTCAATGCGCCCCACCCACGAGAAAATGATCGAGGCGTTCAGCAAGGCTGGTGGCTTTCGTCCGGCTGAACGAATGCTCCGCAGCATGGGCTTCGATATCTCTGAGCGGACGCTCCGGCGCGCTCTTGCAAACATGCCCACGGCAGCGGACGAGCCCTTCACCGTGGACGATGGGCCGCCGGTGGATATCGAAGAGCTCCTGGAGCGTCGCATCCGCGTCTTCGAGAAGAAGAACAAGCAGCGCGAGCACGATAAGCTGATCCCGGTCAGCATCAACATCGACGGCCCGATCGGCGTCGGCTTCCTTGGCGATCCCCACGTCGACAGCGACGGCTGCAACATCAAGCTTCTGCTTCGTCACACAGAGATCTTCGACGGTCGCAACGAAGGTATGTTCGGTGCCTGTCTCGGCGACATGTGGAATAACTGGTCCGGCCGCCTCGCGCGCCTGTGGTCCGAGCAGACCACGGATGGTGCCGAGGCCCGAGCGCTGGTCGAATACTTCCTGAACCGCGTCCACTGGATGTTTGTGATCTATGGCAACCACGATCTGTGGTCCGGCCACTCCAAGATCCTTGACCAGATGCTGGCCGGCAACGCTGGCGCCGCCCGCGACTGGCGTGCCCGGGTTGGCCTTCGCTTCCCGAATGGTCGCAAGCTGAAGATCTACGCCGCGCACGGCTTCCCGGGCAATTCGCAGTACCTGAAGAACTTCGGCGCGGTGAAGAAGGCGCTCTTCGACGGCCAGCACGACATCTACGTGTCGGGCCACATTCACTCGGCCGGCTACACGCTGGGCGCGCACCCCGGCGCGGAGCGCGCATTCCACGCGGTCCAGGTCGGCACCTACAAGGAGATCGACAGCTTCGGCGATGCGATCGGCGCGGAGAACCTCAACCTCTACACCTGCCCGGTGGCGCTGATCGACCCCTACGCGACGTCGCCCCTCAACTTCATTCGATGGGAATTCGATCCCGAGCAGGCTGTCGATCGCCTCGCTTGGATGAGGAAGCGTTGGAAGGCATGAAGCAATTCGCCGGCAGTGGGGGTGGTAGTAGCCCAAAGAACCAACGTGACACCTATTTTAGCGATGACGTCATCGAGTTGGTGCTCGCCATTTCCGAAGGTCAGATCAAGGGTCTGAAGGACGGCACTGCCAAGAACTTCTACGTAGGTGGCACTCCGCTTCTCAATTCGTCGGGGATGTCAAACTTCTCCGATTTTGAGCTCACTGTGAATGTAGGCTCCCCACTGGGAGAACTGATCGTTCCGACTTTGGGTGGGCAATCCGTCAGCGAAACAGTCAACACTGAACTGTCACAGTATGTCCCTGTTGTTCGACAGGGGACGCAGACTGACATCGACTGGCTGGAGCTTCGACTGGTCATCAACCAGCTTGTTCGTAACAGTGAAGATGGCGCCAGGAAACGCGATTTAACTATTCAGATTGAGATAAAGCCCTCAAACGAGACCTCTTGGACAGCCCCCGTTCTCTATGCCGATGTGGGAACCGCCACCACTGAGGACGAACACGGTCTGAACATTATCCATCGGGACGATATCGCTTCGGCCACAACCGCGGCCCGCACCCAGAAAATTTACAATCAGGCGACTGAACCCAACCCCACGTCTGATGAACGCTCACTGGGTGCGGTTTACGGCCGCCGGGTCTGGTGGGTCAATAATTTCCAGCCAAAGTTCTACGCGAACAGCGAGTTCTTCACCCCGGACAATCTGACGGTGGACGCCACCCCTGGCAAAGAAATTGCCGAGTTCGATGACTCCAACTACATCGCGCTGATCGACCCTGCTCGGCAGGATATCAAGCGGAAGATTTACTTCTGGGAGGTGGGAACCCCGACCGATCCAAGGATGGGGGACCTGTGGTTTAAGCCTTCCGACAGCACGCTCTTGTGGTTCAACGGTGCTGCCTGGGTCGCGGGTCTAGGGCCCGAGGGTGCATATGATCCGACCGCGGGCGTGAAAGTCATCGACCAAGCCGGCATGCTGGTTCTTCGTGACAAGATCACCTCTGCCGCCGTTCGGGAGGTGAAGATCAAGGTGGACCGTATTGGCGTCCCCTATGACATTCGAGTCACCAAACTAACAAAGGACAGCCAGGATCTTACTGAGGATCGGACTGATGTCTCCTGGGAGAGCTTCCAGGAGATCATCGCCGAACCCATGAGGTTCCCCAATCTGGCCACCGTTCACCTCAAGGGCCGGTCCAGCGATCAGTTCTCTAGCCTGCCAGAGCTCACCGGTGTCTACGAAGGCAGGGTGGTGAAGGTGCCATCCAATTACGATCCGGTCGAGAGAACTTATGCTGGTGTCTGGGATGGAACCTGGAAGCTTGCATACACGAACAACCCGGCCTTCATCGGCTACGACGCCGTGGAGAATGATCGGTACGGCATGAGTGCGACGTACCCGGTCACTGTTGATCCGTTCGACATCTACGAATGCGGTGTGTGGTGCGATCAGCGCCTACCCAACGGCAGGCCTCAATTCACCTTCAATAGCCTGATCCAGGACCCACAGTCCCCGCGCGAGCTGGCGACCTATATCTTTGGCATTTTCGGTGGCCGCTTCTTCGACGACGGCAATGGTTATGGTCGTGTCAAGATCGACAACGATGCTCCCGCTGTGCATCTGTTCACCAAGGAAAACGTCAAGAGCGGGACCTTCAAGTACTCCTACACGGAGACCGAGACCCGAGTTAACGACTATACAGTTTCGTTCAAGAACCCCGATCTCTTCTACGCACAGGATCGCCGCCGGGTTTACGACCAGTCTTCCATCGACACCTTCGGCCGCGTGCCCGACGACTTTATCGCTGTTGGCTGCAACAACGCCGACGAGGCGGTCTATCGCGCGAACGTCAAGTTGCTGTCCGGCCAGACGGAGGTGGAGACCGTCACCTTCGAAACGGCCCGTGAAGGTCTGTATCTCGAGCAGTACGACATAATCCTCGTGTCCGACGACACGATGGGCGAGGACATCACAGGCCGTATTGTCGGCACCATCGGCGCCCGCACGATCGTCCTGCGCGACAACATCTATCTGGAGGATGGGTTCGATCACGAGATCATACTCAATCTGAACCAGTTCGAGGTTGCCACCCTACCGATCGCCTCCGCGTCGGTGGGGCATACCACCCGTATCGTGGAGGTCACGGAAGACATTCCCGTAGGCCTGCCCAGCCAGGCCGTGTTCACGATCGGGCAGGACGTCAAGCCCTACCGCGTTATGGTAATCGGGGAGAACGAGGGCGACGATGGTGACGGTGAGACCGTCGTCATCAGCGCTATCGAGGTAAACCGCACGAAGTATGCCGTCGCGGCGGAGGCTCCTGGGTCTGTTGACATTCCGATCCCGGAATTCCCGACCGATCTGTCGATGATCCAAAACGCCCGGATAACGCCTTGGTCCGAGGTCCGGAGCGGCCGGGTGGTCCAGAACCTGCGTGTTGAGTGGGACCCCCATCCGAACAAGTTTGTCCGGACCTACTCGATCAGCAGCCGCTTGAACGACGACCAGTGGCAGTTCAACGACCAGGTCAACCAGCCGGTCTTCAATCTCTATGACGTCCGGCAGGGCCAATACGTTGTGTCGATCCAGGGCTTAGCCATGACCGGCCAGAAGACGGTCATGGCTTATGTCGACATCGATCTGAGTGGTGAAGTCCGCACTGTCGCATCCATCAAGAACCTCGCCTTGGTGAACGAGACGACCGTAAGCGGCCAGCTTCATCTCTTCGACGACGTGTTTGCCGATCTCAAGTGGGAACCTGGAGAACTGGATCCGGCACTCTCTTCTTACCGTGTTGACATCTACAGCGACACGGAGGAGCTGCTGCGCTCCACCTTCATGGGCGTTCCGATATTCACCTACACCATGGCAATGATGCGCCTGGATGGTGCGACACGTCAGCTTCGTGTCGAGGTCACTGCCTTCGACTTCTATGGCAACCAATCCCAGCCCGCCTCGATCCTGATAAAGAACCCAGCCCCGGCTGCACCCCAGGTGGCGGCCGAGCGTGGCTTCGGCTCGGTGTCCTTCACTTGGCCGATTGACAGCATCGTTGATTACGTTGGCTCCCTGGTATGGGTTTCCGACGAGCCTGAGATCGACCCGACCTCGCGAGACGCCGATTTCGATCTGAATGGGAACATCCTGAATGTTCCGGTCGAGTCGCTCAACGCGAAATATTGCCGTGTGGCGCTGTACGACACGATGGGCAGGACCGAGCTCAACTACAGCCAGGAGGTCTACGCCCAGTCCTACCAGATGGTGGACAGTGAGGCTCCGGCCACCCCGCATAACCTTCAAGTCACGTCGACCCTAATCGACGGCAAAGCGCGAGTGACCGCCATCTGGGGGGCCAACGACGAGGACGACTTCGCTGGCTACGACATCCAGATCAAGCAGGGTGACGGCAACTTCGTCGGCTATGCCGTGGTTACGCCTCGCTTCGAGTTCGACGCCATTCCAGGCATCATCTACACGATCCGGGTCAGGGCGCGCGACAAGAGCTCCAATGTCTCGGCCTATACTACAGCTGTGACCCACACGGCCACTGTCGACACCATCCCACCTGCCATCCCCACCGGTCTGACGATCATTCCAGGTTTCGAACTGCTTTGGTTGAAGTGGAACAAGAACACCGAAGCGGATTTTGCCTTTTACGAGATCTTCGAAAGCACCACGACCGCAGAACCCACCGCGACCACGGTGGCGAGCTTCAAGACGCAGGCCGACCAGATGTCACGCAGCGGCCTGCCGGCGGGGGCGGCTCGCTCCTACTGGATACGCGCCGTCGATACGTCAGGGAACAAGAGCGCCTGGTCGGCAAGGGTCGATGCCACCACCTTTGGCATTCAAGCCGACGATCTCGACGGCCTCGAAGTTCCGAACTTCTCAATCGTCGACGCTTTTGGAAATGCGGTCTTTGGCGGTGATGGAAAAGTCGGCTCGACTGCCTATGTAAACCTCGCCGGCAACAACGTTCTCCTAAGCACCATTGCTGCCAACAGCTTGGTTCCTTCGATCAACTTCGTCGGCACGTTCTCCACACCGCCGACGTCCAGCACGCTGGGCGATGGCTGGGTACAGAACGCAGTCTACAAGAATTCAACCGATGGCAAATCCTACGTTCTCACGGGCTCGCCGCTGGCATGGGAGCTCTACCTAGAAGATGGCACGAATTTCCAGCTTACGATCGAGAGCAGCAACGGAACAATATTCCGAATTGGCCAAGGCCAAAACACGACGCTTTCGGCCCGTCTGTTCAAAAATGGGGCGGAAGTCACCGCAGTTACCCCCGCCAACTGGTTCCGCTGGCGCAGGGTTTCTATTATTCCACTCGGTCCACCAAATGACGACGCGACGTGGAATTCCCAATACGCAACAGGGTACAAACAGGTCAACATCAACATTGATGCTGTGAACGCTCGAGCTACGTTCTTCGCAGACATCATTTCTTCTTAGGAGACAATATAATGGGTATAGTCGCAACCGGCCAACTAACCATCGTCGATAATAACGATGCTAGGCCAATTACTGCCTACATCAGTGCCACCCCTGGCCCGCAACAGGCTTTCTCCAAGGACGAAAGTTCCGTTGCTTATACGCCGGACTGGACGACGGTAAACGCTAACGCCGGTCTGCTTCTGACCGCCAAGGTCTATATCGGCGGCATCGGCGCGGCCGTGGATATCACCGGCCAGCTCTCAAACCGTCGCTGGACGTTTGATTTGGCAACGCCGGTCGCAGGCACGGCAGCGCTTATTTCTTCGAGCGCTCCCATGGCTGCGGTGTTCGTTTCTGGCGCCGGCATGACGTTCACCACGGTCCACAACGCCGGTGGCTCGACCATGAACATCAAGTCGAACATGCTCGACAGCGTCCCTTCGGACGTCATCTATTTTGAAGGCGATTACACGGACCCCGTCACCGGCTTGACCAGCCACGTTGTCGCCCAGATCACGCTCGGCGTGGTCAAGACCGGCACGAACTCGGTGTTCGTCCTGACGCGCGGCACCGACAGCATCGAACAGGCGACCGGCGCCACGAAAAACGTCGCCGTTGTTGCCGCCGATCTGATCCGCGCGGCAGGCATTGATACGACGGGCCTGACCTATCGCTGGTTCGAAAACAACGGCGCCACCCAAATCTACAACGCTGCCCCCTTCACCACCAAATACGGACTGAAGACCACCGCCCCGGCGGCTGCCCCGGCGGGCGCTCTGGGCGACATCGGTGCCAACCTGCCAGCCTCAGGCGCCTTCAACACCTTCAACACGCTGGTCATCCACGAGCAGGCCATCAGCGACATCGGCGTCTATCGCGTCGAGGTAAAGGACAACGACGGCGTCGTCTATCAGACCTACTTCACCATCACCGACGCTTCCGACCCCTATGACGTGAAGCTGAACTCGTCCTCGGGCGACAAGCTGCAGAACGGCATAGGCTCGACGAGCATCACACCCGAGGTCTACTACGGCTCACAGCGCGTCGCCTCGCTGACGGGCTGGACGTTCCTCTGGACCCTCTACAATCGCCTGGGCCTGCGCGGTGCTTTTGTTGACACAACCAGGACGGCGGTCGCCGGAGGCCGCAACATCACCGCCAACACCACGGGCGCGAGTGCCGTCCTGACATACGACGGCGCGGCGATCACCTTTGCGGCCGGCAACATCATCAAGGCGGTCTACGCCAACGGCTCGGAGCGCTTCTATGAGGTTCTCTCCGGTTCCGGCAATACCGTCACCATCCGCACCCCCGTCACCAACGCCTGGCTGAACTTCACGGACTTCCCAGCGCCCGCCGTCGCCAACGACATGGTCGGTGGCAAACTCTTCGTGTGCAGCGGCGCCAGTGGCGGCCAGCAGACCACGTCGGGCGCCGCTGCAATCGTCGTGACCGGCGACGAAGTGGACGCCAAGGCCCGTATCTATTGCGAAGCCACCAGGCCGTAATCCCCCGTCGCAATTATCATCGTGTGGGGCCCATCACGGCCTCACACCCTTCCGGAGCAGGAATATAAATGGCCGACAATCTTCTAATGCGCCAGGCGAATGGCACTCTGACCAAAACGCGGTCGACGGAGCTAGCCAGTGGAGCTCACATCCCGCACCAGATTGTTCGGTCGCTGGCAAACAAGTTCGTTGACGCGTTCGCAGGCCCTCTGAGCGAGCAGTGGGATATCACCAGTTCCGGCTCGACGGCGGCCGTCAGCGGTGGTCTTTTGACCATCTCCTCGGGCGTGGTGGCTGGTTCGTATATCGAGCTTCTCAGCAAGGACACGTTCACGCTTCCATTCCGGGTCATGGCGGGCGTGGCGAACACTCGTCATGCCGCCAATCACCAGATCATCGAGCTGGTGTCTGTCGATCCCGAGACAGGCATTCCCGACGGCAAGAACAGCGCATCCATCGACATCGGCGGCGCCGCCTCGATGACCGCGACGCAGATGAAATACGCCGTCCAGAACGGCGGCCTGACGCCGCTTGAAAGCGCTGCGGTCACGATCACCACGACGGCGACATCGGCCGTGCTCGAGATCGAGCCTTTCGAGGATGAGGCATGGTTCCATTCGCGCATCATCGACAGCACCGCCGGCCGAGCAGCCAGCTTCGTCCGGCACCAGTCGCTGCCCGATCCAAACGCGCTTTACAAAATCCGCATTCGCTCGATGAACCACGCTTTGTGGAAGAACCCGACTAACGCCATATCCGGCACCGGCGGCGCTATCCGTCTGACGGTCGCTGCCCATGCCTACACGAACGGCGCGGTTGTCTGGGTCGAGGCGCTCAATGGCGTATTGAACGGCACGGCCGAAGTCCGTGGCAATTACACCATCACGGTGATCGACGCCAATACCATTGAGCTTGATGGCACCACATTCGCCGGCGCCTATACGACCGGCTCCGGGCGCACCGCGCTCGCCTCGGTCCCGACCGCGGTCACGATGACGATGCCATTCATCAACGTTCAGGATTACGAGGAGCTAAAGGCCGAGATCACCGGCGGTCGCGGTCAAACCGCAGCCGGTCAGGGCCTTGGCGTCACTGTGATCGGCACGCTCGCCACGCACCCCGTCACGGTCACTTCCGGCGCCATAACGGCCACCAGCGCCGACAATATCTTCTGGAACGAAAGCGTCGCGTCCCTTGCGGCTGGCGCAACGCTGACCGGCAGCGCGCGCGATACTGCGGTCGCGGTCGCTACCGCACATCGGTATGCCAAATTCAACACCATGGTATTATCGAATGAGCCTGGAACTCTTGCCATTGATGTGTCGCTCGACAATGTGACCTGGCGCCGGCTCAAGAGCGTCGTCGTCGGCGCCAACGTGGCCGAGATATTGTCGGTTCCCGTGATGGCTCGCTACCAGCGCTGCCTCTTTACGAACAGTGGCGCCTCGGCGACGACAACCTTCATGCTGAATTCCTCCTACACGCTGTCCTAATATGCCCTTGGTCGCGACTGGCGCTCTCACCCTCACCGACGTCAATGACGGGCTGAATGCCCGTCTGACGCAGGACAGCTTTGTAGTGTCGACCGAAGCTGATGGCTCGGCGGGAGACTACAGCCTGGCCGTGACGACGCTGAGCGTCCTCATGGGTGGTGTCGACACGACCTCGAGCTGGGTCGTCTCGGCAGCACCCTCCGCTGGCGTCTCCGGCGCGCTGGTGGGCTCGACCTATTCGGTGACCAATCTTCTCGGCGACAGCGGCTATGTCGACCTGACTGCGTCCAGGGCCGGGTATTCTCCGGTTGTCTCACGTTTCTCGATCTCCAAGGCTAAGCGCGGCCAGGCCGGAGGCACGCTCAAGCTGATTGCGAGCGCCCCAGGCTTCACGTTCCGCGACAATGTCGCTGATCCGATCAGCCAGACCCTCGTGATCACCGCCGTCCGCACAAACACCATCGATCCGGTTTTCTTCTACGCCAGCAACGGCATGACGGTGAGAACCGACGCCGAGGAATGGGGGCTTAGGAACTACGTCGTCGGTTTGCCCGGTATGGGTGACGGCGATACCTGCTATATCGACCTGGCCGAGTTCGGTGATGCCGATGAGTTGTTCATCACCGCCACCTGTGGCGACCTGACCGATGTCTACAGCATTCAGCGCATCGCGCTGGCGACGTCCGGCGCGCGCGGAACGGTCCAGGTAGCCGCGGCGATCCCCGGCTCGGTCTGGACCGACGCAGAGGCAGTCGAAGCCATTCTCATTGCATACAACGTCACGCCAAGAAGCGGGGATGTCGTCACGCTCTACAATTCGGCGGCTGGTTTCAGCCAGACCAGAGTTCTCAACAGCTCGGGCGTATGGCATCAATTGGCAGCCTTTTTCGGTGGCGACGTGCTGGTCAACGGCACCGTCTCGGGCAACAAGCTGGCGGCGAGCAATGTTATCACCCAGACCGCCCAGATCGGCGATGCGCTCATCACCGACGCCAAGATCGCCAGCTTGAGCGCGGCTAAGCTCGAGGCTGGTACGGCCCTTGCTGGTTCGATAACCGTCAGCGGAACCACGCTCAACACCATGGCCGCCGATCCGGCCACGCGCATCAATGGTGGCTCAACCAAGGTCGATCCCGGCAAGATCACGGTTAGCGGCTCCACGACCCTTGCCGACTGGCGCAACCCAGGCGACCTGACCACCATCAACGGCAACCAGCTCGGCACCGGCACGGTGCGCGCCGAGGCGGCGGTTTTCGGCCAGCGGGGTATCCAAGTCGACGACGTCCAGTTCGACTTCAATAACCCAACCGCCAACAAGGTCTCCTGGACGGCCGGCACGATCCGCTACATCGGCGACGATGGCAACATTGTCACTCGCTCAATCACGGCCGGCGACGGGACCTGGACCAGCGGAACACTCTTCATCTGCTACCAAAAGGACGCGACGGTCCTAACGGCCACCACGAACGCTGCCACCGCCTTCGACGATGACTATGTCATCCTGGCGGCCTACAAGGGTGACAAGCATCTCGTCACAGACTATGGCCGCACGATCATCGACGGTGGTTTGTTGAAGACCGGCACCGTGATTGCCGATCAGGCACGCCTCAACTCCATCGACTCCGATGCCATCCAGGCGGATGCCGTGGAGGCCCGTCACATTGGCTCTGAGCAGGTCGATACCGTCCATCTAAAGGCCGGTTCAATAACCACAGACAAGCTGCAATCCAATGAGTTGTCGGCGATGTTCGCCACTATCGGCACGTTTCAGACTGCAGCCACCGGCGCGCGCACGGTGATCTCTGATGGTCTGTACCAGGTCTTCGATGCCAACAATGTCGAGCGCGTTCGTTTAGGGGTGTGGTGATGCCGCAAGGGCTGATTGTTCGCGACGAAACCGGAAATGTCACGCTCGATCTCAGCACCCGCTGCGGGCGCATCCTCGAGATTTTGGACCTGAACATAAACAGCAATGGTAGCACTACACCAGCTGGCAGCGATCAGGGGACGCTGTTCGCTTTGAGGATCAACAACGCATCCGCTGCAGATCCTTGGGCGGATATGGGGAAGACTCAACCAAAATTGACAACTACGGCAACTACTGTCAGCTGGGATTGGGGGTCGTCGAGCGTGAGTTCTAGACAGGCGACCACGCTAATTATTGGAGTTTACTGATGCCTGCTGGGCTCAAAATTATCAATGACGCTCAGACAATTCAGATTGATGAGACGTACAAGAACCTTGCCCTTATATACACCGGCACAATTACTGTATGGACGTCGGTCACCTTCGGAAGCAGCGACGTGCAGTGCTACACGGCGTCGCTGACGATGCCAGGTAGCTGTCCTATACTCGCGTTTACTTCGACCGGTGGGGCCAACGTCCTGCATCGCTATAACAACGGCAACGGTACGTTTACCTTCGACCTTATAGCAATTGCTCACCCGGAACCGCCCCCCGTTTTGAATTACTATGTCTTCGATCTTCCATCGCAGCTTCCTTCCATCAGCGATGGGCTGGTGGTCAGGTCCGCCAGCAATGAAATTGTTTTCCAGTCGAATGGAAAACCTCTGAAGCCGATCGATTTCAAGCAGGAGACGTCCAACACCGGGGATACGACGTACACATATGATGCAACTAAAACGTACGCTGTCATCCCCAACGGAAATCCATTCAAAACACAATTGATCTTTATCCCTGTCACGACTGGACGATTTTACACTCCAGGCACAGGTGGCGTGGGTAGCAAGGTTGGAACCTTCGTCGGTTTTGCTGGAGGAGCATCATTCACGCCAGCTTTTATTGACACTGCAATCATCATAGTCGACGTCACAAACTACTAGGAGAGGCATATGCCGAAGCGCAACAAGGGCATCATCGCCTATGGAACTGAAGAGGACCGCGCCAAGCTCGCCGTGCTCGCCGACCTGACTAGCAAAACCGCCTCCGACTGGATCATCAAGGAGATCCGAAAACAGTATGCGTTGGCGTTCGGCGACACGCCACCAGAGCGCATCACTGCGCAGCAGTAGGTAGAACAAATCGGCTCCATCGTGCCTATATCTCGACTTATGTCCACAGAAGAGATCAAAGGCATAGTCATCAACGGCAAGGTCATCTCGGCCCTTGTCGGCGTGTTTACGCTCGCGGCAATGCTCTTCAGCGGTGTTGGCTACGTGACTTATCAAGGCTTCGAGCTCAACCAAGCCAAGTCTGACATCACGGAGCTGGAGGCCAAGGTCGACAACAACGTGGCCGAGTTGCGCCTCCAGATAGAGACCTCCGACAAAGAGGTTCGTGAAAATTACAAGATGATCCTGGACAGGTTTGACAAGCTGACCGGAGAAGTGACGAAGCTCACGATCGCGGTCGGCAACGTCCAGTATAAGCAGGACAACACGCAAGCTCAGCGGTGATGCACACTGCAGCACACTAGCCAGAACGAGGTTGTAGTCCTTCCCATATACGGGGCATGAAGCCGTCAGCAACATTCGCCATCGGGCGCAACACCACCAGCCTTACGTTCGTCGACTACCAGCGCATCGCTGGGACCTACAACCTGCAGGCTGCACACGTTCAAACCGTCGTTCAAGTCGAGGCCGGCACTGCTGGTTTCTGGAACGATCGCAACATGAAGCTCCTCTACGAAGGTCATATTGCCTATCGCGAGACCTCCGGCGCGGTTCGCCAGAAGCTCGTGGCGGCGGGTCTCGCCTGGAGGAGCTGGGGCGACGTCCCGTACGGCAAAGCCACGGTCTCACGCGACCGACTCCGCGCCGCCGTGGAGATCGCCGGGGACCAGGCCTATCGCTGGGCGTCCTATGGTCTCGGCCAGGTCATGGGCTTCAACGCGGGGGTGTGTGGCTACAGCTCGGCCAAGGCGATGTTCGATGCCTTCCTCGACGGCGAGCCAAGTCAGGTGGACGGCATGATGCGCTTCATCAAAGGCACCAAGCTGCTGGACGCGCTCCGTGCCTGCAATTGGAAGGACTTCGCGCGGGGTTACAATGGCTCGGGCTACGCCAAGAACAAGTACGACATCAAGCTGGCGTCGGCCTTCGCGAAATTCCTCGGCGGCGCCCCGGTGGTCGATCCGTGGGCCGATGGCGTTCTCACCATCGGTGACAAGGGTGCAGCCGTTGAGGAGCTCCAGAAGACCCTCGGTGGCATCGAGATCGACGGCTCATTCGGTCGCGCCACGGCGCAGGCCGTCGCAGTCGTCCAGAAGGCTCACGGCCTGAAGGCGGACGGCATCGTTGGTCCGAAGACTTGGGAGATCATGAAGTCGGCCGGCATTGTGGCTCCGGCCTCGGCCCCGGCTCCCGTCTCGACTGCGGATCAGGCCGCCGTGGGCAGGGGTCTGCTCGACATCATCCTCGCCATCTTCAAGGCGTTCACAGGGAAATAAGCTATGTGGAAGCGCATCAAGAAGTTCTTCAAGGACAGTGAGACGATCGCCCTAGCGCGTCTCCAGATGATCGTCGGCATGGTGGCGGTGATCCTGACCTACGTCGACCCCCAGGTGGTTGCTCCAATCCTTCCAGGCGCCTGGGTTCCGTTGTTCATCGTGGCACACGGCTTCGCGATCGAATACCTCCGCCGCCGTCGTGCGGCCGATCTGGAATGACCTGGCTCCTGAAGCTCATCGGGTTCGACCCTGTCGGCAAGATTGTCGACGGGCTCACGAAGTGGCAGCAGATCAAGGAAAACGCCAAGAACGACGCCGACCGCATCCGCGCCGACGTGGAGATCAAGCGGCTCGAGACCCGACTCGACGCAGCGAAGACCGGCGCCGACGTCATCAAAACCGGCATGCAGTTCAAGGCCTTCTGGATACCATGGCTAATCGCTACGGTGCCCGTCAGCCTCTGGTTCGGTTGGGGTATGATCGACAGTCTGTGCAACGGCGCGCTGCCAGACGTTGCTGCTCTTCCCCCGCAGCTCAAAGCTTATGCCGACATCGTTTGGCAGAACGTCTTCTACACGGGCGCTGCCGGCATGGGTGTGGAAGTTCTCGGACGGGTATTGCGTCGTTAATCTCCAGCTACTAAATGGTTTTCCCTGTAGTAACTATGGGGGGATCCATGAGGAAATTGATTACGCTGGCGGCGCTGTGCGCCGCTTTCATTTCACCAGCATCTGCGCAGACCAATTTGGTCGAGATGATGTGGAACGTTCGCTATGCAGAGACGGTCTACACCAATGACGCAAAGGCGATGGTGTACGTCATCTGGTACGAGCCCGACGACTGGGAGAAGGCGTCTCGAGAGATTTGCGAGCAGCTTAGCTCGACTGTGGGGGTTTTTGGAGGATCTCTCCGCGCCTACAACCAATCCCATAAGGACGTGGCGACAGCGGCGCGGAGAGATCCGATCAGCTCATACTATTGTGAGCGCTGATCACTTGTTGAAGTCGACGGGACACGCCCCGCCGGCGCAGTCGATGTGGACCTTGTCCACGTCCTCGGCCATCTGCTCGTTGATGGCCGCGACGATCGCCTCGTAGCGGCCCTTGGTGAGCGGCTCCTCCGGCTGGTACTCGTAGGACAGGGTGTCGACCTGGGGCAGGACCGACACGGCACGCACCAGATTGATGTTGGCGTCCATCACCTTTGAATATTCCCTGAAGCTGACCTTCTTGGGATCGTATTTCAGGGTGTAGGAGACCTGATTGCCGCCCTCACGGCCGATCCAGAACGTCTCCAGGAGACGGAGCCAGCGGAATTGCTCCTCCATCGTCGCCTCGGCCGCCGTGGTGACGTTCCCCATGCTGCAGATGACCGGAGCGGTGGGGAAACCGACGATCGTCGTCCCCGCATAGCTCTTGAGAGCGCGAGTCGGGTAGCCCTTGGCGGCATATTCGGCCACCAGTGGGTCGTCGGAGCGGAACTGGACCCAGCGGAGATATTCCCGCATGGCCGGCAGGTGGGCGCCCTCCGTGAGGCCAAACAGCTTGCTGGTCGTGCCAGCAGGCTTGATTGTCCGGCGGGTGTGAGGGAACGTGACTCCGAGATCTTGGCAATAGATCCCAGCCTCTTCGTCGACGATGTTGGCCAGCTCCTTCATTCGCAGCCAGAACGGCATGGAGCGCACACTCGGTGCCGCCATCTGATTGCCGTTGGCGTCCTGGATTTGCATGCCGTCACCGTCCACGGCGATTAGATCCTTGAAGCTCAGACCGTATCGACGCGCGGCCCACTCCAGGATGCCCGTCAGGGACACACCGATACGGTTCGTGCGCTGGACCTCCCGCTGAAAGATCGAGGGCATGAGGTTGACGCGGATCAGCGCGCGGGTGATGAGGCGCACAGCCTGTTCCTCTTCCCAGCTGTCGTTGGCGTGGAAAAGGGCCAAGTCGCCGATCACGCAGAAACCGCCCAGGATGAAGAGGGCGATCTCACCGCAGGGATTGACGATGAACTGGTAGGAATGATCCATGACCAGCTCGGCGAGATCGATCTGCATCTCCCGGAAGTCCTCGCCGCCGAACTTGGCGAACGGGTAGACCCGGTAGTCGTCGGTGCCCTTGAGGTTGACGTTCAGCTTCGACACGTTGAGGAAGCCGGTCTCGCCGGTCTTGTCGTGGTACTGCCGGCGCTTCATGGCCTCGTTCAGGTCGTAAGCCCAGCGCTCCCACTTGCCGAGCTCAATGCCGTTGCGCAGGAAGTGACGGGCTTTCCGCAGGCTCACGTAGAACTCGTCATCGACGGCGACGGAGTTGTTTGAGGACCAGAGGAACGAGCCGTAGCGTGGGTCACCGGCCATCTGGTCGACTTCGTCCCAGCTCTTGCCCAGGAACTCGATCGGCCGCTTGAGGTCGATGAATTCGAGGATGTCTTTGTCTTTCCAGTATTTGGTCGCGATGCGAGCTGCACGGCGAGCGCCGCCGACGAGAACACACTCAGCCAGATAGTGGTCAGCGATGATCGCTGCTTTCCACCGGGGCATGTTAATGCCACGCAGGCGGGCGACGTTGGCGATCGCACCCATAAGCGGCCCAGGGCCAGAGGCCGGCCGGTTCTGCATGCCCTTGATGGGTTCATTGAAACCCCGGACCTTGGTGTAGTCGAGGATAAGGACGTGATCGTGCAGGCCCTTGTAGGTGGCCACCTCGATCTGCTCGACACCCTCGGCCCAGCCCTCGCGGCTGTCGCCGACCATGTGGTAGATCGTCTTCTCGCCGGCGTAGAGGTGCAGGGCCTCGCGGGGCGTCATGTAGCCGGAGATGCGGCCGGACAGCACGTCGGGGTGGCTGTTGTCGATGACGCAGACGACCTTTGGCTGCTTGGTCCAGTCGACGAGCATCAGGGCGTCGTCGTAGCTCGAGCCCACGCCAGATCCGGAGAGGAGCAGCTGGAAAGTCATCGAGCGGAACATTGACGTCGAGCAGTTGGTGAAGACCTCCATTGGGCGGTCTTTCTGCCTGATGTCGCCGTGCTGGAGATGTCGGCCGGACAGTAGAATTGTGCCTTCGGCGATGTGATAGTTGAGCGGCTCCAGGTCGTAGCAATGTGGATCAAGCGAGGTGTTGCCCTCGGCCACGCGCAGAGCAACGTCAGCCCAGCGCTCGCGCCGGGTGTCCGGCTTGCGGCCAAGGAACGGTGTGGTGTCGTCGTCAGTGATCTTGATCAGGGGGAAGGTGAGGCTCAACGCTGACCACCAGGCTTTGTAGTCGGGGGTCGTTGGGGTTGAGGTAGACGACGCTCTGTCCGGCCCATTCAGCCTTTGCTTCGTCGGTGAGGATGAGACGGGCGACTGTGCGTTCAGCCACACCCTGGCCCATCCCAGGAAAGAAATCTCGGGACATAAAAAAACCTCTCAGTTCGGTAGGAACTGAGAGGTAGGAAATCTAGATCTTGTATATGAGTGATGCATTCTGCTCACCCTATAGTATTGAGCAGATTGTTATGGGTAGGAGCCGGTGCTCAGCCGATCGGCCTCATTCCTTAGATCGGCGGCGCGCTTGGTAAGTCGAGCGCGCTCCCTTTCGTGGTCGTAGGCAGCGCCGTAGAACAGCTCTTTCCTGGTTCGACTGTTGTCGTGGTCGTCGAGATCTATCTGGGCTCGCAGTGCCCGCATCTTGGCGTGGAACCCTGGGCTCACCACTTCTTCCCTCCAACTGCCTTGCGGTGTTCGGCGGTGTGGTCCTTCCTGACCTTGTTGAAGGCCGACTTCTCGCGGTACGCGCCGTCCAGGTCGTAGCCCCAGTGCTGGGCGTACTGCCGGATCATGTCGAGGGTGCCGCGGATCTGCTCGCCGATTAACGCCGCCGTCCAGTTGTTGTTGCACATGTCGTGTATCTTCGAGATCGACTTGGTGATGCGCAGCAGGGCGGCGCCCTTGTTCACCGGCAGCGAGTAGAAGGGCAGCGTCGCCTCTGCCGGACGATCTAGGGGATAGCTGAACGCTCCGGCGAAGTCGCCCAGCCGGATGATGGCGTCTACCAGCTCGACCTCCGGCATCGGGCGGTGAGGCAGCTTGTCGTCCATCAGGCCTTTGCGTTCGCCTTCCATGGCCTCGGCGATCTCCGAGATGACGAGCATGATGAGCTCGCCCTTGTCGCGTTCGAGACGCGCGCCCGTCTCAAGGTCGTGCCACCATTTGGCGTTGTTGGCGTGGCACTCGGCCGCGAAGTCGTTGTAGGGAAGTCCGTTGATCATTCGAAGCCTCGTCTGATGATTGCTGCGACCACCACGCCGGTCCAGGCGCCGGCCAGGAGTGCAGGGAGCGGTTCGGTGAGGGTGAGCCACAGGCCGTACGCGATGACGCCGGCCAGTGGGGGCACGATGATCATGCAGAGGACTGCAGTGATCACCGTGAAAGTCTCGACGACCTTGTTCATACCGGCGGGCTGTAGGGCCAGGGCGGGAACTTGCTGTCGGGCATGAACCCGTCGACGACTCGGAGTGGCTCGCCTGGCGGGGCCTCAAAGACCCGCGCGGTCGGATCCCCGAACAGGTTGCGAACCGTCTCCTCGGATATCTCGTCCGAGACGATCGTGACCTTAAGGTCGACCTGCTGGCGCGGACGGAGACGCTCCTGGTGGACCGCCTTCAGGCGCTCGACCCATTCCTCGCCCTCGTGGAGAAGATCGGCTTCCACCTTGGATTTGGGGCGGTTGTCGATCAGGGTGCCGTGGGCCTGGGCGTCGATCAGGATCGTGCAGCACGCCTTCACGGCGCCAAGGTTCTTGACGAGCGTGTCGCGTGTCAGTTCCTCACCGACCTTCCAGAGCTGGAGGTGTCGGATTGCCGCTTCGACGTAGGTCATGGCCTCGACCTGGGTGTCGCGCCAGTTGAGGGGCTCGTACTTCAACATCCCGTCGAAGAGCGCCTCCAGCTCTGCCAGCTGGGCAGAGACTGGGATGTAGCCGAGCGGGGGCTTCTTATCGCCAAAGGCAGCTTTCGGGTTGGTGGGCTTAGCCATTGAGCAGGCCCTCCTTGATGAAGAGCTTGCGCAGCTCGGTCTCGCAGCGCCGCTGGCCCCAGAAGTCGACCTTGACGTTACCCAGAGGCTCCCAGAGCTTGGCGTACCAAGGCTCGTCGAAGACCTGCAGCATCTCGTCCGCGCAGATGCGACGGTCGTATTGCTCCAGCTCCTCCATGTGCTCCCAGGGCTCGTTGACCGACTGGAAGATCACGCGGAGCATGGCCTTCTCCAGATCGCTGTAGCCGTTGATGGCGCGCTTGACCGGGTTCGGGATATCCAGCAGGCCAAAGCCCTCGGACGTGTCGTGCAGGAGGGCGGCTCGACGCAGGTGCTTGGGCACCCGGCGATAGAGCTTCACCTCATGCTCGGCGACGTAGAACGGCTTTTTGGTCTGGCCGGAGTAGCGGGGAAGACGAGACAGCGCCTTGATGGCGACGTTGAAGTCGACGTCGCTGACCAGGAAGGCCAGCGGGTTGACCAGGCGCATGTTGCCCAGGAGGATGCGGGGATCAACTTCCATGGAAGAACCTCCGCGGTGCGGTGGGCTTCCTGCGCGGGATCAGGTACTGAACGACCCAGCCCTGATCGATCGACTGGCACATCTCGTGCGTGCCCTGATCGAACTTGTGACGGGCGTCCTTAAACACCTCGTCGAACTCTGCTGTCCATTCCGTTCCGCAACGCTTGATTGCGATAACGTGCTGGCGAACATGCGGCCGGCCGAGCTCCTTGATATCGGCAGGACGGGGACATGAAGGGGGAAGAGTGGAGATTGCTGTTGGGCCAAAGCGGGCCACCAGCGAGTGGTATGGGAGACCAAGACGACGGGCGACCATCGAAAGATTGCCGCCCGTCTTCCTGATTTCATCTTCAACTAATTCGTCAATCAGTGTTCTTTTCATTTGCCTCAAGCTCAATGTAGTAATCGGCTTGAGGGTATTTGTGACTGACCAACAGGATCTGCGAGATACGACTTGCGAGATACTCTAGGGTAAGAGCAGTATTGTGGGCTCGATCGGCATCCATTGATGCATCAATCTCGTCGCCTAGAAAGACAGAGAACACATTGTTGGTCAGAACCTGACCGAGACCAAGTCGCAGCGAGAGGTTCGCCACGGCCTTACCGGAGCCAGATAGTGTGTTCAACGGCTGGCCGTCAACGGTGATCTCGAAGTCTTCGTCGACATCGATCACATTCCGCTGCCCGCCGGTCATCTTGGAGATGTAGTGACTCGCCACCTTGTTCAGCGACGGGATCAGATGTTGTTTCACCAGCTTACGGAGGATCGTCAGCGCCTCGCGGCCCTTCCGATAGCCCTGTTCCTGCTCGCGCCTCGCCTTGATCTCCTTCTCGCGCTCCTGGGAGGCCTTCAAGTCACGCTTGTAGGTGGCGAGACGATCCTCGAAGATCTTGGCCTGATCGTAGGCCTTCTCCAGGGCCGCCAGGGCGGCCGGCGTGCCTTCCAGATCTGCCCGCCGATCTTCGTCTATATAACGAGCCATCTCCACTTCTTGCCAGTCGCTGAGACGGTCCTGGTACGAGGTCAGCTCGTGCTCGTAGGCCAGGCGGTCGCGCCAGAGGGCGTTCAGCTCCTTGCTGGTGCCTGACGCCGGCTTTACGGCCTCAAGCTCTGCACGGCGTCCCTGGGCCTGCTTGGCGACCTGGAACTGCGCCACCTGCTGGCGCGTGTACAGAGGTTGCTTTGCGTCGCGGACCCTTTCCCAGTCGTCCTTGATCTTCTCGAACGCCTGCAGCTGGCGACGGGCAACGTCGATGTTGACCATGTCGGGCTTGGAGGGGCGCTCGACGCCGGCCAGCTCGGTCTTCAGCACCGCAAGCTTCTCGATGATCTGACCGACCCGGTCAGCCTCCATCGGCCACTCATGGGAGCACGACGGGCAAGTGTGCGTCCCGACGTCCAGCAGATCCTGGTGCTGCTTCGTAAGGTGATCGAGCTTCTCGAATTTCCGGATCAGCTCCACGTCGGCGTCGGCCTGGGCGATCTGCTCGGCCGTCATGACCGGAAGGTCGCGCTTGAGGCGCTCCCGTAGCTCCCAATCGTCGATGCCTTCCTCGGAGAACTCCGGCGGCGGCGCCGGCAGGCGCTTGAGCTCGGCCTGGGCCGCCTCATAGGCGCGGGCCTGCTCCACTTCCTCCTCGGAGACCGTGCGTGGTGGCGCCACCGGCTCCACGGGCTTCGCCTGCCGGGGCTGCGCCAGGCGGCCCTTGATCTGGTTCAGCTCGTCGTTCAGGGCGCGCAGCTCGGCGAGGTTGATCTTGGAGCTCTCGACGTACCCCTCGGGCTGTTCAGGCTTGGTGGGCTTCACCAGACCGCCTTCCATACCCTCGATCAGAGATGCCAGGCTGTTGGCTTCCTGGCCGCACCACTTGGCCAGGTCGTCGATCGCCGACAGGCCGATGACGCTGTCGACCATAGCCTTGCGCTCGGTCGGCTGCATCGAGCCGAGTTTCTCGATATCGCCCTGATTGGCGACACAGGCGGTGTCGAAAACCTTCAGACCGAAACCGAGGATCTCGGTCACCTTGTTGTTGGTTCCCTTCTGCCCATTGGCGATCTCGGTGTCCCCGCGGAAGATCTTGGCCGATGTGATGGTCCGCTGCGTGGTGTAGGTGTCGCCCTTGACGTCGAACGACAGCTTGACCTTGAGGTTCTTGTAGTCCTCGGCCTTGCCACGCAGGGCGGCGGTCCCGAAGAGCGAGTAACGGATCATTTCCAGGATGACGGACTTGCCGGCCTCGTTCGGGCCGGTGATGGCGCCGAAGCCCTTCTGAAACGAAAAATCCCCCGACAGGGTGCGGCCTGTCGAGGGGAAGGTAACGTTGTATGTGAGTTGATTGAGCATTAGTAGAATGTCCATCCTGATCGTTGTCGATTGCAGTGGTCACACCGTTCCTGCCAGACGTAGACGCTGACGTCGGGATCGGTGATGTCTCGCCACCGGTGGAGGCCGAGAATGCAGAGCAGCCGCCTCATTGCGGCCACTCCTGGCACTTGCCCTGAGATCGCGCCTTGGCGACGGCGCTGATGACGATATCGGGCATGGTCTCGCGGAACATGAGCGCGGAAGCCCTGAAAGATGACCAGCCGTACTCCGCAACGGTTCGAAGCTGGTCGATCATGCCGATCTCGGCCGGGTGGAGGCGCTCGGTCGAGAGCCACTCGTCCATCGCCTTGACGATTTGCTCTTTACTCGGCAACGCGGGCCTCCTCGAACCGGGTCAGGATCTGCGAGCGGACCTCGTCGGGCACGCCGGCTTCCTCGAAAGCCTGGCCGAATAGGGCCATGAGGTTGAAGTCGCCCATCGAGACCTCCTCGGTCTCCTCATCGTTCGCGCCAACGCGTTGGACGGTGAGCTGCAGGCAATCAACTTCGTCGGTGAGGTGTTCACCGGCGGCGAGCTGGACACGGACGCACTTGTTGGAGAGGTCCTTGCCTTCCAGCTCGTCGAGCCCGAGCGTGACGTACATCTGGCCGGTGTCCTCGCCGTGGGCGTAGGGCTGCATCGAGCCGACCTGGATCACCTCGACGCCGTCGCGCTCAAATTGGTCCGGCAGGTGGATGTGGCCGGTGTAGGCCGTCTTGCAGCCCATCTTGGCCAGCTTCTTCGTCGGGATCATGTTGTCTTCACCGAACAGCGTGTCCCAGTGGCCGAATGCGACACCGACTGGCTTGGTGACGAGCTCGTCGGACTTCTTAGTGGGGTGGAAGGCGTAGAGGCCACAGGTCACGCCACCGATGGAGGCGCGTGGATCAGGGTTGGTGTGCCGCACGACTTCGATATTGTGGGTGCCCCGGCCGGAGACGATCAGCTCGAACAGATCGAGCGCCCCCTTCTTCTCCAGGTCGCGGGAGATGTCGTGGTTCCCGCCGAGCACGTAGTACATCGTGCCTGGGTTCTTGGCAGCGGCCTGCAGGTAAGCCCACGCCGCCTGGAACACGACACTGTAGGGCACGGCCCACTTGTCGAAGAGATCCCCCATGCAGATGAAGACGTCGTACTGACCCGACGCCTTCAGCCGCTGCTGGAAATCGTCCATGACCATCTTTTCGCGGAGACCACGCTTCTCAAGCGAAACACCTCGGACGAAGGCTCGTCCGAGGTGCGGGTCTCCGAGAATGCCGACACTGGCCGTGCCGATTTCAATCTCGGTTATGCGGTTCATTTGTCTGCCTTGTCCTCGTCGTTGTTGTTGATCGCCGACCAGAGGCCGAACCAGATCATCCACGAGCCGAAAGTGCTGGGCTCGTAAGACGGCGTCGGCCTGTAGGTCGGCGGTGGAGCTGGCTTGGGGGCCGGGACCGCCTTGTAGGTCGGCGCCACATAAGTCTTCGGAGCGGGCCTGTAGGATGGTGTGACCCGCATCGGTGAGATCCGGGGCACAGAGCGGAAGCCACCGCTGAAACTGGCGGCCGATGCCGGCGTTGCGATCGCGAGGGCGACCAGGGCGATAGTGAGATGCTGTTTCAAGCAGCTTTCCTTTCTTCTTTCGCGACGAAAATCGTCTTGATCTGATGGAGCACGTCGTGCAGAGCGTTGTGGACGTCGCCACTGAACGGCACGTTGATCTCCGGATGGTCGGGATCGCCACGCATGCCGGCGATGTAGCTGTTCATGTCGCGGGCGTAGCGGTAGTGGAACGGCAGGTGCAGATTGAACTGCCGAAAATAGGATTGGATGAACGAGTAGTCGAAGCTTGTCGGCTTGCCCCAGAAGCGCAGCGGTGCATCCGATGGTGCGCGTCCCTTGTTGGCCCACTCCTGGAACGCCTTTAGGACGAGGAACGGGTCTTCCATCCGGGCGGCGATCCCCTGATAAACCCTCAGGTTCTTGCCCTGCCAGAAGGCGCGGGTCGACTCCTCCCAGAAGCGGCCGGGGGCGACGATCAGCGCGCGATCGAACATATCGGAGGCGTCGACCGTCATGGTGACGGCGTTGAAACGCACCGCGGCGATCTGAATGATCGCGTTGTGCTCGGGGTGCGTGCCGGTCGTTTCGATGTCAACCATTACGTCAAGGTTGCGAGTTTCCATTTGTGCCTTTCGAGTTCTTTCCAGGTGAGAGAGCGAGCCGAATTGTCCCGGATCAGCTGATACGGGATGCAGAACCACTCGTCGGTGGTGATCCTGTGGATGTAGACGAGGTAGTCGCCACCAGCGGCCAGGATCATGACGGCCATTGCAGAGGGGATTTTCCGGAGGAGAGAGAAACGAAACGCGGTGTCGTCTTGTGTCGACTTCACCTCGGCGAAATGGACGCCGTTGTAGGCGATGATGTAGTCGCTCGGAGCTGATCGGGTGAACCCGATCTTGCCGGTTCGGCCGCGGACTTCGGCCGCGTCGACTACCCGCCAGGCCCAAGCTCTCTTGCCGAGCTTGTTCCAGATGCGTTCGAATTCTTGTTCGGAGGGTTTTCCAGTGTTCTTAGCCATCAGGGGCGCATATGGGCGCCCCTGATGTTGTCGACAAAGTTGGTACTATAGGGAGAGTTTGTTTTCCATGACCCTTCGGTTCTGTACCCAGCCAAAGAAGTTGCCGTGGAGCTCGGGCTTCTGCCAATCCCAACCGTCGTTCTCGCCCCATTGGTCGTAGGCCGGCCGGTTAAAGGTGTCCGGCGTAGCCTGGTGCTCGAACGGCGAGGCATGGAAGACGTCTGCCTTCACCAGCTTGTCGTAGATCGCCTGAGCTCGTTCCAGAGTCATCGGCAAGCCGTCTACCGTCTTGTAGGAGACCGACGCACAGCGGGCGACCGAGAGGGCCTTAGCCTGCTCCAGCTCGATAAACTGGACGCCATACTCATCAAGGTGGTATCGATATGACTGACAGCCGTCGTCCTCGATCTGCGCGTCCACATAGGGTAGATGCCATTGGTACGGTTGGAGCAGCTTCGGTGTGCTCGCCACCATCGCCACCTCAAACATCTGCCGAGCCAGCTCGTAGATCTCCGGCTGGGCGTCCTTGTGGAGCCGCAGCGTGCGGAAGTTGTCCCACTCGGTCGCCGTCACGACAACGTTGATATGCAGCCAGGTCTCGAGCAGCCTATTTACGATCTGCTTGTGGTAGCCAGCGTCTGCGTACGCGCGGGCGATCTCAATGGCCCTATCACGGGCGAGCAACCAAGCATCAATGTTGGAGCATTCCAACATGTGACCGGTCTCGTCTGCGACGAAGACTGGAGCATTGTGCTCCTCCCGAGCCTGCATTCCCGACTGGTTCTTGCCCCAATAGATCGGCATTGCAGGGTCGTCGATCACATCCTGGATCATTCGCTCGACTGGGATGGCGCGCGACGACGAAGCATTGCGGGAAAGGTTCTCGTCGTACATCAGCCCGTCAGCGATCTGCTCGATGATGATGCAGTCGCCGGGGGTGGAGGCCAGCACGCGGTGCGTGAGCTCCTCGGCGTGTATGAACCGCGGGTATCGCAGCTCCATGGTCGTGATACGTTTGCGGTCAGGGCTGATGCTGTCGGCAATCACTTTGGCAGAAATGGTCATGCTGTTCCTTTATCGATAGACGGCGAAGAAGCCGGAAGCGAGTTGTTGTGGTTCGGAAATGGGAACGATCTCGTAGCCCTGGTCGCGGTCACGCCAGTCCCCGGCATCGTCGCGTTTGATGATCTTGACCTGGGCCGCCCAGCCGGCGAACCGAGTCTTCTCGAAACCAGTGACGGTGCCGATCCATTGGAAGGTGTGGTCAGTTCCCATGCAGCCATCGCAACGGAAGCAGATGATGAGCGCGTTCTTCAGTTTGATCTTTTCGAACATTACGCCATCACCTCCACCGGCTGGCTCGGGAACGTGCCGCCGTAGTCGATCAGCATCCTTCTGACCGACTCCGACGATCCGACTAGCGTCGGGTAGAAGGCTTCGCCGGTCCCCACGGCAGCGAAGATCTTGCCGGCGTTGTGGTTGATCACGGCCACCTCCTCGGGGGTGAGTTGCCAAGCGCTTACGACGAAGCGTCTGTTGGTGAAGAAATGACCCGGGAGGATGTCATCGCGGCCTTTGGGTGGTGCGATCGGCCGGGAGCCGACAAAGGGTGCGGGGAAGCCCATCAGCGCCTCCACATCTTCTTGAGCTCTGCCTGCTGGCGCCGGCGCTCCTTGCGGTTGCCTTGGCCACGCGTGGCGGCTTTGGCAAACTGGTCGACCTCCTCGTTCAGGAGACGGGCAGAACGACGGTTGCCCATCGTGGGATCGAAGTGGGGCGATCCCGCAATGGGGCAGACCCCGTTGCATTGCGACCAGTCGTTGCCGCTCGTCTCACCGCACTTCGGGCAAGCATATTCCTCCTGCTTCTCCAGGTCGAAAGAGCGGCGGTTTTCATTGCGGAAGGCCAACCGCATGGCCTCCCGCTGCTCGGGGCTGATTGACTCCATTAGAAGCGTGCTCCTTCGTGGAATTTGATTGCGACTGGGAAGCGCGGGATGCCGTCGCCAGTCGGGGTGAAGAACTTCACGGTGGCCTGGCGGCCGACCCAGGCGTCAGCCTCGTCCAGCAGCTTGCGGCAGAAGTCCTGGGTGCCGGCAATGCCGGCGCCGAAGGTGCGCCCGTCCGGCAGCTCGACCGTGAGCCGCTTAGCGTAGCCCGACCAGTTGCCCACGCCCTCGACCACCTCGACGATTTTGAACTCGGCGTCCTGGAACTCCTTGCGCTTCAGGAGGTTCGCCGAACGCTTGCCGATCTCGTACGGGTTGTCCAGGCGCACCATTTGACCCTCATAGCCTTCCGCCAGATACTCGCTGTAGTCGGCGTCGAGCATGTCCTGGTTGAAGGCCATCCGGGTTTCGACGGACACCAGGTGGGTGCAATCGACGAGCATGGCACTCACGACCGCCGAGCGGGCAAAGAAGCCTGCGTCGAACGAGGGGATGTCGTAGACGTGGTACTGGACCACACCGGCGGTCGCCGGGTTCGGCTCCTGCTTGCGGACAAGCGAGACGATCTGCTCGAAGTCAGCCTTCAGGGCGTGGTTGTAAAGCTCGCCGTCGAGCACCAGGTCCGGGTCGGCGATGAAGAACGGCACCAGTTCTTCCTCGATATGCGGACAGGAGACGATCGGCTTGCCCTGGCGGGTGAACAGACCCTCGGCGCGGGCGATGCAGCGGATGCCGTCCAGCTTCGGCTGACTGGCGATCGGGAACTGGATCTTGCCCTTATAGCCCTTAGCGAGCATCGGCTCGAAGAAGTTCGGCGTGGCGCAGGCCTCGGGCGTCCGGTGATACTGGCGCTCGAGCTTCTTGCGCTCCTCGGCCTCGGCCTCGAACAGGGCCTGCGCCTCATCGGTCTCCTGGCTCTTGGCCGAGCAGACGGTCCACTCGGTGGGCGTCTGGGCGCCGTCGACCAGTCCAGATGTCGAGCGCCAGCGGTTGCCGTCAACTTCGTATCGCCAGCTGCGCAGACGGCCCTGGGTGTCGAGCTTATAGATCGGGTTGGATGAAATCACTGAATGCTGGCCTTTCGGTTGGGGTATTTGTCGTTGAGGGTTTCGGAGACGCGGCCGATCGACACGTTGTGGTGCGTGGCGATCTCATGGAAGGTCGCGTCGGGGTTCTCGTGGGCGTAGCGCTTGATCCGCCGGCGCATTCCCTCGGTGAGGCTTGTCGATTTGCTGCGAGCCTTCCGGATGGGTGGTGCGCGGAACATTTCCTGTTCGACGATGTCGATGATCTCGACGCCGAGCTCGGTCGGGGCGCGATCGGCAATCGCCAGGAGCTTGGCCCTGGCGGTGATGATGCTCATTTGTAAGCCTCCTCAGTAGGTTGGATGGAGTAGCGCCAGTTGGAGCCCTCTGGCCGGTCTTCCTCGATCTTCTGCTCCATCAAGGAGATCAGGATCAGGATGTTGACCTCGGAGTTGACCTCCGAGACCACGAAGTCTTGATCGTCACGGATGTGACGACCAATGAGCTGCAGCTTCATGCGGCCTCCTTGAGCAGCTTGCGTTTCTGGAACATGAGGTAGTCGACGACCGACAGGACCTGGTCGTCGTTCAGGCGCTGGCCCTCGGTGTCTTCCGGCAGCACGCCGGGGAGCTTGGGCGCTTCGTAGAGCTCGATCTGGCCAGCCGGTGCCTTCTTCGGGTCATAGGGCTCGAAGGTGACGCCGAGCGCCGGCGAACTGTCGAGCTTGCAAGCCTTGAAGATGTCCGGATGGTTGTTCATGACGTCGCCGAGCATGTTCATTGCCGGCAACACATGCTTGTGGTGGACCGAGAACACGAGCTCGTCGTGGATCGGGACCATGAGCCGCATGATGCGGAAGTCCCAGCCCATCTCTTTCATCCTGGCCATCACCCTGATCGCCGTGCGCTTGGCGATGGTGGCGCATGTGCCCTGAACGACCGAGTTGACACCCTGGTTGAACGCCCGCTTCTGGATCTTCTTCGCGATCCAGTGGACGAGCGCGTTATAGGTCGCGAACTCCGCACCAGAGCCCATGTCAAACTTGGACTTGAACGACATGAGCCACTGGTTCGTGGCCTCCCAACGGACACGACGGTGGCCGTCCGGCAGGTAGACGACGCCTTCACGCGCGATCTCTTCGATCAGGCCGGTGCGCCACTGTTCGGCGACCGAGAAGCGGTCCCGATACATTTCGGTCGCCATCTTGGTCTTTTCCTGCGACCAGCCCATCCGCTCACCGATGGTCGCCAGCCAGCCCGAGAACCAGTAGTTGAAGTTCGAGTTCTTGCCGGCCTCGGTGCGCCAGTATTTGTAGGCCTTGTTCGGCTCGAGCGGCTCGCCCTTGAGGTTGGTGAAGAGACGGTCGTGGTTGCTGAACTGGCCGCCGAATTCCTCCAGGAAGGTCTCGACCGTGTCGAATTTCGCCAGCGACTTGAAGATTGTCTCCGTCAGGCCGCCACAGTCGGCCGCGAGCACCGCGGTCGCCGAGCCGGCGTGCAGATCCTTGTGCGGGATCTGGCAGTAGGCGTCGATGAACGTCGGGTCCTGGCTCAACTCCCCGATGATGACCAGCTCGATAGCCGACCAGTCGCGGGACAGAACCAGATGGTCGTCATCGTCCCCCTCGAAGAAGCCACGGACGTACGTGCTCTCGCCACGCTTGGCGAGCTGCATGGCGTTCGGGTCTTCACAGGCCATGCGCCGGGACGCCAGCATGGAGGTGACGGTCGGATACATCCGGCCGGTCTCCGGGTCGGTGAGCTGGCTGTAGGGCGTCAGGTAGAGCTTCATGCGCTGCTCGATGCTGGCGAGCTCGCCCATCGAGACCAGGAGGTTCTTGGCCGTCTCGTGGCCGTCCTCCTTGAAGCGGTCGATCAGCTTGCCGCGCGCCTCAGCGTCGGACTGGGTCTTGTTCTGATTGACGATCACCTTGGTGCCCGTCAGGTCATAGAAGATCGTCCGCATCGGCATGTAGTGCGAGAGATTGACGCCCTTCGGCTCGGGCTGGCCTTTCTCGCTCGCCCAGGCGTTCGACACCGCTCCACGAACCTGGATGCACTGCTTGTAAGCGTCCGGCCAGTCCGGCAGCTTGCACCAGTCCTCGATCTGCTTGCGGTACTTGTCGGCGCCCTTCTGATACCAGCTGTCGCGCTTCTGCAGGCCGGGGTGCTTCTCCTCCGGGAACGGCAACAGCTCCTTGACGCTGGCCTTGGTCTTGCGGAGCACCTCAGCGGTGTTCTCGCGCTCCTCTGCACGGCGTGCCAGGATGTTGTCGAAGTTCACCTTCATGCCCACCTCGCGCATCTGCGCGAACAGGTGGATCATCGGGTTCTCCTGGTTGAAAAACGTCTGCGTGACGCCGCGGTTGGTGTCGACCATGTACTGGAGCAGTCGACGGAACATGCGCAGCGCCCAGTAGGCGTCGTCGGCGCCATAGGCGGCGACTTCGTCGCCCGTCAGCTGGCCCATGTGGGCCTTGTCGCCGAGCACCTGCTCGAAGGTCGTCATGTCGTAGCCGAACCACGACTTCACCGCCTTCTTCAGGCCGTAGCCATAGGCCAGGTCGTTGACGTAGCCGTTATAGCTGTGCGCCGCCTTCGACTGCTTGCCGATGATCGAGTAGACAATTTCGGCCAGTCGGCTGTCGGTGAATTCACCCTTCTCGGTGTCGAAACCACCCTGCGAGCAAAGCTGCATCATCTGCGGGATCAGCGGGGCGAAAGCACCGCGGCCGGCGTAGCGGAAGTTGTTGATGTCGTACTCGTCGGGACCATAGGCCGACACGCACATCTGCAGGGTGCAGATGATCTCCGGCAGATCGAAGCCGAAGCAGGATTTGAATGCGCTCAACTCGTAGGGAGCGTTGTGGGCGATCCAGTAGGCGTCGCCGGCCTTGGCCTCCAACACCGCCTTGGCCGCGTCCCAGGGGATGCGGTTTTGGACGTCGGCGTGCGCCAGGTTCAGGTAGTAGGCTGTGTCCGACGTCTCGGGGTAGACCGAGAAGCCCGTCATGACAGTCCGGCGCATATCGAACACCAGCTTTTTGGCCGGCGATTTCTTCCGGCTGACCGGGTCCACCTTCATGAACTGGTTCAGGCCCTCGTGGCGTGCATCGTCCTGGGTTTCGCAGTCCAGTCCGTTGAAGGGATTGGCCTTCACCTGGCTGACGATGTGCGGGATCAACTGTTCGACGTTGCGAGCGTCGACCAGCACGGTCTTGATTGTCATTGCATGAACTCCCGGAGGGCTGCGTCAGCCTTGGCGTAGTCGGGCTGACCGATGGTGGTGTGCTCGGTCACGAGGTCTTCCGGCACGTCCAGGAAGCCGACGATCTCCCAGAAGGCCTTGAACTGGTCGGGGTTCTCGCAGAGCCACTCGACCATCTTGGGGTAGAGCTTGACGTCCCCAGGCCAGCTGGTGTCGCCGGCGAAGATCTTGTCGGTGGCGCGCTGGAGCCGCACGGGGCCGTTCTCAAGCCAGAGGCTCTCACCGAAGCGAGGCACGCCGGGGATCTTGTCCGAGCTGTCGCCGACCCACGTCTTGTAGAGACGCACATGCTGGGGCTGGACATCAGCCTTCGGCTTCGCCCCGCAGACGACGTTCTTGGGGAACTCGCCGACGAGCTGCATCATGTCGTAGTCGTTGGAGAAGATCGCGACCGTCTGGCCCTTGGGGGCGTAGCGGCGGGTCAATAGCGCGATCACGTCATCGGCCTCGTAGCCGGGGACCTTGATCTGGATGGCCTTCGTGTGCTCCAGCGCACGCTGGGTCATGTGGAAGCCGTTGTAGATGCCGGTGTCCGGTGCCTTACGGCCGACCTTGTATCCGGCGAAAATCTCGCGGCGCTTCTGGCTTCCCTTGGGTCCGTCCCAAACACAGATGACTGGGTCGGGACAGGCGAACACGTCCTGCATGAAGTTGCGGGGCCCGAGACCGCTAATGTCGGTCTCGAGCACCACCCTCATGTACGAGTTCATATCGTACACGCGGAGCATCAATCGGCGGTCGCCATGCCGAGGGCTTCCTCGTACAGATCCAGGATCGAGTCCTGTTCCTGACGCTCGGCGGCATCCAGCTTGCGGCGGGCGACGATCTTGCGGATAGCCTTCTTGTCGAAGCCGGTCCCACCAGCCTCGGCGTAGACCTCTTTGATGTCGTCACTGATCGTTTGCTTTTCTTCTTCAAGCCGCTCGATCCGCTCGATGTAGGCGCGCAGTTGTCCTGCAGCCACGGTCTGGCTGTTTTCGGTGTCGTCCATTTTGTTCTCCAGATTGTCGAAAGAAAAAGGGCGGGGCTAAGCCCCGCCCCAGTTGGGCTTAACCGACGACTTTGTAGTCGCGGAAGTCGAGGATGCCCCAGGTGTTGCCGTTCGAGGTCTGCTCGATGTAGCCCACCGTGACCTCGATTGTGTCACCAGCCGGGTCGGCGCCGTCCTTGGTCATCTGCTTGACGAGCTTGGCGAAGCTCTTGAAGCCGGTGGTCGAGAACGAGTGACCGAGAACGGTGCCGGCGCTGACCGTCTCGTCCTTCAGCTTGATGTCGTCCACGAGTTCGAGGTTAATGTCCGCGGACTTGTATGGACGGGCCTTCGGGTCCACCGCACGGGCTTCCGACAGGGCCTGGGGCCAGGTCGAGCCGTCCGTGGTCATCACGCGGTCGTAGGTCTTCCGGTAGGTCGCCGGATTGCCGTACTTGACCGACTCGCTGTAGGCGACGTCGCTCAGGTCGATCCGCACTTTGATTTCCTCCAGAAGCGGCTTCTTGGCGCCGATCTGCAGGCCGTGCTCGTTGACCTTGAGCCATTCGTCGACGACAATGGCACCCGCCATCGCGTCGTCGAGGCCCATCGGACGACCGGCAGCGACAGCACCCTGGTTCTGCGAAGCAGGAGCGACGGCGGTGCCGGCGTTGTTGTGCTGAGCATTGTCCTGGGGGATGGCGGCAGCGGCGGCGGTGGCCTGGCTGATGGCAGCGTCGATATTGTTCATGAACAGTTCCTTCAGTTTTGCGTTTTCAACACCGCATTGTTGCGGTAATGGAGAAATAAGAAAGGCCCGCCGAAATTCGACGGGCCTTCTCTTCTTGTCCTATAGTATCGGGATTATTGTTCCCAGACGACCTCCTCAATGTTTGTTGGAAGTGACCCGCGTTGGTCCATCCAGTCCGTGTTGGTCCACTTGGTTTCGAGCTCGGTGATGATCCTCTTCTCGTCCTTGATGTTTTGCAGGACGTCCATCAGTTTGATCGAGTGCTCCTGGTGGGTGCAGATGCCGTCTATATAGATGCCCTCCCAATCACCCTCACATCGAGCGTACACAATCTTCATGCTGCCTCCTTCATTAGTTCTTCTCCTTCAATGTTGTGCTCGAACAGCTTGAGCACCGGCTGAGTTGGGTCCACCTTGTGGGCGTCCAAACTCTTCTCGTAGATGATCCAGGTGATCCGGTTATCCAGGCTGTCCTCGTAGAGCAGGACCGTGATGCGCAGCGGCTTGCCACGCTTGCCGCGGATCGCGCGCCGGTAGGCCTGCAGGACCGTCGTGTCGAGGAAATCGAGCGATGCGAAGATCATGTGGTCGACCTCCTGGTCGCCACAGAACTGCCAGTTGAAGCCCACGTCGGCGACGGCCGGCGAGGCGATGATGCAGTTCAGGCGCCCCTCGCGGAACGCCAGGTCGACCTCGCCCCGCTGCTTAGGCGTGACGTCGCCGTTCAGGATATCAGCCTTCAGCCCGTAGGAGCGGGCCAGCTCCAGGATCCGATACTGCTGAGGCTTGAGGGCGGCATAGACGATCACCGGCTTACCGGTGCGGGCGTGGTCCTCGAAATGGATGTCGAGGCGTTCCTCCTTACCGCAGCGGGCGCCCTTCATGATGTCGATGGTGCCTTCTCCCGTCGACAGGTCTGGGAACGAGTTCGGATGCTCCATGATCTGGCGGGCGCGGATGAAGCCAACACCTGGTTGGGTGCCGTCGAGATAGAACTTCTCCAGTTCGAGGAAGGCCTCGTCCTTGAATTTATTGTAGAGCTCGCGCTGCTTCTCGGACATCTCCACCCACTCGGGGATGATGACCTTGGCCTCCTTGCCGTAGACCATCTCGAATGTCCGGCGGATGCCATGCTTGCCGAAGATCGCCGACAGCTTTTCGTGGTTGCGCCACGCCTTGAGCTTTCCGGTTATCGGATCTTCGATCGAGTGGTAGTAGTAGAAGCCCTTGTAGGAGGGATAGTAGCGCGGCTCGATCACGCGGATCGCCGGGTAGGCGCTGTCCAGACGGCCGGAGACGAGCGTGCCCGTCATGCCGCCGAAATACTCCATCGGCCCCGAGGAGAACGAAGCGTAGAAGCCTTGGGTCCGCTGCGAGGCGTCACCTTTGTAGCCCTTGTGGATCTCGTCCACCTGGACCGCCTTGACGAACTTCGGCAGGGCCGACCAGTGGGTTGAGAAGGCGTCGAACCCCATCAGGAACACCTTTGTGTTGCCGGGGTTGGCGAACTCGTAGGGCAGCTTGGTGCGGGCGACGAGCATCCGCTTGTCGATGGTCATGTCCTTGCGCGCCACGCCGGCGTCGAGCAGCGCCTTGAAGGTGACCTTCTGCGAGCCGAACAGCTCATACTTGCTGCGGCTGTGGTCCCATTCAAGCAGCGTGGTGGCGAGCTTCTGCTGGGAAGGGGACAGGGGCCGCAGCCCAGTCACGATCGTCACCTCGTCGGGCTTGAAATCCGTGAAGCGGAGGATCTCGTCCCGGTTCTTCTTGAGAAGTGAGAGGGGCATGACGAACGCAGAACCTACGCCATGCTCCCTCCACAACCACCACTGATACACGCAGACCGAGGGTGTCTTTCCTGTGCCGGGGTCGGACAGGTTCAGCCACTTCGGGTTGCGGATATAGTAGGCGAGGTCGGCAATCTGGTAATCGCGGAGCGATACACCATCATCCATTGAAGAATTTCTCCGCTGCATCGCACACTGCCTTTGCGTGCGCCAGGTAGTTTTCCAGGTGTGCGACCTGCTTTTGCTTCCGGATCAGGAAGGACTCGCGAGCGAGCTCGATCGTCGGGTATGCCCAACGCCTCCTGGCGTCCTTCAGGACGAACCGCTCCTGGCCGTAGTCGTCCAGCCAGACGCCTTTCGGCGTCTCCCGGAGGATCCGGAACCGGCGCAGGTGGATGCTCGAGTGGTAGGCCGAGCTGTCCTCGTAGCGATACCAGCCAGTCGCAAGTGGGCTGGCGTCGTCGTAAAACTTGACGTCGTCGCTGGAGGCTCGCTCGACCTCGAGAAATAGAAGGTCAGCCATTCGTTTTCTCACAATGTTTGCGGACCTGGTCCGCTTCCTCGTTGTCGCCGTAGTCACAGTCTCCGCACTTCGCGCAGACGTTGACGGGGACCGAGCAGCCGCAGCTTTCACTGCAGCCAGCGTTGCAGCCACCGTGGGACTGCCATTGGTGGCCGTACTCCCGGCACGGCCCCTGGGCGATCTCTCGCTCGAGCCGAGTGACCTCGGCTCGAGCCTCTTCCAGGCGGCTAGCTAGATCAGTCATTTTCGCAACCGGCCGTGCTCGTCTCGGGGATGATCTGCAGGCCACGGTGCGTCACCCGGGATGTACCGCGGTACATCGCCGGGACGCCCGCCCAGATCGATGAAGTTCGGCTCGGCATTGGCAGCGCCGCCAAATCGATGAACCAATCCGTTGTGGTCGCGAACTTCATCCCCGCGCTTCACCGTCTCGGCGAGGTGTTGAAGCTCAAACTCGGCCGCCCGATAAGCCTCGGAAAGGTGCCCGACTATATTTGAGCGCACGGCGGCACGCTTCATTCCACCGAGCTTTCCAGCGGCGAGAAGTAGTGCGGCCGCGGCTGAGGCTCTGCTAGTTTTGACAAGCGAAAGCGCGATCACCGGTTCAACAAGCGCGTCGAACTGATCTGGGGTCAGGCTGATCTTTGCATATGTGCCATCGGCGAGGCCGCTCCCTGCCGATCGAACTGAGATTTCAATCTCACCATCAACTTCGTTTATGGAAATGTAAGGCGGGTAGTGCCCAGCGTACGAGGATGCGGTGAAGGCAGCTATATTGCGTTCAGACATAGTTTTCTCCGGTTGGTTGATGTGTTATCCATACTTCTTGTCGAGGTCCCTCAGTTGCTCCCAAGCGAGCTTCTTGAACTCCGTGATGAACTCCTTCATGCGGTTTTGGCCGAGCTCACCCAGCAGCAACATGAGCTCTTTGTAGCCGGGGCAGGACGAGGCGATGTGGCCGCTGAAACTCGGTTTGATATCGTTGCCCTTCTCGAACTCATCCAACCACTTGAGGGCCATGTGGATCTGTTCGTATCGGGCGGCGGCCTTGGAGATGGCTTCAGCCTTGTGGCTGAATTCCCTCGTTGTGATCATGGTCAATATCCTCGTGCAGGATTGTCGCAGTAGCCGCCGCGGTCGTAGTGCTTGTTGAAGCGGAACCAGCCGTGGCGGGTGGGGTCTTCGACGCGCCGGAGCTGGCCGTCGAACATCTCCAGCTTCCCGTAGATCTCGATCCCCTCGTCGCGGAGGTAGTTCCAGCCCTTGTCGGTGGGTTCCGGCCACATGCTCTGGGTCACGTAGCCGGAGCCCTGCAGGTAACCGAGCGAGACGCCGACTGCGGCGCCCCACCCATCAATGGCGTCATCGTCGCCCGCGACGGCTCGCAGGACTTTCAGGTCGTGGTCGATCATGAGTTGATCCCCAGCATGTTTTGGATTTGGCAGAGCTTGGCTCGCTGGCCGAGCTCGTAGGCCTGGCGCAGAAGCGAGACGAGGCTCTGGATCTGGTAGTCGGAGTCCGGGCCACGGATGAACCGCTGCTCCCCGTAGGGGGAGTAGGTGCTCAACGGTCCAACTACGCATTCGGTCCAGTCCTCCTCTTTGGAGGACGAAACGAGATATTGTTCGTCGTTCCGCTTCCAGTAGTCGATCCGGCAGAACCGATGGTGGTCACTCAGTTCAGATGCCATTGGCGTTGCCCTTTCCAGGTCGGGTCGAGCTCCCCCGATTGCTCCCACATTTGGGTGAGGCATCGAGAGAAGCTGTTGGTGCCTTGGGGCTCGTTCGCCAATTCCTCGGCCATATTGCGGATCTGCTGCCGACTGTGTTCGGCACCGACAGTGAAGCTGATACCCGCAGTAGAGAGGACCAAGACGAGCAGGATGAATAGGTCGATCCCTCTCATGCCCACCACCGGCGCATCATTTTCCAGCCGTGCCGGATCTCCTTCCAGAGCTTCTTCATGCCGCCAGCTTTTCCAGCTCCTCGACGAGATCCTTGGCGACCGGGTCGATCTCGGCGAGCTTCTTGAAGAACTGGATTTTCGAGAATTCCTTGGCCCGCCGGTCCAGCTGAGCTTCGATCTCGGCGGCCCGTCGCTTGCGCTCAGCCTGGGCCTTGTATTCAGTGTCGTCGACGACCTGGATGACGTTCTTGGTCGCCTTCATCGAGCCGTTCGGGAGGATGTCCACGACCTTCACGCAGGTGTAGCCGTTGTACGGACTGTCGACGATGACATGGTCACCGACGCGCACCGGGTACGGGCAGAAATAGTGGTACTTGCGGCTGTTCTCGTGGAAGACGGCGGCAATGACGTTGGCTTGACGTTCGGTGTTCATTTTCAGTGTCCTTTTGAAAGCATGTGTTGTTTGAGCAAATGGGCGCCGTACGCCTCCCATGGTAGGGAGACGAGATCGGCAATATTGACTTGCCCTAGAGTTGTGGTTGTTCGTCTCGCCTCCGGCCGGAGAACGAGGGTGGGTTCGCCCTGCAGGACAAGCCGGCGGGGGAGGTAGGGGACCGCCTCCAGGACCTGATCAACGAAACGCTTGTCCTTGGCCCGAACGCCGGTCAGGACGAGGGGCTGGACGTTGGTGTATCCGAGGGATCTGATGATCTTGTCAGGTCGGAGGCTCCAGAAGGGAGCGATCGGGAGCCGGGTTGGGCTCGACATCCTGGAGAGTGTCGCCAGGATGATGGAGAGGTCTTGTTGCGAGGTGAACACCGCTTGGTCCCCCATGTTCTGGGGGACGGGTGACATGGCGTCTACGAGCGGGTCGGTGTGGAAGCGGGAGGGGTCTACTTCAGCTCGGAGATCGATGCGATGATCGCAGGGGTTCTTGCTCGACTCGAACGGACACGGGATCTCGAAGTTAAAGGCGGTTGTTATCCTCTCGCCCTGGATGAGAAAGGCGATGTCGCCTTCCCAGTGTATGCCGTTCACGCTGCCTTCTTGACCTCCTCTGCGAGCTTGACTTCGACCTTGGCTTTCGACGCTCTTGTATAGATCGTCTCGGTTTTTAGAATTCCAAGGGCGAAAAGCTGTGCTTTCAGTTTTGCGTTCGCAAGGGCGAGCTTTTCGGGGTCAATCACGATTTCGGTGCCCTTAGCCACCTTCTTGACCGGGGCGCCGACGATCACCTTGCCCTTCCCGGGGACGTCGTAAGTGTCGGCGCCGGCTGCGCGGATGACCTCCTTGGCGGCCTCATACTGGGCCTCCAGCGGCTCGAGCTTCGCTTTCAGATCCAGCAGCTCGGCGATCGTCGGTTTCAGGTTGTCGTTCATTTCCGTCTCCCAATAAAAAAGCCGGCACTAGGCCGGCTGTTTGACTTCCTCGTTATGAATGCTCGTGAGCAGCGCTCGGAGCCTCGGGTCCTTTTCCAGCGTGATAGCCAGCTGGAAAGGACCTTTGAGCCACTCCGTGCGATTGGGGGTCTGTCGCAGTCCGCGGACGGCTCCCCAATAATTCTTCAGGCGTTCATCGATCATTGTGCGAATGGTCTCATCAACTCCTCTATGCTGGTGCTCATTACGGAAGCGAGGCTCTGCAGCTCCCGTACGGTGAAGTCGTGGAGCCCGAGCTCCATCTTCCGCACCGTGAGTCGGTTGACCCGGATCTGATCAGCCATCTCCTGATATGTGAAGGCATGGTCGATTTCCCGGAATTTGTTGAGACGGATCCCAATCGAGTGATGCCCGTAGCTCAACGGCTTCTGGCCGGCCAGGGCCTGTCGGCCGCCCCTACGCCTGCTCGATGTGATTTCGACCCGCTTCGTCCCCATTTCCTTGGCTCGACGGACGAGTTTGACCACCGTGCTATACGATCGTCCGTACTTGTCTGCGAGCCACCCATAGCTGGCTCCTTGCTGCCAGTCTTCGATGGTGCCTTCAGGCCAGGGCTTTTTCGACCCGGCACCCATTGGTTGTATCGACATTTTTCCTCGTTGACCGTGAGGTGTGTTCGGCATCGTGTTGCCGAACACACCCGCTATTTCCGACTTTGACGCTCTTTGGCGATCGGAAATACGAGGCTCTTCAAGGATTTAGGTGCAAAATCAGGCACTTAGCCCGAGAAAACACCGCTAACTCTTAATCAGCGGGTCACAGGTTCGATCCCTGTCGCACCCACCATTTAATCCGTTGATATTACTCGCTTTCTCGCTGCCTGAAAGAGTGTCGCGAACATAGCGGTTCCAAATCTGACGGTTGGTTTCCAATTCGCGTTCGGTTCCAGTTGCAGCCTCAGCCTCTGGGCCGCTTGGGCACGTCTTCTTCCGACTTGGGCTTTTCTGGTCCGGCGTTCTCGCCAATACCGGACTTGTGGGCAAAACTATAGAGAAGGCCTGCCGCGACCAGCACCAAAAGCGTGCCGAGTGCCGCCACTTGCCACAGACCGAGCCCGCAGGCCACGCCGATTGCCCCGGAGAGCCACATGCCAGCCCCGGTCGTCAGCCCGTGAACCTCGCCCTTCGAAAACAAAATCGTTCCGGCAGCAAGGAACGCGACGCCGGCGGTGACCGCTTCGACAACGCGAATCGGATCGACCCTTACGGAATCCTGCTGAAACATCGGCGCGTGAATAATTTCAATCGTCAGAATACCGAAGGTAGCCGCCGCCACGCAGACCAGGATATGGGTGCGAAGCCCGGCAGGCCGATTTCGCCATTCGCGTTCGAAGCCGATCGCCGCACCGAAGATCGACGCCAAGAGAAGCCTCGCCGCAATAACGGGGAACGGGACGTATGTCGGATGGCCGAATTCCTGGAAAAGCTGTTGCATGCGTAACCCGGGCTGACCGGCCACAACGTGCTCGGGCCGGCCAGGTTCCCCGATGCTGCCGTGATCCATCGAGCAATCGGTCAAGACTTGATCAGTTTGACGAGATTACTTCTCCGAAACACCAGCCTCGGCAAAGCTTGCCATGCGGGCATGGCATTCGAGCGCGGAGCGGACGATGTTGACGGCGAGGCAGGCGCCGGAGCCTTCGCCGAGCCGCATGCCGAGGTCGAGCAGCGGCGGCAGGCCGAGCGCCTCGAGCAGCCGGCGATGGCCGGATTCGGCCGAGACATGGGCGGCAAGCGTGTGGGCGAGGCCGGCGGGGTGCAACCTTGCCAAGGGCGCGGCGGCGGCGGTGCTGACGAAGCCGTCGAGCAGCACCGGCACGCCTGAATGGCGCGCGGCCAGCGTCGCACCGAAAATGGCGGCGAGTTCACGCCCGCCAAGGGCTGCCGCGATCCCCAGCGGATCGGCAAGGGCTTCGGCGTGGCGCTTGAGGCCGGCCTCGATGGCGATGATCTTGCGCACCAGGCCGGCATCGTCGACGCCGGTGCCGCGCCCGGTCCATTTTTCCGCGCCGCCGCCGAACAAGGCGGCCGAAATGGCCGCCGCCGGCGTGGTGTTGCCGATACCCATTTCGCCGAAACAGACGAGGTCGAGGTCTTTGGTCACCGCGCCGTAGCCGGCCGAGACGGCGGCGAGGAAGGCTTCGCCGTCCATTGCCGGCCCTTGGGTGAAATCGCGGGTCGGATAATCGAGGTCGAGCGGAATGACGTCGAGCTCGGCGCCGGCGATGCGGGCGAGCTGGTTGATGGCGGCGCCGCCGTCAGAAAAATTCGCCACCATCTGCACGGTGACTTCCGACGGGAAGGCCGACACGCCCTGTGCGGTGACGCCGTGGTTGCCGGCAAAAACCAGGACTTTTACGCGATCGAGCTGCGGCATGTCGCGGCCCTGCCAGCGGGCAAGCCAAGCCGCTATGGTTTCCAACCGGCCGAGGCTGCCTTGCGGCTTGGTCAGCGTGTCCTGGCGGCGGGCGACAGCATTTGCCGCGGCGTCGCTGCCGGCAGGCAGATCGAGGCAGGTCGCGCGCAATTCATCAAGCGATTTGAAAGGCATGGGGGAAAAATCTCCGAAACAGAGTCAGGAAAGGAAAACGGAAGCAACGAGCAGGATTGCGATCTCGCCAGACTGCTGCAGCGCGCCGACCGTATCGCCGGTCTGGCCGCCGATCTGGCTGCGGCACAGCTCGCGGAAGGCGGCAAACAACAGGCCGAGCAGGATAAGCGCGGCGACCGCGCCACCGAACCCTAGCGCCAGCAGCGCGACGGTGCCGAGCGCGGCGCCGGCAATGGCGGTTTCGGCCGACATGGTGCCTGCATCGACCGAGAGGCCGTCGCTGCGCGCCGCCGGCAAAAGATGCATGAAAGCGCCGAACAAGCCGCGCGAGGCGGCATGCGCGGCAATCAGAGCCCAGAACATCTGGGCCGGGCCGGCGAATTCCGAAAGCACGCTCCAGCGGATCAGCAGCGACAGGGCGAGCGAGCAGGCGCCGTAGGCGCCGATACGACTGTCGCGCATGATCTCCAGTTTTTTCTCGCGTGTCCTGCCGCCGCCAAAGCCGTCGGCGACATCCGAAAGCCCGTCTTCATGCATGCAGCCGGTGGCGAGCAAGATCGCGGCAAGGGCAAGGGCTGCTGCCGGGCCGGCGGCAAGACCGAGCCAGGTCCCGACCGCGTAGACCAGGGCGCCGATCAGAGCGACGGCGAGGCCGGCAACCGGCGCTGCCCAGATCGCGGCAGCAAGGCTGCGGTCCCGAAAATCGACGACCGGCAGCGGCAGCCGGGTGAAGAAGACGACGCAGAGCGCGATGTCATCGAGGATTTGCCGAGTGGAGAGTGTCATTCGCCTCTCGCAATGGCATGGAAGAATGCGCCGCTGACATGGCCGCGGCGGTAGCCGGAGGCGCCGAGCGGATTGCCTTGGCCGTCAGCGAGGTCGGCCAAGGGTTCGTCACTGCCGGTGGCAATCATCTGCGCATAGTGGAATTCGTGGCCGCGGATCAGCGCGCCTCGGTCTCCCAGCGGACAATCGGCGCGCAGCCGCGCCTCGCGGTAGCCGAGGTTCATCTTTCGCTTGGCAAAGCTGGTCGAGTGACCGAGCAGGCCGAGCATCGCGTGCGTCTCGCCCGATGCGTCCTCCAGCGCTTCGCCGAGCACCATGAAGCCGCCGCACTCGCCATGCACCGGCCGTGTTGCCGCAAACGCCTCGATGCCGGCCCTGAACGTCGCAGCCGCCGCGAGGCGGCCGGCGTGAAGCTCGGGATAGCCGCCAGGCAGCCAGCAGACATCGCAATTTTCGCCGGGCGCTTCGTCGGCAAGCGGCGAGAAGCGGATGATCTCAGCCCCGGCCTTGCGCCAATGCGCGGCGACATGCGGATAGAGGAAGGTGAAGGCGGCATCCTCTGCCAGTGCGATGCGTTGTCCGGGCGGTGGCAGCGCGTCGTCGAAACTGCCGGGAGCAGGCGCGAAGGGCGCCGCCAGCGCCATGATGGCGTCGAGGTCGAGCGAGCGTTCGACCATGTCGGCCAGCCGGTCGAGATGCGCCATCAAATTCTCATATTCGCCGGCCTGGACGAGACCGAGATGGCGCTCCGGCAGGTTGAGCGAGGGATCGCGCAGGATCGCGCCGACCACCGGCAGGCCGATCGCCTCGATGGCGTCGCCGCAGAGACGGCGGTGACGTTCGCTGCCCAGCCGGTTGAGCACGACGCCGGCCATGCGCACATCAGGGTCATAGCTGGCAAAACCCTTGGCGACGGCTGCCGCCGTGGTCGACTGTCCGGAAACGTCGAGCACCAGCAGCACCGGCAGGCCGTAGAGCCGTGCGAGATCGGCCGCCGAGCCGGTGCGGCCCGGAGCAGCCGGAATCCCGTCGAACAGGCCCATGGCGCTTTCCAGGAAGATGAAATCGGCATCTTCAGTTGCGTCGCCGGCCAGCGCGTTGAGCAAAGCAGGCGGCATCGCCCAGCTGTCGAGATTGACGCCGGAAAGGCCTGTCGCGGCGGTGTGGAAACCTGGGTCGATATAATCGGGGCCGGATTTGGCGCCGCGCACCTTGAGGCCGCGCCGGGCGAGCGCGCGCAATATACCGATGGTGACGCTGGTCTTGCCCGAGCCTGAGCGCGGTGCGCCGATGATGATCGCGCGGGTCATGGCTCGCCCGCCAATGCCGCGCGCATCGCGACGATGCCGCCGACGACGATCAGCGCCGGCGCGCTCAACCCGGCGGCGGCCGCCTCATCGGCGATGGTGGCAAGGGTGGCGACGACGATGCGCTCCTGCGGCGTCGTCGCGGCGACGATCACTGCAGCAGGCGTCGAAGGCGGCAGGCCGCTGCCAAGCAGTGAGGCTGATATCAGCGGCAGATTGGCCATGCCCATATAGACGACGAGCGGCTGACCGGTGCGGGCGATTGCCGCCCAGTCGAGGTCGTCGTCGGTACCGGCGGCGTGGCCGGTGGCCAGGATCACCGCCTTGTTGATGCCGCGCATGGTGGCCGGGATGCCGGCTCCGGCAAGCGCGCTGAGGCCCGAAGTCAGGCCGGACAGCACGCGGAACGGGATGTTTTGGCGCGCCAGCGCCAGCGCCTCTTCGCCGCCGCGGCCGAAAATATAGGGGTCGCCGCCTTTCAGCCTGACGACGCGGCGGCCCTCGCGCGCCAGCCGCACCAGCAAAGCGGTGATGTCGTCCTGCTTCATCGACGGTTGGCCGCCACGCTTGCCGGCGTAAAAAAGCTCGGCGCCCGACGCCACTGCCACGATATCGGGAGAGACCAGTGCGTCGTAGACGAGGGCATCGCACTGCCCAAGTGCGGCCAGCACTTCCAGCGTCAGGCAGCCGGGATCGCCAGGGCCGGCGCCGGCCAGCCAGACATGGCCGGGCTCAAGCTGGCGCGGCTTGAAGTTGAGCCGGGCCAAAGCCTGTTCGATCGTGGTGTTTCCTCTGTTGTTTCCGGTGCCGTCGTTCACAATCCGTCCCGTCCGCGAAAACGCCGCTGGTAGTGGGCGTCGTAAAGTGAACTCTCGCCAAAGTTTTCCGCTGCCAGCGAGCGGCCGACAAAGATGATTGCCGTGCGCTCCATCGGATCGGCGGCCAGTTGCGCCTCGATCGTCGCCAGCGTGCCGGTCAGCACGCGCTCGTCCGGCCAGGAGGCACGGAAGACGACCGCTACCGGGCAATCGGCGCCATAGAACGGCGTCAGCTCGGCGACGATGCGGTCGATGACGTGGATGGCAAGATGAATGGCGAGCGTCGCGCCGGTGCGGCCGAAGCCGGCCAGGGTTTCGCCAGGCGGCATTTTGGACGCGCGGCCGGAGATGCGGGTCAGCACCAGGCTTTGCGCGACTTCGGGAATGGTCAGCTCGCGGCGAAGCGCTGCCGCGGCAGCCGCGAAGGAGGGCACGCCCGGCGTCAGCGTATAGGCGATGCCGTGCTTCTCCAGCCGGCGGATCTGCTCGGCGACAGCGCTCCACACCGACAGGTCGCCGGAATGCAGGCGGGAGACATCGTGGCCGGCCTGGTGGGCCGCCAGGTACTCCGCTTCGATCTCGTCGAGCGACATCGGCGCGGTGTCGATCAGCTTCGTGCCGGGCGCGCAGTGCTGCAACAGTTCCGGGGCGACGATCGAGCCGGCATAGAGGCAGACCGGGCAGCTTGCCAGCAGCCGGTTGCCGCGCAAGGTGATGAGGTCGGCCGCGCCGGGACCGGCGCCGATGAAGTGGACGGTCATGCGGCGTCTCCGCTGATGGCGATGGCGCAGGTGACCGGGCCAAGCACGGTGCGCGGCCCGAGCAGTTTTGCGCCTTTGCCCGCGGCAGCAAGCGCCGAGGCTTCGGAAACCGACGGCGTGCCGGCACGCGCCTGCGACAGGTCGGAACGGCTGATTGCGCGCGGCGACGCGGCCTCGAGCGCAGCGTCCTCGACAACGATCACTGGAAGAGCGAGTTCGCGGCCCGCAGAGAAGATTGCCTGCTCGTCCTGCTTCTGAGAAGCGGTGGCGAGCGCCGAAAGCGCCGTCATCGCCAGCCCATGTGCTTCCAGAACGGTTTCTATGGCGGCAAGCACATCCCTTGCGCTGACGCCCTTGCGACTGCCGATGCCCGCGACCATCATGGCTTGACCCAGCTCCATTGGCTGACCGGCATGGCAGACCGCCAGGCCTGCATCGAGCCAACCGGCGAAGCGCGGGATAGTGCGATGCGGGTGAGATCGCCGCCGAGCGACGCGTGACGGGCGAGCAGCAGCGCCTCCATCTCCAGCGTCACCGCATTGGCGACCAGCCGGCCGCCAGCACGCAGGGCCTCGAGGGCCGTTTCCAGCACGCCGGTATCGCTGCCGCCACCGCCGATGAAGATCGCGTCCGGCGTCTCCAATCCGGCGAGCGCCTGCGGCGCCGAACCCTCTATCACGGCAAGTCCGGGCACGCCGCAGGCGGAACCGTTGCGGCGGATGCGGGCGGCGCGGGTTGGATCGGCCTCGATGGCAGTAGCGCGCATCGTCGGATGGGCGAGCATCCATTCGATGCCGATCGAGCCGGAGCCGGCGCCGATGTCCCACAGCAACTCGCCGCGCCTGGGGGCGAGGGCCGACAGGGTGATGGCGCGCACCTCGCGCTTGGTGATCTGGCCGTCATGCTCGAACAAGTGATCGGCAAGGCCCGATGTCAGCGGCAGGATGCGTGCTCCCGATGTTGAGTCAACTTCGACCGCCAGAACGTTGAGCGGATTGATCTTTTCCAGATCGAAGGCGTCTGCGCGCACCGAGCGCAGCCTTTCGTTCGGGCCGCCCAGCGCCTCAAGTGACGTCAGCTGCGAGGCACCGAAGCCGAGCTCGGTCAGCAGGCGCGCAATCGCCGCCGGCGCATCGCCGTCCGAGGTCAGCGCAAGGATGCGGGTGCCCGGATGCAGCAACGGCCGGATCAGGTCGAGCGAGCGGCCGTGCAGCGAAATGGTCTCGATATCCTGCAGCGCCCAGCCGAGGCGGGCGGCGGCCAACGAGAGGGCAGAAGCGGCTGAAATCACCTGCATCTCCTGGGCAGGAATTTTGCGAGCAAGGGTGACGCCGACGCCATGGAAGAACGGATCGCCCGACGCCAGCACGCAGACTCGCCTGCCGGAAAGCGCCAGCACGTCGCGCATCTCGGCATCGAAAGGGGTCGGCCAGGCACGGGCTTCGCCTTTGGCGAGCGACACGACGAGCGCAAGGTGGCGCGTGCCGCCGAAGACGAATTCGGCCTCGGCGATCAGCCGCTTGGCCTCGTCGCCGAGACCCGCTACACCGTCCTCGCCGATGCCGACGATTGTGAGCCATTTTGGTGTTGGCTGTTTATTGTTTGACATGCCGCGCCGCCCCTCATCCGCCTGCCGGCACCTTCTCCCCGTATAGTGACGGGGAGAAGGGAACTGGCCGCAACGCTGGCGTCCCCCTCTCCCCGTCCTTCACGGGGAGAGGGTAAGGGTGAAGGGCAGCTCGGCGTGGCCTGACGTGGTGCCAATGAAGCGCATTCTGATCCTCGGCGGAACCACCGAAGCCCGGCAACTGGCGGGAAAGCTGGCCGCGCGTGCCGATCTTGCGATCACATTGTCGCTGGCCGGCCGCACCGGAAATCCCGTCGCGCAAGGCGTACCGACGAGGGTGGGCGGTTTCGGCGGCGCCGACGGGCTGGCTGCCTACCTCCGCGAGACCCGCATCGAGCTGCTGGTCGACGCCACGCATACCTATGCGGCGCAAATCTCCGCCAATGCCGCGGCAGCGGCGCGAGAGGCCGGCGTGCCGATCGTTGCGCTCAGGCGCCCGGGCTGGGAGCCTGCCGAAGGCGACCGCTGGACGCTGGTCGACAGCGTTGCCAGCGCGGTGACGGCGCTGGCCGCTGCGCCACGCCGCGTTTTCCTGGCGCTTGGCCGGCAGGAGGTCGCCGCCTTCGAGGCGGCGCCCCAGCATCATTATCTCATCCGCAGCGTCGATCCGGTCGAGCCAAGGCTCGCTGTGCCCGACGCGACCTATCTCCTGGCGCGCGGGCCGTTCCGGGAAGCCGACGAACGTGCACTGCTTCTGGAACACCGCATCGATGTCGTCGTGTCCAAGAACAGCGGCGGCGAGGCGACCTACGGCAAGATCGCCGCAGCGCGGGCGCTCGGCATCGAGGTGGTCATGATCCGCAGGCCGGCGCTGCCGGATGTCGCGTCGGCTGAAACCGTCGAAGCCCTTGCCGCGATGGTCGATCATTTTCTTGGGCCCGCCGTCGAACGCGGCGTGTAGACCAGCGCCGGTTTTTCGCCGCGCTTGATGATCCTTGTTTCCGGCGAGCCGATGATGATGCAGGTCGCCATGTCGGCCTTTTCTGAATCGGCGTCCGCCAGCAGAAAAATCTCGATGCGCTCGTCGGGACGGCCGGCAGCACGGCCGAAGACGACCGGTGTGGTGCCCGGCAGGATCGCAGTCAGGCATTCGAAGGCGCGGCCAAGCTGCCAGGGGCGCGCCTTGCTGATCGGATTGTAGAGCGCGATGACGAAACCGGCGCCGGCCGCAGCCAGCAGCCGCAATTCGATGAGATCCCATGGTTTTAGATTGTCTGACAACGAGATGGCGCAGAAATCATGGCCGAGCGGCGCGCCGATGCGGGCCGCGACCGCGAGCATTGCGGTGATGCCGGGCAGCATCGAAACGTCAACGGCACGCCATTCGGCCGGGCCGGCCTCGATCGCCTCGCAGACGGCTGCCGCCATGGCAAAGACGCCGGGGTCGCCGCCCGAGACAACGGCGACATTGTGGCCCTGCGCAGCCATTGCCAGCGCGTCCTTGGCGCGGGACAGCTCCTCGCGATTGTCGGAGGCGACGCGGGTCTGGTCCGGGCGCAGGTCGAGCCGGTCGAGATACGGTTTGTAGCCGAAGAAGAATCTTGCCTCGGCGACGGCGCGGCTCGCTTCCGGCGTCACCTGGTCGGCATTGCCGGGCCCAAGGCCGATAACGGTCAGGCGGCCGCTCATGTTTCGGCTCCCAATGCGGCGGCCCGGCCTGACCAGCCGGCGACCAGCACGATGGCGAAGTAGGGCGCGTTGTCGTCCTGCTTGTCGGCCAGCCGCATCGAAACGCCGCCCGGCATGGTGCCGCGCTCGACATAGACGGCACGCGCCAGCTTGTCGGTCGCCTCCAGCGCGCGCCTGATCTTGGGCAGGTTGCGGCCAACCTTCATGATGACGGCAGCATCGGTGTCGGCGAGGCGGCGGGTCAGCTCGAATTCGCTCATCGTGCCCGGCAGCACGGTCAATACATCGTCGCCCTGGACGATCGGCGTTCCGGTGGCCGACCAGCAGCCGGACATGGCAGTGACGCCGGGAATGATCTCTGTTGGAAAGCGGTGCGCCAGCCTGACATGCAGGTGCATGTAGGAGCCGTAGAACAGCGGGTCGCCTTCCGAAAGCACCGCGACCATCCTGCCGGCGCTGAGATGCTCGGCGACCTTTTCGGCCGACTCCTCGTAGAAATCCGCTATCTGCGACCGATAATCGCTGTGATCCTTGTCGATTTCGGTGGTGACGGGATAGAGCAGCGGCAACTCGATCAAATCAGGACGAAAATGCGCGCCGACGATGGCGCGCGCGTTGCTGTTGTTGCCGCGCTTGGCGAAATGCGCCACCACGTCGGCCTCGGCCAGCGCGCGCACGGCCTTGAGCGTCAGCAGCTCGGGGTCGCCGGGACCAGTGCCGACGCCGACAAGCCTGCCTTTTACAATCGCGTTCACAGGCCCGGCCTCGCCAATGCGTTGAGCGCGGCGGCGGTCATGGCGCTGCCGCCCAGCCTGCCGCGCACAATCGCGTAGGGCACGCCGTAAGAATTCTCGGCCAGCGCGTCCTTCGATTCGGCAGCACCGACGAAACCGACCGGCATGCCGATGATAACAGCCGGTTTCGGCGCACCGTCGCGCAGTCTCTCCAGCAGGTAGAAAAGTGCGGTCGGCGCATTGCCGATGGCGACGACCGAGCCGGCCATGCGCTCGCCCCACAATTCAATGGCTGCGGCCGAACGGGTGTTGCCGATCTTTTTCGCTATGTCGGACGTCCGCGGGTCGCGCAGCGTGCAGATCACCTCGTTACCGGCCGGCAACCGGGCGCGCGTGACACCATGTGAGACCATCTCGGCATCGCAGAAGATCGGCGCGCCGGCCGCCAGTGCCGCGCGGGCGGCGGCAACAAAAGCTTGCGAAAAAACAAAGTTCTGCGCGGCCTCGACTTGGCCGCAGGCATGGATCATGCGGATGGCGACATCGGCTTCGGCATCGGAAAAGCGCGACAGGTCGGCCTCGGCGCGAATGATGGCGAAGGAGCGCTCATAGATCGCCGTGCCGTCATGGATGTAGTCGTAGGGGGCGGGCATGTTCATTCCTGTCGGTAGAGTTCGGTGACACCGGCCGCGCCAAGCCTTGTCAGGCAGGCGGCGGTGGTCTCGCCTCGAAATCGTGCCTCGCGGATCGCTGCGGCAATGCGGCCAACGCCGTGCGCGGCGTCATAGCCTGGCCTGTATCCGGCGGGAAGGGCCTTCGCCGTCCCGTCCACGACAAGTCCGGCCTCGTTTTCGCCGCCGACCAGTGTCAGCGCCGCCGGGCCGGGATGGGCACAGCCCTTGGCGCAGCCGGAAATGTGCAGGGTGACGGAGGCATCCAGGAGGTCGCGGTTTTCTGCGGCGATGGTTTCGGCGATGTCGCGCGTGGCGATCCGGCCGGAGGCGCAGGCCGGCGCACCGGGGCAAGCGGCGATCCTGGTGCGCGGATCGGCTGCGTCGGTGACGAAGCCGAGGGTGGCGGAGGCCTGCTGGAGCGAGCGGCAGGCGGTCGGGGAGAGGCCGAGGAAAAGCAGCGCGCGGTGTGGCGCCAGACGGATTTCGGCCGCGTCAAGGGTGAGGGCGTATTGGGTGAGTGCGATGATCTTCTCCGCCGGCATGCTGCCGAAGGGCAGGCCGATGCCGAGGGCGGCCGTGTTGCTGGCGAGAGGAAAGAGGCCGATCGGCGAAGGTATTGGTTCGGACAATTTGACAGGCAGGCGATCCTGCGCACCCCCCTCTGTCCTGCCGGACATCTCCCCCGCAAGGGGCGAGATCGGCAGTTCCGACGCCGCCGCTCGTCCTGCAAGGCCAGTGATTGGCGAAAGCGGTGATGAGAGCTCAATCTCCCCCCTTGCGGGGGAGATGTCCGGCAGGACAGAGGGGGGTGTGAAGGAATGCCAGCTTGCGAGGGATACTAACTGCCTCTCCGTCAAATCCCGTGCGTGGGCTTCGCGGCCTTTTTCGGCGACCATCCTCAACATCGCGATGGCGATATCGCGGGCCGCATCGTCTCCCACCGTAGCGAGCGGCTTCGCATTCTGCCCATCACCCGCCACAGACACCTGCCACCTGATTCCCGCATTGGTGCGCACCGCAGCCAGCCGCACATCGGCTGTCACCACATCCATAGCCAACTGTCCACCGCCGTCCACGATCACCGACACCTTCGGGCCAAGGCGCTGTGCCAGCCCGGCTTCAGCAATCGCTGCCCGAATCCGCTCCGCCAGCGGGCGTGGGTCGGCGATCTCTTGCGGATCCAGCCCGGCCAGCGGTCCGGTCTCGACCGGCAGGCCGGTGCGCACTGCGATGCCGAGCGCGGCGACCTCCATTGCCAGCAGCCGGGCGCTGGCCGGCGTCAGGCCGCGGATCTGCAGGCTGCCACGTGCGGTCACCTCCATGATGCCGTTGCCATGCCGCGATGCGGATTCACTGAGCCCGATCAAGGATTTCGGCAAGAGTCCTCCAGCGACCGGGTTGAGCCGCACCAGAAGCCCGTCGCCGGTCTGCATCGGCGCGGACAAAGCGGGGCAGGCGCCGCGTCGGGAGAAGGCGTTCATGCCGCCACCCCCAACGCGCGGGCTTCGGCGATCAGGGCGGCGAGGTCGTCGTCGACGGAATTGCGCAGTGGGTGCCAGAGACCGCGCCGCCGCGCCGACAGAAACCGCTCGGCGATGATTTTCGCGGCCGCCGGATTTTCGCGCAGGATGAAGGCGCGCACCTCGGGATCGCCGAGATAGGCGTCGTGCACGGCCTCGATCAGCGTGCCCGGTATGGCATGGGTGGTCTCGGCGAAACCGACGAGACGGTCGACCGTCTCGGCGAATTCCGAGGCACCGCGCGGCCCGTGCCGCATCTGGCCGACAATGAAGCGCGGGTTGACGGCGCGGGCGCGAACCACCCGAGATACGGCTTCTCCAACCGAGCGCGGCTTCGGCTTTTGCGGATCCGTGGTGTCGAGGACGATGACGTCGGCGTTCTTGCCAAGCGCTGCAAGCGCCGCCGAAAAACCACCGATGAAGGCGACATCGGCGGACCCTTCCAAAATGTCGCGGCCGGGGTCGTCTCCGGTATGGACGAGGAGGTCGGCCTCGGCGACGCGGCCCTCGAAGGCGCCGGGCGCTGAAATCGCTTCGCCCTCGGCGCCGCCATAGGCATGCGAGGTGGCGTCGAGATAGGCGCGGCCGATTTCTTCGCGCGCGGCCCAGTCGCCGCTCGACAGCAACGCCTCGACACCGGTGCCGTAGGTGCCGGGCGAGGTGCCGAAAATGCGCGGGCTGGCCTTGCCATCGGCGCGGGTTTTTGCGGCGAGCGGGTTTTCCGTCGCGTCCTCGTCGCGGGCGGCGACGGCGTTGGCGGCCGCATCGATCAGGGCGATCTGGGTCGGGAACATGTCGCGGAACAGGCCTGAAATACGCCAGGTGACATCGACGCGCGGGCGGCCAAGGGTGGCGGGCGGCAGCACCTCGATGCCGGTGACGCGGCCGGTGGCGGAATCCCATTGCGGCCGGCAGCCCATCAGCGCCAGGCCTTGTGCGATTTCCTCGCCGCCGGTGCGCAGCGAGGCCGAGCCCCAGAGGTCGATGACCAGCGAGCGCGGCCAGTCGCCATGCGATTGCATGTAGCTGCGCAAGACCTCGTTGGAGGCCGCCCTGCCGAGATCGAAGGATGTCGGCGTCGGCATGGTGCGTGGATCCGATGTGAACAGGTTGCGGCCGGTCGGCAGCACATCGCGGCGGCCACGCGCCGGTGCCCCGGCCGGACCGGCAGCGATATGGCGGCCGTCGAGGGCCGCGATCAGCGCAGACTTCTCGGCCGCCGCACTTTGCTGGCGCAGCTGATCGGCCTCGCCCTCGGCTGAGCGGCCAAAGATGTGCAGCCCGTCCTTGATGGCGAAATCCTTCAGGTCGCAGAGCCAGGCATCGATGCGGCGCAGCGCTTCGTCGGGCGCGTCGGTTCCGGCGACGCCGGCCTCGGAGGCGAGACCGGTCTTTTCAGCGGTTTCGACGATCAGCCTCGCCAGGCGATCGCGGCGGCGGCGGTCGAGCCCGTCAGCCTGGGCATATTCGTCGACCAGCCGCTCGAGCTGCTGCTGGTCCTCGTCGAGCCCGGCGCCGGTCAGCGGCGGCGGCAAATGGCCGAGGGTTACGGCGGCGATGCGCCGCTTGGCCTGTGCCGCCTCTCCCGGGTTGGAGACGATGAAGGGATAGATGACGGGTAATGCGCCGGTGACGATCTCGGGAAAACAGGATTCGCTGAGCGCCACTGTCTTGCCGGGCAGCCATTCCAGCGTGCCATGGGCGCCGACATGGACGAGGGCATGGACATCGAGCGACTTGCGCAGCCACAGGCCAAAGGCGATCAGCGCATGGCGCGGCGGCAAGGCCGGGTCGTGATAGTCGGCGCGACGGTCGACAGAGCGCCCGCGGTCGGGGGCCAGTGCTACGGTGATGTTGCCGAAGCTGGTAGCGCGGAAGGGGAATTTTGCAGAAGCAGGCGCTTGAACACCCCCCTCTGTCCTGCCGGACATCTCCCCCGCAAGGGGGGAGATTGCGCCCTCATCTCCGCTTTCGCTAATCTCCAACGCCGCAAAGGGAGAGACGCCGGCGAAACTGCCAATCTCCCCCCTTGCGGGGGAGATGTCCGGCAGGACAGAGGGGGGTGCCTCGCACAAACCTGTCTCATCTTCTGCATTCCCCCATGCGGCCGTCACGGCAGCGATGGCCGCCGGCGGCAATTCCTTCGAGAAGGTCAGATACTCCTCCAACCTCAATCCACCTTCACCACGCTCCAGCATCTCCAGCAACGCGCGCGGCGTTTGCGGAATCCCTTCAACGACGTAGCCCTGTTCGCTCAGGTCGTGCAGCATCGCCAGCACGCTCGACGGCACGTCGAGGCCGACGGCGTAGCCGGTGCGGCCGGGGGCGCTCGGATAGTCGGGGATCAGGATGGCGAGCTTGCGTTTTTCGCGCGGCGTGCGCTGCAGGCGCACGAACGCCTCGACACGGTTCGCCACCTGGGCGACGCGGTCCGGCTCCGGCCGGTTGGCGAAGGCGCGGAAGGCCAATGCCGGATCGACCTCGCTTTCGCCCTTGAAGGAAATGGCGCCGGCGAGAATGCGGCCATCGAGTTCGGGCAGGACGACATGCATGGCGAGGTCGGCGGGCGCCAGGCCGCGCTGGTTGTCTTGCCAGATATCGCGGCGTGTCGTCGCGACGATGACCTGGAAGACAGGAACGCCGGCGCGGTCGAACAGGGTTTCGACGCCGGGCTCGGCACCGGAGGCGAAGGCGGTCGCGGTGATGATGGCGGCCGGCTTCAGCGTGGCAAGCGCGGTTTCGACAAAGGCAAGCGAGGCCGGGTCCTTGAGGCTGGAGACGAAGATCGGCACGGGGGCCATGCCGCGCTGCCGCAGCGCTTCAAAAAGCGCGTCGATCGGCGCGACATCGGCGGCGAGCAGCATCGAGCGGTAGAAGAGGATGGGCACGACGTCCCCCTCTCCCTCGAGGGGAGGGTGGCCCGCAGGGCCGGGTGGGGTCGTTGCGGCAGTGCTCGACGTTTTTTGCTGTTGGCGCACTTCAGAGCGTTGGCGCACTTCACAGGCGACCCCACCCCCCCGGGGGGGGGCGGCCCCCCCCCCCCCGGGGGGGGGGGGGACGTCGCGCTCTATGACACCGCGTCCTGGTTGATAGTAGCCCGCCTTCGGCACGACAACCGGCTCCGCGACCGCCACATCTGATCCGGCGAGACTTGCCAGCCTTTGCACCAGCGCCGTCATATTCTCCGGGCCGCCTTCGCGAAAATAGCCGAGCAGGCCGTCGAGCTCCCGGCGCGGCAGCGTCGAGCATTCGATCAGTCGCAGATCCTCGTCGCGGCATTCGCCGGGCAGCAGCGCCAGTTTTATGTCGTGCGCGCGGGCGGTCGAGGCGAGCTGGTCGCAGCCGTAGCGCCACCAGTCGTAACCACCGAGGATGCGGACCAGAATAACCCTGGCGTGCCGGGCGACGCTGTCGATCCAGAGGTCGACGGACATCGGGTGGCGCAGGTCGCGCAAGGCCGCCAACCGCATCGACGGCAGGCGATCCGCGTCTGCCTGCCATGCCGCCGCCAGCCCGGCCAGGTCGCTGTCGGTGAAGGACAGCGCCACGACATCCGCAGGCGTCTGCCTGAGATCGACAGGCTCGGCGAGATCGTCGAGCGAGGCGGATGTAGTGGTGAGGATGTGCATCGCAGCTCGTGCCTGAGGTCAGCCGGCGAGAATACGCTCGATGGCCGGGCGGTTCAGCCCTTTCAGGCCGATGACGACGAGGCGCGAGCGGCGGTCGTCGTCGGCAGTCCAGGCGCGGTCGTAGTAGTGGTTGACGCGCGGCCCGACAGCCTGCAGCAACAGTCGCATCGGCTTGCCGCCGACCTCGACGAAGCCTTTTACGCGCAGCACGTTTTCTTCCTCCGCCGCCGTGGCGACACGCAAAGCCAGCTCATCGGGATTGGCGATCGACGGAATATCGATGACGAACGAGTCGAAATCGTCATGCTCGTGATCGAGCTCGTCGTCGTGGTGGGTCTTGCGGTTCTCGATGTCGTCCTCGACGGCAAGGCCGAGGCCGAGCAGCACGGAGGGATCGACCTTGCCCTGCGAGGTCGGCACGATCTTCACCGCGCGGGCGGCGTGCTTGCCGATGACGGCATTGGCGCGGGCCGAGCCGGTGGCGTCCATCAGGTCGCTCTTCGACAATATGATCAGGTCGGCGCAGGCGAGCTGGTCCTCGAACACCTCCTCGACTGGATCGTCGTGGTCGAGCGTCTCGTCCTGCGCGCGCTGCGCCTGCAGGGCGTCCATGTCGTTGGCAACGCGGCCTTCGGCCAGCGCCGGTCCGTCGACCACGGCAATGACGCCGTCGACCGTCACCCGGCTCTTCACCGTCGGCCACTGGAAGGCCTGGACCAGCGGCTTGGGCAGGGCCAGCCCGGAGGTTTCGATCAGGATATGGTCGACCCTGGGCGTCAGCGACAGGATCTGGTCGAGTGCGGGGACGAAATCGTCGGCGACGGTGCAGCAGATGCAGCCATTGGCCAGCTCGACGATGTTTTCCTCAGGGCAGGTGTCGATGCCGCATCCCTTAAGAATCTCGCCGTCGATGCCGATGTCGCCGAACTCGTTGACGATGATGGCCAGCCGCTTGCCGCCGGCGTTTTCGAGCAGATGGCGGATCAGGGTCGTCTTGCCGGCGCCGAGGAAGCCGGTGACGACGGTGCAGGGCACGCGGGAGACGGAAGTGGTCATATCTGGTCCTTCGAAAGGTCGAGGGGAGGGATGCGGGCAACGAGGCCGCGCTTCAGGCAATCGGGGCGACCGCGCCATGGGATGAGGCCGTCGGTCGAGGTGGCGAAGAGTTTTGCGCCGGTGATGAGATCGGCGCCGCTGGTCGCGGTCAAGTCGCCGAAGACATAGCTCCAGCAGCCGTCGCGCAGGATAGCGGCGCTGAGGCGGCGCTTGCAGTTGCCGAGGCATTCGACGCTGCGGATACGGATATTTTCGCCAGAGGCGGCGCGGCGCGTGTCTTCGGCCAACAATTCGCCGGCGCGGGGATGGCCGTCGGAGCCGGTCTCGTCACGGCAGGAGGCGCAGACGATCACGGTGACGTCGGCCAGAGCATCATCATCGCCGGACAATACGCCCGCTGTCTCAGCCGAAAAACTGCTGTCGCGTTCCAAATCAGGCTCCTTGCCCGGAAAACCCGCCAGGCGATCGGATTTTTATGTCCTAGACGGCAGGTCTCCTGGCTCGCGGGTCATCGCCTTGGTGCCGCCTTCCCGGGATTTTCCCAGTGGTTATCGGCCTTGGCTCGTCGCTTACAGTTGCGGGGACAGCCGCGGATTTGAAATCGGATTTCGCACCGCATTCCCTCTTGGCTCCTCCCTTTGCCGAGAGGAGACCGTCTGAACCGGATTTAGGCTTGTGGAGGCAGTCGTGTCAACGCACGTCTACGACGCCGCAATGTCGGCGAGAGCCGAACCCAGATCCCCCGCAGGCGTCACCTCGATGCGTTCGAGCCCGAGCCAGCCCTGCATCAACTGCAATTCCTCAAAAAGTTCGGCGGCGGTTTGCGGCGGCGCGCCGGGCTCGGCATAGGCGGCATGGACGCGCAGCACGCCGGCCCGGCGGTCAGCCCTAAGGTCGATGCGCGCCACGATCCTTTCGCCGAGCAGGAACGGCAGCACATAATAGCCGTATTGGCGCTTTTCGGCAGGGGTGTAGATCTCGATGCGATAGCGGAAGTCGAACAGCCGTTCCGTGCGCGCCCGCTCGAAGACGACCGGATCGAACGGAGCGAGCAAGGCGCGCGCCTCGATTTTGCGCGGAAAACGGGCGTCCCTGTGAAGATAGGCTTGCTTGCTCCAGCCTTCGACCCGAACCGGCAAAAGATCACCGGCGTCGACCAGTTCCTCAATGCGGCCTTTGATATCAGCGGGAGAGAGGCGGAAATAGTCGCGCAGGTCGCCTGCTGTGGCGACGCCGTGGGCGCGGGCGGAGATGCGCAGCAATTCGCGGTGCGCATCCTCAGGCGAGGGCACCGGCAGGGCAAGTGTCGCCGGCGGCAGCACGCGCTGCGGCAGATCATAAAGCCGCTCGAAGCCACGACGCGACGCGGTGGTGATGCGGCCGGCCCAGAACAGCCATTCGAAAGCGTGCTTGGCGTCGCTCCAGCCCCACCAGCCGCCTGAGCCTTTCTGGCCCTCCAGGGCGGAAGCGGCGATCGGGCCGCGTTCGACGACCTCGCGATAAATGTCTTCAATGTAGGCGGCGCGTTCGCGGCCCCACTTGGCCAGCCCGTTATACATTTCCTCGCCGCGCTCGGCCCGTTCCATGCGCCAGCGCATCAGCGGATAGGTTTCGACCGGCAGAAAGGAGGCTTCGTGCGCCCAATATTCGAAGACTTTGCGCTTGCGCGTCACGGCGGCGTTGTCGAGCAGGGCGAGCGGGTAGGGGCCAAGCCGCGAATAGAGCGGCATATAATGGGCACGCACCACCGCGCTGACGGAATCGATCTGCAGCAGACCGGTCCGGGCAAGCACACGGGCCAGATGGCGGCGATCGGGCGTGCCGTTAGGGCGAGGATCGGCAAACCCCTGTGCGGCAAGCGCGATGCGCCGGGCCATGGCGAGCGAGATTTTTTCCTTCATGCAGACGGCACTCTGTCGGCGTTCGACCAAAGGTGGGAGAGATGATTCCGCACCATGCTAGCAGGGTTCTGGCGGCATCCATGTCAGGAGAGAAAAGTGGAGTAAAAAGCGAAGGAAATCAAACAGGAGCGGATTGGACCAGTTTATCCGGATATGCCGTCGAGCACCGTGTTTTGAACAAGGTTTGACTTGCTTCGCCGAAAGCCCTGCGCTAACCCTCGCCGCGTTGCAGCATAGAGCCCCCTAAAACGGTTCAGTGGTTAAACTGTCACGCTTCCGCAAGTGGGTCCGGTGCTGTAATCAGAGTGGATTGGCCGCCAACGGAAAGCTGCAGCATGAACGCATTGTTGAGTTCGTACCTGCCCATCGTCCTGTTCATCGGCGTGGCGCTGGTCGTCGGCCTGGCGCTGCTTGCCGCACCCTTCCTGGTGGCCTACCGCAATCCCGATCCGGAAAAGCTCTCCGCCTATGAATGCGGCTTCAACTCGTTCGACGATGCCCGCATGAAGTTCGACATCCGCTTCTACCTGGTGTCGATTCTGTTCATTATCTTCGATCTGGAGGTGGCTTTCCTGTTTCCGTGGGCAGTGTCCTTCAGCCAGATCGGCATGCTCGGCTTCTGGTCGATGATGGTGTTTCTGGCGGTGCTGACCATCGGCTTTGCCTATGAATGGAAGAAAGGAGCGCTGGAATGGGATTGAGCGACAATTCCGGCACGCTCGTCGCGCCGAAGCCAAAAGGCATTCTCGACCCCAGCACCGGAAAGCCGGTGGGGGCGAATGATCCTTTCTTCCTCGAGATCAACGACGAACTGGCCGACAAGGGCTTTCTCGTCACCTCGACCGAGGCGCTGATCACCTGGGCGCGCAGCGGCTCGCTGATGTTCATGACTTTCGGTCTTGCCTGCTGCGCGGTCGAGATGATCCACACCTCGATGCCGCGCTATGACTCGGAGCGGTTCGGCGTTGCGCCGCGCGCGTCGCCGCGCCAGTCCGACATCATGATCGTCGCCGGCACGCTGACCAACAAGATGGCGCCGGCGCTGCGCAAGGTCTACGACCAGATGCCGGAGCCGCGCTACGTCATCTCGATGGGTTCCTGCGCCAATGGCGGCGGCTATTACCACTATTCCTATTCGGTGGTGCGCGGCTGCGATCGCGTCGTGCCTGTCGACATCTATGTGCCCGGCTGTCCGCCGAGCGCGGAAGCGCTGCTCTACGGCATCCTTCTGTTGCAAAAGAAGATCCGCCGCACCGGCACGATCGAGCGGTGAGCGCGATGATGAGCCTGAATGAACTCTCGACCTATCTCGGCGAGAAGCTGAGCGGCCGGATCGGCGAAGCGGTGTTTGCCTATGGCGAACTCACGATCTCGGTCGAGCCGCAGGATCTGATCGAGGTGGTGAGCTTCCTGCGCGACGATCCAAAATGCCAGTTCATCTCGATCATCGACGTCTGCGGCGCCGATTATCCGTCGCGGCCCAAGCGCTTCGACGTCGTCTATCACCTGCTGTCGCCGAAGCAGAATATTCGCATCCGCATCAAGGTCCAGGCCGACGAGGAGACGGTGGTGCCGTCGATCACCGGCGTTTATCCCGGTGCCGACTGGTTCGAACGCGAGACCTACGATCTCTACGGCGTGCTGTTCTCGGGCCACCCCGATCTCAGGCGAATCCTGACCGACTACGGCTTCGAAGGCCATCCGCTGCGCAAGGATTTTCCGCTGACCGGTTTCGTCGAGGTGCGCTACGACGACGAAGCCAAGCGGGTCATCTACGAGCCGGTGGAATTGAAGCAGGAATTCCGCAATTTCGATTTTCTCTCGCCATGGGAAGGGACGGACTACGTTCTGCCGGGCGACGAGAAAGCCAAGACGAATTGAGACGCCAGAATGGCTGAAACCTCCGTCCGCAATTTTAACATCAACTTTGGACCTCAACACCCTGCAGCGCATGGTGTTTTGAGGCTCGTTCTTGAGTTGGACGGCGAAGTCGTCGATCGCGTCGATCCGCATATCGGACTGTTGCATCGCGGCACTGAAAAGCTGATCGAAGCCAAGACCTATCTGCAGGCCGTGCCCTATCTCGACCGGCTCGACTATTGCGCTCCGATGAATCAGGAGCATGCCTTCGCGCTGGCCGCCGAGCGGCTGCTCGGCATCGAGGTGCCGAAGCGCGGCCAGCTGATCCGCGTGCTCTATTGCGAGATCGGCCGCATCATGTCGCACATTCTCAACGTGACGACGCAGGCGATGGATGTCGGCGCGCTGACGCCGCCGCTGTGGGGTTTTGTCGAGCGCGAAAAGCTGATGGTGTTCTACGAGCGGGCCAGCGGCTCGCGCATGCATGCAGCCTATTTCCGGCCCGGCGGCGTCCACCAGGACCTGCCGCAGCAGCTCGTCGAGGATATCGGCACGTGGATCGACCCGTTCCTGAAATCGCTCGACGATCTCGACGCACTGCTGACCGGCAACCGCATCTTCAAGCAGCGCAACGTCGACATCGGCATCGTCTCGCTGGCCGACGCCTGGGCCTGGGGCTTTTCCGGCGTCATGGTGCGTGGATCCGGCGTCGCCTGGGATCTGCGCAAGTCGCAGCCCTATGAATGCTATGCCGAGATGGATTTCGACATTCCGATCGGCAAGAACGGCGACTGCTACGACCGTTATCTCGTGCGCATGGAAGAGATGCGCCAGTCGGCCAAGATTATGCGCCAGTGTGTCGACCTGCTGCTCGGCAAGGAAGGCAGCGGGCCGGTGTCGAACCTCGACGGCAAGGTGGTGCCGCCGAAGCGCGCGGCGATGAAGCGCTCGATGGAAGCGCTGATCCATCACTTCAAGCTCTACACCGAGGGCTACCGCGTGCCGGCCGGCGAGGTCTATGCGGCGGTCGAAGCCCCAAAAGGCGAGTTTGGCGTCTACCTGGTCTCGGACGGCACCAACAAGCCCTATCGCTGCAAGCTGCGCGCTCCCGGCTTCGCGCATCTGCAGGCCATGGACTTTTTGTGCCGCGGCCACATGCTGGCCGACGTCACCGCCGTGTTGGGTTCACTCGATATCGTGTTTGGTGAGGTCGATCGATAAATGTCAGTCCGCCGTCTCGCAGAAGCAAGCCTCCAGCCAGTCTCCTTCGCCTTCAACCGGGCGAATGCGGCAGCGGCGAAGCAATGGATCAACAAATATCCGAAGGGCCGCGAGCAGTCGGCGATCATCCCGTTGCTGATGCTGGCGCAGGAGCAGGAAGGCTGGGTGACCAAGGCGGCGATCGAGACGATCTCCGACATGCTCGGCATGCCCTACATCAGAGGGCTCGAAGTCGCGACCTTCTACACCCAGTACCAGCTCAATCCGGTCGGCACCCGCGCGCATATCCAGGTCTGCGGCACCACGCCCTGCATGCTGCGCGGCTCGGAAGCGCTGATGGATTTGTGCCGCTCGAAAATCCATCACGACCAGTTCCACACCAACGACAAGGGCACGCTGTCGTGGGAAGAGGTCGAATGCCTTGGCGCCTGCGTCAACGCGCCGATGGTGATGATTTTCAAGGATACGTTCGAGGATCTGACGCCGGAGCGGCTTGCCGAGATCATCGACCTCTATGATGCCGGCAAGGGCGCCTCGGTGACGCCGGGGCCGCAGAACGGCCGCATCACCTCCGAGCCGATCACCGGCCTGACGACGCTGAAGAGCGAAAAGGCAATCCTGAAGACGACCCGCGACAAGGACGCCAAGGCAGCCGCCAAGGCCGCCAGGGAGGCAGCGCCAGCGGCAATTGTCGCGGCGCCAGCGGCTCTGGCCCAGGCATCGGCCGGCCCCGTTGCGCCGTCGAAGGCCAGCAAGCCGAAGACCGATGCGCCCGAAACCAGCCCGGCGCTGGAGACGCCTTCTCCGGCAAAGGTCGCACCGGATACGGAAAAGGCGGCGAGCGTCAGAGCGCCGCGGCATTCGGCGGCCAACGCCAACAAGGCCGCGCCGGAAGTCGAAAAGGTTTTGAAACAGCGCAGCGGTCCGATAGTCAAGGCTGAGCCAGCGGCTGCTTTCAAGGCGCCGGAAGCCAAGGGCACGCAGCTCGGCGCTGCCGGTAAGACGGCCGCCGCGAAGACGACCAATGCCAAGCCGACCAGTGCCAAGCCGACCAATGCCAAGACGGGCAATGCCAAGACGGGCAAGCCTTCGCTCGAGGACAAGAACCGTCCGGCCAGCATCGCGAGGCCGGCGCTGGTCGACGATCTCAAGCTGATCTCGGGCGTCGACCCGAAGATCGAAGGCATCCTGCATTCGCTTGGTATCTTCACCTACGCGCAAGTCGCGTCTTGGAAGAAGGCCGAGCGCGAGTGGGTCGATGGCTATCTCAGTTTCCACGGCCGCATCGAGCGCGAAGACTGGGTCAAGCAGGCCAAGGCGCTGGCCAAGGGCGGGGTCGCCGAATATATCCGCGTTTTCGGCAAGAAGCCGGTCTGAGGGACGAACAATGCTTCAGGACAGAGACCGCATCTTCAACAACATCTACGGCCGCTTCGACAAGTCGCTGGCCGGTGCGATGGCGCGCGGCGCTTGGGACAACACGCCGGGCATCATTGCCAAGGGGCGCGACTGGATCGTCAACGAGATGAAGGCATCAGGCCTGCGCGGCCGCGGCGGCGCTGGCTTCCCGACCGGGTTGAAATGGTCGTTCATGCCCAAGCAGAGCGACGGCCGGCCGAGCTATCTCGTCGTCAACGCCGACGAATCCGAGCCCGGCACCTGCAAGGACCGCGATATATTGCGCCACGATCCGCATACGCTGGTCGAGGGCTGCCTGATCGCCGGCTTCGCCATGGGCGCGATCGCCGCCTACATCTATGTGCGCGGCGAGTTCATCCGCGAGCGCGAGGCGCTGCAGCGCGCCATCGACGAGGCCTATGCGGCCAAGCTGATCGGCAAGAACAACACGTCCGGCTACGATTTCGACATCTACATGCATCATGGCGCCGGCGCCTATATCTGCGGCGAGGAAACGGCGCTGCTCGAAAGCCTCGAAGGCAAGAAGGGCCAGCCGCGGCTGAAGCCGCCGTTTCCGGCCAATGTCGGCCTCTATGGCTGCCCGACGACGGTCAACAATGTCGAGTCCATCGCGGTGGCGCCGACCATTTTGCGGCGTGGCGCTGCCTGGTTCTCGTCCATTGGCCGGCCCAACAATGTCGGCACCAAGCTGTTCTGCGTTTCGGGCCACGTCAACACGCCGTGCACCGTCGAAGAGGCGATGTCGATCCCGTTCCGCGAGCTGATCGAGACGCATTGCGGCGGCATTCGCGGCGGCTGGGACAATCTGCTGGCGGTCATTCCGGGCGGCGCTTCGGTGCCGCTGGTGCCGGCGGAGCAGATCATCGATGCGCCGATGGATTTCGATGCGCTGCGCGACCTGAAATCGGGTCTCGGCACGGCGGCTGTCATCGTCATGGACAAATCGACCGATATCGTGAAGGCGATCGCCCGGCTTTCCTACTTCTACAAGCACGAGAGCTGCGGCCAGTGCACACCGTGCCGCGAAGGCACCGGCTGGATGTGGCGGGTGATGGAGCGGCTGGTGCGCGGCGAGGCGCAGAAGCGCGAGATCGACATGCTGCTCGACGTGACCAAACAGGTCGAAGGCCACACGATCTGCGCGCTGGGCGATGCGGCGGCGTGGCCGATCCAGGGCCTGATGCGGCATTTCCGCGGCGAGGTGGAGCGGCGTATCGACGAGTTTTCGCGCAATGCGCACCGGGCAGAGCCGGTGATGGTGGCGGCGGAATAGAGAAGAATTTGAAGCGGGCGATTGCCCGATTGGAATGCGGGCAAGAGCCCGATCTGAAATACGGGCGAATGCCCGATTTGAGGAAACAGGCCGGGGCATACGGAAGAAACGACCAGGAGACTACCTATGTCGCTGAATTCGAGACCCGAACATTTGATGCCAGATTTGGACCCGTTCGAGAAGATGAACCAGGACCTGACCAGGATGATGCCGAAGGAGATGGCCAGCGCCGTCAATCTTCTGGCGCACCCTGTCGCGGGTGCGGCAGCGATGTCGGCGCTCGGCATCGGGCTTGCCAATCATGCCTTTGGGTTGTGGATGGGCGTGCTCTCGGGCGCCGCCGAGGCCTCGCAGCGGCTCTTCCAGCCGATCGTCGGCGATTTCGATGCCAGGGTAGAACGCTTTTCGCAGACAGGGACAAACTCCTCGACCAAGGCGCGCGCGGCGACGAAAACCTTGATCGCCGAGGCGCAGTCCTTCGCCAGGAACGTGAATGACATAGCCGCGAACAGCATGGATGATGCACGCAGCGTGGTGGATGCGGCTGCCGCACCGGCCGGGTTGATGCCGGAGGATTTCAAGCAGCCCAAGGCAATGGATCGTCCGGAAAACCCGGCAGACCTCAAGGCAATATCGGGCATCGGGCCGAAGCTGGAACAGGTGCTGAACGGCTTGGGCATCTGGACCTACGGCCAGATCGCGACATGGACGCCGGAAGAGATCGCCTGGGTCGACGATTATCTGTCGTTCAAGGGCCGCATCGGTCGCGACAACTGGCTTGGCCAGGCAGCGGCGCTGGCCGCAAAGGCCGAGAGGTAGGCGACGCGATGGAGGTCCACGACAGGCGCGATGTTCTCGACGTGCGCAACGCCATCGTCAGCAATTCCAGTTTCGATGACGTCAACATGTCGAACACCCGGTTTCACGACGTCAACCTGTCGGCGGCCAGGATCCACCGCACCAACCTGAGCAACACCAAGGTGGAAGACGCCAATCTTTCGAACGCGTATTTCACCAACGTAAACATGAGCAACGTGAAGATAGAAAACGCGCGGGTTGCGGGCATGATGATCAACGGCATCAGCCTTGAAGACCTGTTCCAGGCATATGAGACGGCGAAGACCGCCGGGGGCAATTGATGGCAAAGCTCAAGGTCGACGGGAAAGAGATTACTGTACCCGACCACTACACGCTGCTGCAGGCAGCCGAGGACGCCGGCGCCGAAGTGCCGCGCTTCTGCTTCCATGAGCGGCTGTCGATCGCCGGCAATTGTCGCATGTGCCTGATCGAGGTGAAGGGTGGGCCGCCCAAGCCGCAGGCGTCCTGCGCCATGGGCGTGCGCGATCTGCGCCCCGGACCAAATGGCGAAACGCCGGAAATTTTCACCAACACGCCGATGGTCAAGAAGGCCCGGGAAGGCGTGATGGAATTCCTGCTGATCAACCATCCGCTCGATTGCCCGATCTGCGACCAGGGCGGCGAGTGCGACCTGCAGGACCAGGCGATGGCGTTCGGCGTCGATTCCTCGCGCTATCACGAGAACAAGCGGGCGGTCGAAGACAAATATATCGGGCCGCTGGTCAAGACGATCATGAACCGCTGCATCCATTGCACGCGCTGCGTCCGCTTCACCACCGAAATTGCCGGCATTTCGGAGCTCGGCCTGATCGGCCGCGGCGAGGACGCCGAAATCACCACCTATCTCGAAAGCGCGATGACATCGGAACTGCAGGGCAACGTCATCGACCTTTGCCCGGTCGGCGCGCTGACCTCAAAACCCTACGCCTTCCAGGCGCGGCCTTGGGAACTGACCAAGACCGAATCCATCGACGTCATGGACGCCGTCGGCTCGGCGATCCGCGTCGATTCCAGAGGCCGCGAGGTGATGCGCATCCTGCCGCGCACCAACGAGGCGGTGAACGAGGAGTGGATTTCCGACAAGACCCGCTTCATCTGGGACGGCTTGCGCACCCAGCGCCTCGACCGGCCATATGTCCGCAAGAACGGCAAGCTGGCCCCGGCAAGCTGGGCCGAGGCTTTTTCCGCGATCAAGGAAGCGGTGTCGAGCACCGCGCCCGACAAGATCGGCGCCATATCAGGCGATCTCGCCGCCGTCGAGGAGATCTATGCGCTGAAGCTGCTGATGGCCTCGCTCGGCTCGAAGAACACCGACTGCCGCCAGGATGGCGCCGCGCTCGATCCGTCGCTCGGCCGGGCAAGCTATCTCTTCAACCCGACCATCGAGGGCATCGAGCAGGCCGACGCGGTGCTGATCATCGGCGCCAATCCGCGCTTCGAGGCGTCCTTGCTCAACGCCCGCATCCGCAAGCGCTGGCGGCTCGGCAACCTGCCGGTCGGCGTCATCGGCGATGTCGGCGATACGCGCTACGATTATGAGCAGCTCGGCGCCGGACCGGAATCGCTGAAGGATTTGGCCGACGGCAACGGCAAGTTTTTTGAGGTGCTGAAGAATGCGACGCATCCGCTGATCATCGTCGGTCAGGGCGCGCTGTCGCGCTCGGACGGCGCGGCCGTGCTCGGCCAGGCGGCGAAGTTCAGCCTGGCCGTCAATGCTGCGAGACCCGACTGGAACGGCTTTGCCGTGCTGCACACTGCGGCGGCGCGTGTCGGCGGTCTCGATGTCGGCTTCGTGCCGGGCGAGGGCGGCAAGAACGTCGCCGGCATGCTGGGCGATATGGACGTGCTGTTCCTGCTCGGCGCCGACGAGATCGACATGGCCAGCATCGGCGGCGCCTTCGTCGTCTATATCGGCACGCATGGCGACCACGGCGCGCACCGCGCCGACGTCATCCTGCCGGGCGCCGCCTATACCGAAAAATCGGGCACCTACGTCAACACCGAGGGCCGGGTGCAGCTGACCAACCGTGCCGGCTTCGCGCCGGGCGATGCGCGCGAGGACTGGGCGATCCTGCGGGCGCTGTCGGATGTGCTGGGCAAGAGATTGTCGTTCGATTCGCTGCCGCAGCTGCGTGCAAAGCTTTATGGCGAATACCCGCATCTTGCCCGCATCGACCAGGTCGCGGCCGGCAATGCCGACGATATCGCCAAGGTGGCGAAGCTTGGCGGGCGGCTTGGCAAGGGCAGCTTCACCTCGCCGGTCAAGGATTTCTACCTGACCAACCCGATCGCGCGGGCTTCCGCAGTGATGGCGGAGTGCTCGGCGCTGGCGAAAAACGGTTTTAGGCAGGCGGCGGAATAGCATGGACACCTTCTTCTCCTTCTACGTGCTGCCGGCGCTGCTCATCCTGCTGAAGTCGGTCGTGCTGATCGTCGTGCTGTTGATCTTCGTCGCCTACATCCTGTACGCGGACCGCAAGATCTGGGCGGCGGTGCAGTTGCGCCGCGGCCCGAACGTCGTCGGCCCATGGGGCACGCTGCAGGCTTTCGCCGACCTTCTGAAGTTCGTGTTCAAGGAGCCGGTGATTCCGTCCGGCGCCAACAAGGGCGTTTTTCTGCTGGCGCCCTTGGTTTCGGCGGTGCTGGCGATCTCGGCCTGGGCAGTGATCCCGGTCAACGAGGGCTGGGCGATCGCCAACGTCAATGTCGGCATCCTCTACGTCTTCGCCATCTCCTCGCTCGAGGTCTATGGTGTGATCATGGGCGGCTGGGCGTCCAATTCGAAATATCCGTTCCTCGGCGCGTTGCGCTCGGCGGCGCAGATGGTTTCCTACGAGGTCTCGATCGGCTTCGTCATCGTCACCGTGCTGCTTTGCGTCGGCTCGCTCAACCTGTCCGACATCGTGCTGTCGCAGCAGGACGGGCTGGGCACAAGGGTTGGCCTGCCCAACACCTTCCTCGACTGGCATTGGCTGTCGCTGTTCCCGATGTTCGTCATCTTCTTCATCTCGGCGCTGGCCGAAACCAACCGTCCGCCCTTCGACCTTGTGGAAGCCGAATCGGAACTCGTTGCCGGCCACATGGTCGAATATTCGTCGACGCCGTTCCTGCTGTTCTTTCTCGGCGAATATGTCGCCATCGTGCTGATGTGCGCGCTGGCCACCATCCTGTTCCTCGGCGGCTGGCTGCCGCCCTTCGACTTCGCTCCCTTCACCTGGGTGCCGGGTCTGATCTGGTTCGTGCTCAAGGTCTGCCTGGTGTTCTTCATGATCTCGATGGTGAAGGCCTTCGTGCCGCGCTACCGCTACGACCAGCTGATGCGGCTCGGCTGGAAGGTCTTCCTGCCGATCTCGCTGGCGATGGTGGTGATCGTCGCCGCGTTCCTCAAGATCACGGGGTTTGCGTGATGGGCGATCCGGCAATCCTGGTGCTTGGCGCCGCTGCTGGCGCCTTGGTGGCATGGCTGACGTCTGTTTTCGCGTTGCCGACTGCGCTGCACATGTTTGGGCGTTCAAAAGGGCTCGGCCTGCCCGTTTCCGTCGAGGAAAAGCAAATGCGCGAGCATTTGATCCGTAGACTCTACCTTGTGGTTTCTCCGCTTGCGTGTGGCGTCATGGGCGCCGCGGTCGCGTTGCAAATGTTTGGGGGTGCTGAATGAGCACGCTGTATCAAGCCGCAAAATCGCTGCTGCTGCAGGATTTCGTCAGCGCGTTCTTCCTGTCGATGCGCCAGTTCTTCGCGCCGAAGGAGACGATCAACTATCCGCACGAAAAGGGGCCGACCAGCCCGCGCTTTCGCGGCGAGCATGCGCTGCGCCGCTATCCGAACGGCGAGGAACGCTGCATCGCCTGCAAATTGTGCGAGGCGATCTGCCCGGCGCAGGCGATCACCATCGAGGCCGGCCCGCGCCGCAACGACGGCACCCGCCGCACCGTGCGCTACGACATCGATATGGTGAAGTGCATCTATTGCGGCTTCTGCCAGGAAGCCTGCCCGGTCGACGCAATCGTCGAGGGACCGAATTTCGAGTTCGCGACCGAGACGCGCGAGGAACTTTATTACGACAAGGACAAGCTCTTGGCCAATGGCGACCGCTGGGAGCGCGAACTGGCGCGCAACATCTCGCTGGACGCGCCGTACCGCTGACATTTGACGCATGGACGGGGCGAGAGGCCTCGTTTAAGGAACACGCGGCTTCGGCACCGGAGGCGGAGCCAAGCCACACATCGAACAGGACGAACATCCTGTTCGGACAGGAACCCGGGGGAACCCATGCTGAATGGACTAGAGGCGGCCTTTTTCTACCTCTTCGCCTTTGTCGCGGTGGCGTCGGCGTTCATGGTCATTTCGGCGCGTAATCCCGTGCATTCTGTGCTGTTCCTGATCCTGACCTTCTTCAATGCCGCTGGCCTGTTCATGCTGACCGGCGCCGAGTTCCTGGCGATGATCCTGCTCGTCGTCTATGTCGGCGCGGTCATGGTGCTGTTCCTGTTCGTCGTCATGATGCTCGACGTCGATTTCGCCGAGATGAAGGAAGGCGCCCTGCAATACGCGCCGATCGGCGCGCTGGTCGGGCTGATCCTGGCGGCTGAGCTGATCGTCGTGCTTGGCGGCTATACGTTCGCGCCGCAACTGGCGGCGACGGTTGCAAAACCCACTCCGGACCTTGCCGCCCGCTCGAACACGGCAGCGCTCGGCGACATCCTCTATACCGACTACCTCTATTATTTCCAGATTGCCGGCCTTGTGCTGCTGGTCGCCATGATCGGGGCCATCGTGCTGACGCTGCGCCACAAGCCGGGCATCAAGCGGCAGTCGATCGCCGCCCAGGTCGGCCGCACGCCGGCAACGGGAATGGAAATCCGCAAGGTCAAGACGGGCGAAGGAATCTGAGATGGTCGTCGGCATCGCACATTATCTGACCGTATCGGCGATCCTGTTCACGCTCGGCGTGTTCGGCATTTTTCTCAACCGCAGGAACATCATCGTCATCCTGATGTCGATCGAGCTGATCCTGCTTGCGGTCAACATCAATTTCGTCGCCTTCTCGGCAGCGCTAGGCGATCTCGTCGGACAGGTGTTCGCGCTGTTCGTGCTGACGGTCGCAGCGGCTGAAGCGGCGATCGGCCTCGCCATTCTCGTCGTCTTCTTCCGCAACCGCGGCTCGATCGCGGTCGAAGACGTGAACATGATGAAGGGTTGACGGAAACCACCATGTATCAGGCCATCGTCTTCCTTCCTCTGCTCGGCTTCCTGATCGTCGGCCTGTTCGGCACGTCGCTCGGCGCCAAGGCGTCCGAATACATCACCTCCGGCTTCCTGGTGATATCAGCCGTGCTGTCGTGGGTCGCCTTCTTCGCCGTCGGCTTCGGCGAGGGCGAGGTGTTCACCGTGCCGGTGCTGCGCTGGATCCAGTCGGGCGGGCTGGAGGCCGCATGGGCACTGCGCATCGACACGCTGACGGTGGTGATGCTGGTCGTCGTCAACACGGTGTCGGCGCTGGTCCACATCTACTCCATCGGCTACATGCATCACGACCCGAACCGGCCGCGCTTCTTCGCCTATCTGTCGCTGTTCACCTTCGCTATGCTGATGCTGGTGACGGCTGACAACCTCGTGCAGATGTTCTTCGGCTGGGAAGGCGTCGGCCTCGCCTCCTATCTGCTGATCGGCTTCTGGTACAAGAAGCCGTCGGCCAATGCCGCCGCGATCAAGGCCTTCGTCGTCAACCGCGTCGGCGATTTCGGTTTCGCGCTCGGCATCTTCGGCGTGTTCGTGCTGTTCGGCTCGGTCAATCTCGGCACCATCTTCGCCAATGCGGCGACGTTCATTCCGGCCGAAGGCGCGCCGGAGGGCGCTGCCGTGCTGACCTTCCTCGGCTATGCGCTCGACAAGCAGGCTGCGATGACCGTCGTCTGCCTGTTGCTGTTCATGGGCGCCATGGGCAAGTCGGCCCAGGTGCCGCTGCACACCTGGCTGCCCGACGCCATGGAAGGCCCGACGCCGGTCTCGGCGCTCATCCATGCCGCCACCATGGTGACGGCCGGCGTGTTCATGCTGGCGCGGCTGTCGCCGCTGTTCGAACTGTCGCATTCGGCGCTGATCGTGGTCACCTTCATCGGCGCCTTCACCGCCTTCTTCGCGGCGACCGTCGGCCTCGTCCAGAACGACATCAAGCGCGTCATCGCCTATTCGACCTGCTCGCAGCTCGGCTACATGTTCGTGGCGCTCGGCGTCGGCGCCTATGGCGCGGCGATCTTCCATCTGTTCACGCATGCCTTCTTCAAGGCGCTGCTGTTCCTCGGCTCGGGCTCGGTGATCCACGCCGTCTCTGATGAGCAGGACATGCGCAGGATGGGCGGCCTCAGAACGCTCATTCCGAAGACCTACTGGATGATGGTGATCGGCACGCTGGCGCTGACCGGCGTCGGTATTCCGGTGACGGTCATCGGCACCGCCGGCTTCTTCTCCAAGGACGCGATCATCGAAAGCGCCTTTGCCGCGCACAATCCGGTCGCCGGCCTTGCCTTCGTGCTGCTGGTCGTCGCCGCCTGCTTCACCAGCTTCTATTCCTGGCGGCTGATCTTCATGACCTTCCACGGCCAGCCGCGGGCGAGCCACGAGGTCATGCACCACGTCCATGAATCGCCGCCGGTCATGCTGGTGCCGCTGTACATCCTGGCGGCCGGCGCGCTGTTGGCCGGCGTGATCTTCCATGGCGCCTTCATCGGCGAGGGCTATGCCGAGTTCTGGAAGGCGTCGCTGTTCACGCTGCCGGAGAATCACATCCTGCACGACATCCACGAAGTGCCGTTTTGGGTGAAGCTGTCGCCGTTCGTCGCCATGCTGATCGGCTTTGCGATTGCCTGGCAATTCTACATCCGCGCGCCGGAAATGCCGAAGAACCTGGCGGCGCAGCATCGCGGGCTCTACGCCTTCCTGCTCAACAAGTGGTATTTCGACGAACTCTTCGACTTCCTGTTCGTGCGGCCGGCAAAACGCCTCGGCCACTTCCTGTGGAAGACCGGCGACGGCACCGTGATCGACGGACTTGGACCGGACGGGGTTTCGGCGCGCGTCGTCGACGTCACCAACCGGGTCGTCAAACTGCAGACCGGCTACCTCTACCACTATGCCTTCGCCATGCTGATCGGCGTTGCCGCATTCGTCACCTGGATGATGCTCTGATGACCGCCTGGCCGATCCTCTCGCTGGTCACCTTCCTGCCGCTGGTTGGTGTGCTGTTCATTCTGCTGATCAATGACGACAGCGAGAATGCCCGCCGTAACATCCGCGCCATTGCGTTGTGGACGACTGGTATCACCTTCATCATCTCGCTGTTCATCTGGACCGGCTTCGACAATGCGGAGCCCGGCTTCCAGTTCGTCGAGAAGTTTGCCTGGCTGGATTCCGGCATCTCCTACCATATGGGCGTCGACGGCATCTCCATGCTGTTCGTCATCCTGACCACCTTCCTGATGCCGCTCTGCATCCTGGCTTCGTGGGAATCCATCGAGAAGCGCGTCAAGGCCTACATGATCGCTTTCCTGCTGCTGGAGACGCTGATGATCGGCGTGTTCTGCGCGCTCGACATCGTCTTGTTCTACGTCTTCTTCGAGGCCGGCCTGATCCCGATGTTCATCATCATCGGCGTGTGGGGCGGCAAGCGGCGCGTCTACGCCTCGTTCAAGTTCTTCCTCTACACGCTGGCCGGCTCGGTGCTGATGCTGCTCGCCATCATGGCGATGTTCTTCCAGTCCGGCACCACCGACATCCCGACGCTCCTGACGCACGACTTCCCGGCCTCCATGCAGACCTGGCTATGGCTCGCCTTCTTTGCCTCCTTCGCCGTGAAGATGCCGATGTGGCCGGTGCACACCTGGCTGCCGGACGCGCATGTCGAGGCGCCGACGGCCGGTTCGGTGATCCTGGCCGCCATCCTGCTGAAGATGGGCGGATACGGCTTCCTGCGCTTCTCCCTGCCGATGTTTCCGATCGCCTCGGAGATGTTTGCGCCGCTGGTCTTCGCGCTGTCCGTCGTCGCCATCATCTACACCTCGCTGGTGGCGTTGATGCAGGAGGACATGAAGAAGCTGATCGCCTATTCGTCGGTCGCCCATATGGGCTTCGTCACCATGGGCATCTTCGCGATGAACCAGGAAGGCGTCCAGGGGGCGATCTTCCAGATGCTGTCGCACGGTCTGGTCTCCGGCGCGCTGTTCCTGTGCGTCGGCGTCATCTACGACCGCATGCACACGCGCGACATCGACGCCTATGGCGGGCTGGTCAACAACATGCCGAAATACGCCACCGTGTTCATGATCTTCACCATGGCCAATGTCGGCCTGCCCGGCACCAGCGGCTTCGTCGGCGAGTTCCTGACGATGCTCGGCGTGTTCCGGGTCAACACCTGGGTGGCGTTCTTCGCCGCAACCGGCGTCATCCTGTCGGCGGCCTATGCGCTGTGGCTGTATCGCCGGGTGATCTTCGGCGCGCTGACCAAGGACAGCCTGAAAGGCCTGCTCGACCTGTCGACGCGCGAGAAGGTGATCATCTACCCGCTGGCCGTGCTGGTCATCTTCTTCGGCGTCTACCCGGCGCCGGTCTTCGACGCGACCGCCGCATCGGTCAAGGCGCTCGTCACCAATGTCACCGCATCCATCGACACCGCGCAGACCGCGGCGGCGAACTGACCCGAGAGGTTTGCGAACCATGACGCCGGACCTTCTCTCCAGCCTGTCGCTGTCGACACCAGAGCTGATCCTCGCCGTCGGCGCCCTGGCGCTGCTGATGCTCGGCGCCTATTCGCGCGCCAACACCACCACCACGGTGAGCGGCCTTGCCGTCGCCGTCCTGGTGGTTGCCGGCGTCTGGACGATCTTTTCCACCGGGCAGGGCAGCGCTTACGGCGAAGCCTTCGTCCAGGATCCCTTCGCCCGCTTCATGAAGGTGCTGGCGCTGATCGGGTCGGCGGTGACGCTGGTCATGTCGATGCGCTTCGCCAAGGCGGAGCATTTCGACAAGTTCGAATATCCGGTGCTGATCCTGCTGTGCACGCTCGGCATGATGCTGATGATCTCGGCCAACGGCATGATCGGGCTTTATCTCGGCCTCGAACTGCAGTCGCTGGCAATCTACGTGCTGGCGGCGATCAACCGGGACAATCTGCGCTCGACCGAGGCGGGACTCAAGTACTTCGTACTTGGGGCGCTGTCGTCGGGCATGCTGCTTTACGGCATCAGCCTCGTCTACGGCTACACCGGCAACACCGGCTTCCAGGAGATCGCCGCAGCACTTGGCGGCGGCGAGCGGCAGCTTGGCCTAGTCTTTGGCCTGGTCTTCGTGCTGGCCGGCCTGGCCTTCAAGATATCGGCGGTGCCGTTCCACATGTGGACGCCCGACGTCTATGAAGGCGCGCCGACGCCGGTGACGGCCTTCCTCGCGGCGGCGCCGAAGATGGCGGCAATGGCGCTGATCGTGCGCGTCACCATGGACGCCTTCCAGCCGATCGCCGCCGACTGGCAGCAGATCATCGTCTTCATCTCGATCGCCTCGATGCTGCTCGGCGCCTTTGCGGCTATCGGCCAGACCAACATCAAGCGGCTGATGGCCTATTCCTCGATCGGCCATATGGGCTACGCCCTGGTCGGCCTCGCCGCCAACAGCCAGGCCGGCGTTCGCGGCGTCGCCATCTACATGCTGATCTATCTGGTGATGACGCTCGGCACCTTCGCCTTCATCCTCGCCATGCGGCGCAAGGAAGGCAATGTCGAACAGATCGGCGATCTCGCCGGGCTGTCATCGACCAATCCGATCATGGCGACGATCCTGACCATCCTGATGTTCTCGCTGGCCGGCATTCCGCCGCTCGCCGGCTTCTGGGGGAAATGGTACGTGTTCCTTGCCGCCATCAACGCCAACCTCTACGCGCTGGCGATCATCGGCGTGCTGGCCTCGGTGGTGGGCGCCTATTATTATCTGCGCATCATCAAGATCATGTGGTTCGACGAACCGGTCGGCGGCTTCGTGCCGATGGCGACCGAGCTTCGCGTCGTGCTTGGCGTCTGCGGCGCCTTCGTGCTGTTCTACGTGCTGATCGGCGGGCCGATCGGCACCTATGCCGAAGCCGCCGCCAAGACATTCTTCTGACGGGATGGCATTTCGGCTGGCTCCAACAGCGGCCTCGGAAGGGTTCCGGCTCGAGGCTCATGACACCGTCGGTTCCACCAATGCGCTGGCGCTCGACCATGCGCGGGCGGGAGATCCGGGCAAGCTCTGGGTCGTTTCGAAAAAACAGGAAAGCGGGCGTGGCCGCCGCGGCCGGGTCTGGGCGACGCCCGAGGGCAATCTGGCGGCGACGCTGCTGGTGGTCACCAATGCCGAGCTTCGCCTGGCCGCGACGCTCGGCTTCGTCGCCGGGCTGGCGCTGGCCGATGCGCTCGAGGCCGTCGTGCCGAAGGGCAGGATCGCAATCGGCCTCGACGGCGGCAGCGATGGAAAAAACCGCTTCGAGCTGAAATGGCCGAACGATGTGCTTGCCTCCGGCGCCAAGCTTGCCGGCATCCTGCTGGAATCGGCGATACTCGAAGGCGATCGCTTTGCGGTGGCGGTCGGCATCGGTGTCAATGTGGTGGCATACCCCAAGGATTTGCCTTATCCCGCGACATCGCTTAGCGCGCTGGGCGCTGCTTGCGATGCCGAGACATTGTTTCTGGCGCTGTCGGATGCCTGGAGCGAGAATGCGCGGCTGTGGAACGATGGGCGCGGGCTGGCCGCCGTCAGGCGGCGCTGGCTGGCGCGCGCGGCAGGGCTTGGCGGGCAGGTTGCTGTCAGAATTGACGGTAATGTGGTGCGCGGCACGTTCGAGACCATTGACGAGGACTGCCGTTTCGTGATCCGCGACGATGAGGGTTCGGTTCTGACGATCGCTGCCGGCGACGTGCATTTCGGTGCGGTCGCGTCGGCCCAGGTTTGACAGGCCCCCCAGGTTTGGCAGGCCAAGGTTTTGACAGGCCAAGTTTTTTACGGGCTCAGGTTTGACTGGCCCCAGATTTTGACGGGCTTGGGTTGACCGGCCAGGAAAGGAATGATCATGGCGACAGCGGAAAACGCCGAACTCGTCTTCGTGCCGCTTGGCGGCGTCGGCGAGATCGGCATGAACTTCGCCCTCTATGGCTACGGGCCAGCCAATGCGCGTGAATGGATCGTCGTCGATGTCGGCGTGACCTTTCCCGATGCCAGCCTGCCTGGCGTCGACCTGGTGCTGCCCGACACGCGCTTCATCGAGGAGAACGTCGCCAATCTGCGCGGCATCGTCATCACGCACGCGCATGAGGACCACTACGGCGCGCTGCTCGACACATGGCCGAAGCTCAAGGCGCCGGTCTGGATGACGCTGTTCGGCGCTGGATTGCTGGAAGCCAAGCGGCAGGGCGAGCAGGGCGCACCAAAGATCCCGGTGACGATCTACCGCGCCGGTGAAAAGTTCAGCGTCGGCCCGTTCGAGATCGAGGCCATCCCGGTCGCGCATTCGATTCCCGAGCCGATGTCGCTGGCGATCACCTCGCCGGCCGGCACCGTCATCCACACCGGTGATTGGAAGATCGATCCGGCGCCGACGATCGGTCCGCTGACCGACGAGGCGCGCTTTCGCGCCTATGGCGACAACGGCGTGCTGGCGTTGATCTGCGATTCCACCAATGCCCTGCGGGAAGGGGTGTCGCCGTCGGAAGTCGCGGTTGGCGAAGGCCTCAAGGGCGTCATCCAGAGCGCCAAGGGCCGCGTTGCGGTCACCACCTTCTCCTCCAATGTCGGACGCATCGTCTCCATTGCCAAGGCGGCACGCGATGCCGGCCGGCAGTGCCTGGTGCTCGGCCGCTCGCTGAAGCGGGTCATCGATGTTGCCGGCGAACTCGGCTATATGGATGGGCTGCCCGAATTCATCGCCGAGGAGGACTTTGGCTTCATCCCGCGCGAAAACCTCGTCATCATCTGCACCGGCAGCCAGGGCGAGCCGCTTGCGGCGCTGGCGAAACTGTCGCGCGAGGAGATGAAATCGGTGTCGCTGACGGCAGGCGATACGGTGGTGTTTTCCTCGCGCACCATTCCCGGCAACGAGAAGGGAATCCTCGAGATCAAGAACCGTCTGATCGATCTCGGTATCAAGATCATCGAGGACGGTGATGCGCTGGTGCATGTCTCGGGCCATCCGCGCCGCAGCGAGTTGCGCAAGATGTATGAATGGGTGCGCCCGCAGATTGGCGTTCCCGTGCATGGCGAGGCGGCGCATCTGGTGGCGCAGGGATCGCTGATGTCGGTGTCCGGCATCGGCCAGGTGGCGCAGGTGCGCAACGGCGACATGCTGCGGCTCTATCCCGGTGCGGCGGCGATCATCGACCAGGTGCCGTTCGGCCGCATCTACAAGGACGGCAGGCTGATCGGCACCGACCAGGCGATGGGCATTCGCGACCGGCGCAAGCTGTCTTTCGCCGGCCATGTCGCGGTCAATGTCGTGCTCGACGACAAATATGAGCTCGCCGGCGATCCCGATCTGGTCGCCATCGGCGTCGCCGAGGCCGATGGCCGCGGCGAGAGCTTGGAAGACCTGATGATCGATGCGGCAATCGGCGCCGTGGACTCCATCCCCCGTCAGCGCCGAAGAGATCTCGACCTCGTGCAGGAGGCAGTGCGCCGCGCCGTCCGTGGCGCCGCCAATGAAGCCTGGGGCAAGAAGCCGCTGGTGACGGTGTTCGTCACAAGGTAAGGGAATAGGGGAGTAGGGCAGTACGGCAGTAGGGGAGAAAGTCGTTTTTCCCTACTGCCATACTGCCCTATTGCCTTACTGCCCTGAGGACGTAGTCAATGCTTGGACGCCTGAACCATGTCGCGCTTGCCGTGCCGGATCTGGCTGCGGCGACGGCGGCTTATCGCGACACGCTCGGCGCTCGGGTGACCGCGCCGCAGGCGCTGCCGGAGCATGGCGTGACGGTGGTGTTCGTCGATGTCGGCAATACCAAGATCGAATTGCTCGAGCCGCTTGGTGAGGGTTCGCCGATCGCGGCATTCCTCGAGAAGAACCCCTCGGGCGGCATGCATCATCTGTGCTATGAGGTCGACGACATTCTTGCCGCGCGTGATCACCTCATCGCCAGCGGCGCCCGCGTCCTCGGCGACGGCAACCCGAAGACCGGCGCGCACGGCAAGCCGGTGCTGTTCCTGCATCCCAAGGATTTCTTCGGCACGCTGGTCGAACTGGAGCAAGCATGAGCTGGGTTTCATTTCTCGCCCTGTTCTTCATCACGTGGTGGGTGGTGCTGTTCGCCATCCTGCCGTTCAGTCTTAGGACGCAGGACGAGGATGAGGACGTGACGCTGGGCACGGTTTCCAGCGCGCCGCGCGGACCGCATATGCTGCGTGCGGTGCTGCGGACGACGATCGTCACGCTGGTTCTGCTTGGCATCTTTTATGGCATTACGCGGGGGCTCGGCCTCGGCATCGACGACATCCCGCACATCGTGCCGGATTTCAGCCGGAGTCCCGAAAACTAGACCGCCGGGTACGGCTGGCCACATCTTGCATGCGAGCACCAATCCGGGCCGGAAGGCCGATGCAGGTTTCGAACCGGCTGTGCTGACGCAAGGTAAAGCGGTTTAGCAATTTGTCGTGTAACCAAATGATTGCACAAAAAAAATGCAAGGCACGAGGCCTTGCAATTTAAACGCGTCCGATCTGTTTCCGGTATCCGGCGGCAGCGAGTAACCGCGCCTAGATCGCATCCTCCCAAGACTTTGACCGCGTAGGAGAGCAGATTTCTTTCCGCCCTCTCGTTTATCGGCGCACATTAGACCAAGCCGGGTGAAAATGTCACGCAGAATTTTGCCCGGAAATAAGCAATCTCGTGCTGCACTGCACAATAGTATGGCAGGCGTTGCTTGCGAAAGGACCAGCAAGGCGAACCCGGCACTGCGGCGCCTTTGCGACGCCCCAGTGGCCGCCCAGTTGGCTGCCAGTTGGCTTGGGGGAGGCGGGTTTCCATTCCGTCATGAAATGGCTATGAAGCCGGGGCAAGCAAGCCTGCGCTGCGCCGATTCCGGTGCGGCAATCCTCTCTCTCACGGACCGGTCCATGCGTTTGTCGCGCTATTTCCTGCCTATCCTTAAAGAAAATCCGCGCGAGGCCGAAATCGTCTCGCACCGGCTGATGCTGCGCGCCGGCATGATCCGCCAGCAGGGGCAAGGCAGTTTTTCCTGGCTGCCGCTCGGCAAGAGGGTGCTGGACAAGGTCTGCCGGATCGTTCGCGAGGAGCAGGACCGGGCCGGCGCGCTTGAGATCCTGATGCCGACTATCCAGTCGGCCGAGCTGTGGCGCGAAAGCGGCCGCTATGACGACTATGGCAAGGAGATGCTGCGCATCAAGGACCGGCAGGATCGGGACATGCTCTATGGGCCGACCAACGAGGAGGTGGTCACCGAGATTTTCCGCGCCTATGTTAAGTCCTACAAGGATCTGCCGCTCAATCTCTATCACATCCAGTGGAAATTCCGCGACGAGGTGCGGCCGCGCTTCGGCGTCATGCGCAGCAGAGAGTTCCTGATGAAGGACGCCTATTCCTTCGATCTCGACTTCGAAAGCGCCAGGGCGGCCTATAACAGGATGTTCGTGTCCTATCTCAGGACGTTCACGCGCATGGGGCTGCAGGCAATCCCGATGCGTGCCGACACCGGGCCGATCGGCGGCGACCTCAGCCACGAATTCATCATCCTGGCCGACACCGGCGAGAGCCAGGTCTATTGCCATCGCGACTATCTCGCACTTGATGTGCCGGGGGCGGACACGGACTTCTCCAACGATGCCGAGATCGGCGACATCGTCAAGAAATGGACGACGCCCTATGCGGCGACCGACGAGATGCACGACGAGGCGGCGTGGGAGAAAGTCGCGACAAGCGACCGGGTCTCGGCGCGCGGCATCGAGGTCGGCCACATCTTCCATTTCGGCGACAAATATTCGAAGCCGATGGGCGCCAAGGTGACCGGGCCCGACGGCAAGGATCATTTTGCCTCCGGAGGTTCCTACGGCATCGGCCCGACGCGGCTGGTCGCGGCGATCATCGAGGCCAGCCACGACGACAACGGCATCATCTGGCCGGAGGCGGTGGCGCCTTTCGACATCGGCCTGATCAATATGAAAGCCGGCGACGCCGACTGCGACCGCGTCTGCGATGAACTCCATGCGGCGTTTGTCGCCGTCGACAAGGACGTGCTCTACGACGACACCGACCAGCGACCGGGCGGCAAGTTCGCCACAGCCGACCTGATCGGACTGCCGTGGCAGGTGATCGTCGGGCCGCGCGGCGTGGCCGCCGGCGAGGTCGAGATCAAGAACCGCAGGAACGGCGAGCGTGAGACGCTGCCGGTCGCGGACGTGAAGAAACGCTTCGGTCTTGCCGGATGAGCGGAGCGGCAGCAGCTAAACCCATGGCCGCCGGAGCTTTTTCCGTGTTCGAACGCATGGTCGCGTGGCGCTATCTGCGCTCGCGCCGCAAGGAGACGGTGATCTCCGTCATTGCGTCGATCTCGTTCCTCGGCATCATGCTGGGCGTCGCCACGCTGATCGTGGTGATGGCTGTCATGAACGGCTTTCGCGCCGAGCTTCTGACGCGCATCCTCGGCGTCAACGGCCATCTGATCGTGCAGCCGCTCGACATGCCGCTGGAGGACTATGCGCAGATCGCCGGCCGCATCAACGGCGTGCCCGGCGTCCAATACGCCATTCCGCTGATCGACGGGCAGGTGCTGGCGCAAGGCAATGTCGGCGGCGGGTCGGGGGCGCTGGTGCGCGGCATACGCGGCGAGGACCTGGGCAAGATTTCAATCGTCGCCAACAATATCAAGCAGGGCTCGATCGCCGGCTTCGACACAGGCGAGGGCGTCGCCATCGGCAGCCGCATGGCCGACAATCTCGGTCTTGTGCTCGGCGACACCATCACGCTTATCGCGCCCGACGGCGATGTGACGCCGCTCGGCACGACACCGCGCATGAAGGGTTACCCGATCACGGCGATCTTCGAGGTCGGCATGTCGGAATATGACAGCTCCATCGTCTACATGCCGTTTTCGGAAGCGCAGCTCTATTTCAACATGGATGGCCGGGCCCAGGCGATCGAGATCTATGTCGACAATCCCGACAATGTCGACGCGCTGAAGCCGAAGGTCGAGGAGGCATCGCAGCGGCCGATAACCATGGTCGACTGGCGAGAACGAAACCGGACATTCTTCGATGCGCTGCAAGTGGAGCGCAACGTCATGTTCATGATCCTGACGCTGATCGTGCTGGTTGCCGCGCTCAACATCATTTCGGGGCTGATCATGCTGGTCAAGGACAAGGGCCACGATATCGCCATCCTACGCACCATGGGCGCCACGCGCGGCGCGATCCTGCGCATCTTCCTGATGACGGGGGCGGCGATCGGCGTGGTGGGCACCCTCGCCGGCGTCCTGCTCGGCGTCGTCATCTGCCTGAACGTCGAGCGCATTCGCCAGTTCTTCTCCTGGCTGGCCGGCGAAAGGCTGTTCAATCCCGAGCTCTATTTCCTGAGCCAGTTGCCTGCCCGCATGGACGCCAGCGAGACGATCTCGGTGGTGCTGATGGCGCTGGTGCTGTCGTTCCTGGCGACGCTGTTTCCGGCATGGCGCGCGGCCAGGCTCGATCCGGTCGAAGCGCTGAGGTACGAATGATGGCCGATGCCATTATCGAGCTGAAGAGCGTCGAGCGGCATTATGTCCAGGGGCCGCGCAAGCTGACCATCCTCAACGGCGCCGATTTTTCGTTGAAGCGCGGTGAGATCGTGGCGCTGGTGGCGCCTTCGGGCACCGGCAAATCGACGCTGTTGCACACCGCCGGACTGCTGGAGCGGCCGGACGCCGGCGATGTCATTCTGGCCGGCCGCGCCTGCGGGCGGCTTTCCGACGACGAGCGAACGGCGATCCGCCGCAACGATGTCGGCTTCGTCTATCAGTTCCATCACCTGCTGCCCGAGTTCACCGCGCTGGAAAACATCATGATGCCGCAACTGATAAAAGGGCTGACGCGCAAGGAGGCTGCCGAGCGGTCGGCGCAACTGCTCGACTACATGCAGATCGGCAAACGCGCGCAGCACCGGCCGTCCGAACTGTCCGGCGGCGAGCAACAGCGCGTCGCCATTGCGCGCGCCGTCGCCAATGCGCCGCTGGTGCTGCTGGCCGACGAGCCGACCGGCAACCTCGACCCGGTCACCGCCTCCTATGTGTTCGAGGCACTGGGGGCGCTGGTCCGGCAGTCGGGCCTGGCGGCGCTGATCGCCACCCACAATCACGAGCTTGCCTCGCGCATGGACCGTCGCGTCACGCTGGCGGACGGCAAGGTTGTTCCGCTTTAGGTGTGCTGTCTGGCTGCATCTCCCCACGCGCAGCCAGCGCGGAAACAGTGAAATCCGTTCTCAACCTTTCCTTAACCGTGCCGAACTGAGCGCCCGAATTTCGCGACACGCTCTGACTGAGGCCGTTGACATTCGAACAAAATCAGAACAAAATGCGAACATACTGAAAACAGGAGAGCGTTATGACCGGTCTTGTTCAGGATGTCGTGTCACTGGTGTGCATGAGCACGTTTCTCATTTCCATGGCGATCTGGATCGGAGCGATGTGAGGCAGCGCGCCCGTTCTTCACGGGGTGAGGGGCTGCGTCGGAGCTCTGCGGTACAGCGCCGCTTTGTCAGCCGGCCTTGCGGGCCGTTTCGACAAGCAGAGCTGCGGCGGGTCCGAAGACATCCTCGAAGGCGGATTTCAGCGCGAGGTCGAGATCGGCCATCGTTATGGGAAGGCCGAGATCGACGAGGCTGGTGACACCGTGGTCCTGCACGCCGCACGGCACTATGCCGCTGAAGTGGGCGAGATCCGGCTCGACATTGATGGCGATACCGTGAAAGCTCACCCAGCGCCTCAGCCTGATGCCGATGGCGGCGATCTTGTCCTCGGCGAGCGATCCGTCGGGCAGGGCGGGGCGATCCGGCCGCACCACCCAGACGCCGACACGGTTCTCGCGCCGTTCGCCGCGCACGTTGAAAGCGGCCAGCGTGCCGATGATCCATTGTTCAAGTGCCGCCACGAAGGCGCGGACATCCTCGCGCCGCCGCTTCAGGTCGAGCATCACATAAGCGACCCGCTGGCCCGGCCCATGATAGGTATATTCGCCGCCGCGTCCCGCCGCGAACACCGGAAAACGTTCGGGCTCGATCAGGTCCTCGATGCGGGCGCTGGTGCCGGCGGTGTAGAGCGGCGGGTGCTCGACCAGCCAGACCATCTCGCCGGCGGCGCCGCCTCGGATCGCTTCGGCACGCGCCTCCATCACGGCAAGCGCATCCGGATAGGCGGTGAGGCCGGGTTCGATCCGCCATTCGACCGGCGCCGAACCGGGCAGGGGCAGGAACGACGTGGCGATCTGGCTGCGTTCTGTCATGGTGTGTCTCGTGTCGCCTCACATATGGCGGCAATCGGCTGAAACGTCCAGTTGCGAGCGCGTTTCAGCTCTTTGGAGGGTTATGCCGAAGCCCGGGCAATTATTGCGCGACGCGCCCTTGTTTCGCTGGAAACGATTTGCTACACGCCGCGAGCCGGTTCGTTCCGGCTCCTACCACGTGCGGTCGTGGCGGAATTGGTAGACGCGCAGCGTTGAGGTCGCTGTGGGGCAACCCGTGGAAGTTCGAGTCTTCTCGACCGCACCAGCTTTATCCAATAAGCTGTTATTTTTATTGTGCGTTTTTTGTTTCCCTGCAGTCCTTCCAAGACTGTTTGTGCAAACTGAACACTGCGCGAACCCGTTGCTGTTTGGATGCGGAATGCCGCGCCCTGACCGCGTGGTTTGACCCGCCATCATATGCCAGCTGCTTCAAAGACCGAACCGTGCCGCGAAGCGGACACGTGGGAATGCTCGGCGAAAAATGCGCTTTCCACGCAAGCGGCTGTATATTGATGTGATTGCGCGGCAAAATAGCCCGCTAGTGCATTATCTCAAGGCTTGTTTGCGGACGCGACTTTCCAGCCGCATGAGCAAATAGTCGACCTCTTGTCTGGCCGCCGCCGACAATGCACTGCCCGGCTTGCGCTGGGCGTCCGACGCGATGGCGCCGCGCTTCATCATCACATATTTGCGTACCGCAAGTCCCACGCCGGGTTGCTGCTCATAGCGCAGATAGGGCAGGTGGGCGTCGAAAAGATCGTGCGCCTTGTCGCGCTCGCCGGCGGCGGACAGTTTCACCATGTCGACCAGCATGTCGGGGAAGGCATAGCCGGTCATCGCGCCGTCGGCACCGCGCTCCATGTCGAAATCGAGAAAGAGGCCGCCATTACCGGTGAGGATGGACAGCGGCCGCAGCGAGCCGTCCTTCTGGAAACCGCGCAGCGCGCTGATCTTCTCCAGGCCCGGCCAGTCCTCGTGCTTGAGCATGAAGCAGGCCGGGTTGTCGGTGACGATGCGGCGGATGACGGCCGGCGTCATGACGACCGAGAGGGTCAGCGGATAATCCTGCAGGACGAAAGGAACATCTTCGCCGACCGCTTCGGATGCGTTGCGGAAATAGGTGACGATCTGGTCGTCGGTGCGCAGCGCCGGCGGCGGCGCGATCATCACCCCCTGCGCGCCAACCTCCATCGAGGCGCGCGCAAGGCTGCGCATGGCGGCGAAGCCCGGGGCGGAGACGCCGACGATGACCGGCAGCCTGGTGCGCGCCACGACACGTTTGACGATCTCGAGCGATTCGCCGGCATCGAGCTTCGGGGCCTCACCCATGATGCCGAGGATTGTCATGCCATCGACGCCGCAGCGCTCGTAGAAATCGACCATCGAATCAAGTGATTCCCAGTCGATCTTTCCATCCGCCTCGAACGGCGTCGGGGCAATGGTGTAGACAGCTTTGGTGTCAGGGCCGATGGCCATGAGATCCTCCTAAGTTCAGGACCGACGGTCCGATCCAACCCGGCAGTCGGTCCGGACGGGCCGGTCCCGGCCGTCGTTCCATTTTGTGCGGACAACCGGTTAGCCTCTCTGGGTAATGGCTGCACGGGATTGCGCCGCGGGTCGAAACCCGCGGAAAAGGGAAGGTCTTGTGCCGTCGGACAATGCAGTCATGCACTTTGAGCCGTCAACCTTCTTCGGCCGCGAGTTCAGCAGTTGCAGGCGGCGATCCGTGCGGCGATTGACGTCAAGGGCTATCGATCCTGGGAATGGCTTTGCCAAAGTGAAAATGCGGCTTTAACCTTCCGCAACACATTCAAGTCGACAACCCCGGTTTGATACTCGATCTGCTGGGAAAGCCGCACTGAACGGAGCCATCTTTATGAGTGACAGCCAGGTGAGGATTGCTGGACGAGACACCATTCGAAGCCTGCATGCCGAGCTGCCAGTCAACGCCACCTTCCATATCTGGCTCAAGGCGACCAAGCCGGACGTTCCGGGCTCGCTGTCGTTTTCCAACGTCCGTGGCAAGTTCGGCGAGGTGAGCGTCACGAACGCCGAAGAGCATGAATTCAGAATTTTCCACGTCTTCGGCGGTGGCAGTGTCGAACTGGATTACGACACGGATCGAACCTCGGTATCGGTTGCCTACTGGTTCGCACTGGCCGACGTGCTGGAGACAGGCATTACAGTTCTCCACACCAATCCGGGAAATGCCCCGCCGAACATCCCTGACAGCTATCATTTTCGTCCGCCGTTCGGCTGGATGAACGATCCGAACGGATTTGGCCGGTTTGGAGGCCGCCCACATCTGTTCTATCAGCATTATTCGCATGGGCTTCGGTGGAACACGATGCATTGGGGGCACGCCGTCTCTTCGGATTATTTGCGGTGGCGTCACATGCCAATCTTCCTGTTTCCGTCGGAAGATCTCACCGCCAGGCCCGACAAGCGGGGCGGTGCCTATTCCGGCTCGGCCATCCCGCTTGCCGATGGCCCGGGCATTCGCGTCTTTTTCACCGAGCAGGTACAGGACCGTATCCCGGAACAGCAGATCCAACTCACTGCCACTTCCAGCGACCTCATCATGGCGGGAGATGCGTACGTCATTCTGCCATACCGCCCGCTTGACGAAGGATTGACAGCGGATTTTCGGGACCCATACGTCTTCAAGGGACCGGATGGCCTTTGGAAAATGCTGCTGGGCAGCCAGAGCGATGAAGGCGGCGTTGTCCTGCTCTACGAAACCCGTGACCACACGGCCGCCACCGGATGGACGTATATCGGCAAGCTTCTGGTCGAGAAACACTATCGGACGACGGCGATCGAATGTCCCTGTCTGCTGCCGCTCGACGGGCCCGCGACCGATCCTGCGACGCGCTGGGTTCTGATCCTCGGGCTGATGAACAGTGAGGAACAGTCGACCCGGCGCAAGAACCTGACAATGGCCATTGTCGGCTGGTTCGATGGTCGGACCTTTGCCAAGGAATTCGAACAGGAACTGGACTTCGGGACGGATAATTACGCCTTCCAGGCCTTCGTCGACGGTGATGCCATTGTCGGCATAGGCTGGCTTGCCAACTGGGCCGACACCGGGCCGGCGATCGATTTTCCTACAGCCATGACGTTGCCTCGCAATATCCATCTGTCTGCAGGCGAGTTGCATACCCCGCCCATCGGCGCTGCCGAGAGCCTGCGGAGCCATATTCTGGACCGGACACGCCTCGCAGCCGGCGAGCAGGTAAGCTTTATCAACGGCGCTGTCGAAATCCTGTTCGAGCTGGAAAAACCGGGTGCCCATTTCCACTTGAAGCTGCAACATCCAACCGTCCGCCTCGAGGTTGTCGTCGACGACGAGGGACTTGCCATTCGTCATGGAGACGACGCAGCGGCGACCCCTCACTATATTGCCAAGGGAGCCCGTCCAAAACGGCTGCGGATATTCCTCGACTACGGATCGATCGAGGTTTTTGCGGATCGCGGTCGTTGGGCTGGCACGAAACGGATCAGCGGGTTTGAGCCGGTGCAATCGGCACGTCTCATCGCCGAAACGGGCGCCATTCTACACGCGACGGTATGGGCCCTCAAACCGTGACAACGAGATAAATATTCCCAGCTCAGGATCAGGCGTCCGCAAACACCGACCAATGAACGAGGCCTTCGACGACGCCAAGGGCGAACGGCGTTTTCGCGCTGTAGATCAGCGAGTTGTCCCGCGCCATGTCAAGCAGTTCGGGAAGGGCATTGGCGACGACAATCCCGCGCGCACCGGGCAGCTCGAACATGCTGCGATCATTGTTGGTATCGCCGGCGACGACCACCTCATCGAGGCCGATGCCGAGCTCATTGCAGAGCCAGGCCAGCGCCTGGCCCTTGTCTGCTGAGCGCGGCAGGATGTCGAGATCGCGTCCGCTCGAATAGACCATCGTCACCGACAGGCCGGCCTCGGCCAGAGCACGCTCGATGCTGGCAAGGGCTTCCGGACTTGCATCGAGCAGGTACCAGCTCGATTTGAAGGCGTGCTGATAGCCGTCGGGCTGGCGGACGGTGTCTTTGAGCGACCCGAGCACCGCATCGACCTTGTCAAGCGACCAGCCTTCCGAAAACCTCTGGGCAAAGTGGCTCAATTCAGGAAAATGTGCGAGGCGCGGGGCGTGCCGCGGACCGGCGAGCATCGTGCCGACACCGCCGATCACATAGTCCGGCGCCGGCAGGCCGACTTCGTCGACGAAGTTCAAAATATCATCGGCCAGGCGACCGCTGTTGTAGACGAGAACCGGCCGGTGCTCGGGATCGAGCGCTTGCCATTTTGATCGAAAGCGTGACGTCGCCGGCGCATCGCCCGCCAGGGTCCCGTCGAGATCACTCGACAAAAGCGCGATCGGTTTCAATCGCCGTCGTTCCACGGCTCGTCCCAGTCATGATCGTCGACCGCCTTCAGCACCGGACGGCCTTCGACAAGGCTGACCAGCTGCTGCGCGATGCCGGTCCAGGTGAACAGGCTGCGCGCCTTGTGCGCGCCCATGCGGCCCAGGCGGCCGTAAAGGCGCTGGTGCTTCATCGGCTTGACGATGGTGATGCCGAGATCTTCCTTGTCGAACGGATCGCCAAAAAGCGCATGCCGGCCATAGCTTATCCCGCGATAGAGGCCGCCATGGATCGTGACCACTGTCGGCGTTCCGCAGGCCATTGCCTCGATCGCGGTCATGCCGAACGGCTCGTAGCGGCTCGACAGGACGAACATGTCCGCCGCCCGATAGGTGTCGGCCAGGTCCTCCTCGGCGACATAGCCGGAGAAGACGACACGATCCTGCAAGCCTAGCTGCTCGACCTGTTGCTTGAGCTGGTTGAGGATCTTCTGTTCCTGCTCGTCCATGTTCTCGCCGCCGACAGCGAGCCTCAGGACCGCATCCGGCACACGCGGCGCCACCACGGAAAACGCATCGATCAGCAGGTCGTAGCCCTTATTGGTGGCGAGCCGGCCGAGCGCCAGGACCGTTCGCCCTTCGAAGCCGAGCCGATGGCGGATCAACCGGCGAGACGCCTCGCTGACCGGGAAGAAGCGGTTGTCGTCGTAACCGGGCGGGATCATGTGCACGCGGTCGCGCTCGAGGCTGTAGTCCTCGACCAGCATGTCGACCTGCGGCGGCGTCGTTGCGATCACCATGGCGCAGCTTCGATAGATGATCGTCTCGTGCTTGATGCGCTCGCTGAAATTGAACTCGGCCTCGAAAGTATCGGCCTTGTCAGGGTAGTCCGTCTTCATCTGGCGCTGCTTCCAGATGCCGAGCGAATGCGGCGTATGGATGTGCGGGATATTGAGCGCTTCGGACAGCCGCTGCCCCGCCACGCCCGCATCCCAGTAGTGACTGTTGATGAAGTCGTAGGAGAGATTTTCCCGGCGAATCAGGCGCAGCGCGTTTTCACACCACTCGAGAAGGTGGCGGTGGAGATATTCCTTCGGAATAAAATCGGGTCCGCCACAGGCGACACGCAGGACGCGAACCCCGTCGGCCACTTCATCGACAGGAGGCTGGTCTTCAAATCGTCGCGTCCAGATATCGACGGCATAACCCAACTGGGCCAGCTTTTTGGCAAGTTCCAGGACATAGACCACCTGTCCGCCGGTATCGGCCGCGCCCAGTGGCGGGTTGGCTGCTACGTAGCCGTGGGTTGAAATGAGAGCAATTCGAGGTATCGCCGCATCCGAGTCCGGCATCTGTATCCTTCTCTACGATTGATCTGCGCACGCCGCAGCATGCACAAGTTGGGTTATATAAGGTTTCCAGCCGCCATCCGCAAATGTCGAAAGCGCCAGGCGGCCGCCAGGCTGGTGGCACGTCGGTGAGAATATTGACTCCGCCCGCAATGGTAGCCCCCAGAGACGCCGATAGGGAACATACCGAGGAGCCTCGGCGCAACGCTTATGGGAGAGCCGAAGACGTTGTGCGATTGGTCGATGATTGCGCCCGCTGACATCGACTTCGAAATCTGACAGACGCTGTAGCAATTTGACGCTGCTCATGATCCTTTCTGGAAATCGATTCCGATTTTCATGGTCATGCGCTAGACCTGACACGCAGCTTTTCCGGAATTCTGAATGGCGGGAGGCGCTTGTGGAAGGCCAGGACGAACAGACGACCGGCGCCAGGACCGCTGAGGACAGCGCCGACATCTATGGCGAGGACGGCGCCATTCTGTCGTCGTTCCTTGCCCAGATCGGCGCCGCGATCGCCGATCGCGACACGCTGACGCTAAAGCGTGAAGTCGACGACCTGCACCAATCGGAACTCGGCGACCTGATCGAGGCGCTTCATCCAGAACAGCGCCGCGCGCTGGTCGAATTGTTGGGCGCCGACTTCGATTTTTCCGCGCTGACCGAGGTCGACGAGGCTATCCGCCGCGACATCGTCGACAGCCTGCCCAACGCCCAGATTGCCCAGGGGGTGCAGGACCTCGATTCCGACGACGCGGTCTACATTCTCGAGGATCTCGAAAAGGAAGACCAGGACGAGATCCTGTCGCAACTGCCGTTCACCGAGCGGATCAGGCTGCGCCGCTCGCTCGACTATCCCGAAGAGACCGCCGGCCGCCGCATGCAGACCGAGTTCGTCGCGGTGCCGCCATTCTGGACGATCGGCCAGACCATCGACTACATGCGCGAGGACAACAACCTTCCCGACCGCTTCAGCCAGATTTTCGTCATCGATCCGAGCTTCAAGCTGCTCGGCGCCATCGACCTCGACCAGATCCTGCGCACCAAGCGCTCGATCAAGGTCGAAGAGGTGATGCATGAGACCAGGCACGCCATTCCGGCGACGATGGACCAGGAGGAGGCGGCGCGCGAATTCGAACAATACGACCTTCTCTCTGCTGCCGTCGTCGACGAGAACGAGCGGCTGGTCGGCGTGCTGACTATCGACGACGTGGTCGACGTCATCCAGCAGGAAGCCGAGGAGGATCTGCTGCGCATGGGCGGTGTCGGCGACGAAGAATTGTCGGACAGCATCCTTTCGACCTCGCGCTCGCGCGTTCCGTGGCTGCTCGTCAACCTTTTGACGGCGTTCCTGGCGGCCTCGGTGATCGGCCTGTTCGACCGCACGATCGAGCACATCGTGGCGCTGGCGGTGCTGATGCCGATCGTGGCGGGCATGGGCGGCAATGCCGGCTCGCAGACCATGACGGTCACGGTGCGGGCGCTGGCGACCAGGGACCTCGACATCTACAATGCCGGCCGCATCATCCGCCGCGAGATGGGGGTGGGCTTCATCAACGGCATCATCTTCGCCATCCTGATCGGCATCGTCGCGGCCGCCTGGTTCCGCGATCCCAATCTGGGCGGCATCATCGCCGCGGCGATGATCATCAACATGTTCGTGGCCGCACTTGCCGGCATCCTGATCCCGCTGCTGCTCGACCGGTTCAAGATCGACCCGGCCGTGGCTTCGGCGGTTTTCGTCACGACGGTTACCGACGTTGTTGGCTTCTTTGCCTTTCTCGGCCTCGCCACATGGTGGTTCGGCGTGTGAGCGACGCCACTCAATTGACTTTTACGTAAATGCCATGCGAGATTTTGGAACAGCCTCTGGCCGATTCTGACACGCGTGCGGATAGCGAGACCGCATGGTTGGAACTCGCAGCGCGGCCGGGCATTTGGAGTAATGATGCGGGAATATTATTCGATAACCGAACTGACCCGCGAATTCGATGTTTCGACGCGGACGCTGCGCTTTTACGAGGACGAGGGGCTGGTGCAGCCGGTACGGCGCGGCCGCACGCGGCTGTTTCGCCCGTCGGACCGGCACCTCATCCGCCAGATCATGCGCGGCAAGAGGCTCGGCTTTTCGATCAACGAGATCCGCGAAATCATCCAGATGTACAAGGAGCCGCCCGGCGAGGTCGGTCAGCTCAATCTGATGATCAAGCGCATCGAGGAAAAGCGCGAGGATCTGCGCCAGAAGCGCCGCGATCTCGAAGAGACCCTGGCCGAACTCGACCAGGCCGAAGAGTCCTGCGTCGAGCGGCTGGTGGAGCTTGGCGTCAACACCTGATCGGCCTTTTTGATAATTCTACTCTGGCGGCCAGCCAGCGTGGCTTTCTGCGCTTCCGATGCTCACCTACTCAAATGTACGCTCCGCTCCGGTTGCCGCCTCAAATCCAGCGGCGCACCCTTTTTGCGTAATCCCGGTATTTCTTGCCGAATTTCGTTGCCAGAACTTTTTCCTCGCCCTCGATCGCCATTTTCTGCGTTGCGAAGGCGGCGATAATCGCCAGCGGCAGGAACCATACGTTCCCCGAGATAAGGGCAACGCCGATCATCAGCAGCGTGTTGGCCAGATAGATCGGATTGCGGCTGACGGCGAAGGGGCCCGATGTAACCAGATGGTCCGGCACGGCGTTCGGGTGGAGCGTCGTCTTTGCCCGGATCATGATGCGGATCGCCGTGAACCAGAGTGCGACGACGCCGAACAATGCCACCCAGCCGGCCGCGAACAGGATATCGCCCAAAAGGCCGCCGATCCATGGCAGCGGATAAAGCAAGCCAAGCGCGATGCTGACGGCGATGGCCGCGACATAGATCAGCGGCGGCCACGGTATAAACCCCGGTTTTTGCTGTCCCGGTTTCTGTTGGCCCGGTTTCTGCTGATGGTCGGTCATTGTGCTCCTCCCTCCATCAAAGTGCCGTCGGCCTTGGCAGTGCAGGCGCCGGCGAGTTCGTCGAGATGCGCCTTCCATTCAGCAGCCTGGTCGTTGCGGTAGAGCCGATCAAGCGTGGCCTCGCCCTCGAGCGTATCGAGCATGCAGACACAATAGCTGCTGCAGAACTCCGTGTCGCGCGATTGCTCGCACGATGCCTGGCATTCTTTTAGGAAGGTGACCTGCCTGGTTTCGACGGCTGCCGGCATGACTTGCGAAGTCAGCCAGACCGAGCCGATCAGCACCGGCTGGTGGATCAGATAGAAGGCGAGGCTGTGCCGGCCGATAAAGACCAGCGGATTAGTCCAGCGGCCGGGCGTTAGGCCCGCCAGCCGCGTCAGCATGCCGGAGGCGAAGGCAAGCTTTGCCGCTGCGATGCCGGCAAGCACAGCGCCGAACCATGGAAACAGCGGGACATAATCGTTGGAGCGCGGGTTGGTTGCCGACAGGCCGACCCACCACAGGGCCGGATGATCGAAGATCTCGGACCTGAGGTAGAGCGGCGCGGTGATGACGAAAGCTGCGACAACCAGCGTCAGCAGCGCCGGCAGCCGCAGAAACGCCAGGCCGAGCAGGCTGGCGAGCGCGATCTCGTGCAGGATGCCGAAGAAGATGAAACTGTCGGGTGTGGCAAGCCTGGTGGCGGCCGATATGGCGAGCGCCGCCCCGCCGACCATGGCGAAGCGTTTCCAGAAGCCGTTCCAGCGGATTTGCTTGCCATGGGCGAGGAACAGGCTGACGCCGACCAGGAACAGGAAGGTCGAAGCGATGCAGCGCGCGTAGAATTTCCACCAGCCAAAGGCGGTCAGGCCGGGATCGGTGTAGCCGAAGAATTCGAGATCCCAGGTGAGATGGTAGCTCGCCATGGCAAGCAAAGCGATGCCGCGGGCGACGTCGATGGCGATGATGCGCCTGGATCGGTCCTGAACGGCCGGCGTAGGAATGGTCATGGTCTCGCAATTCTGATTCAGTGCTGCAAGACGACTATCATGGTTGCCCCGGACAAAAGAAGACAGGGCCCATTGATGCCCAGGGCTTAGGCTAAAGCGCCGTATGCCGCTCGCAGCCAGTGGTCGAGGCCGGCGCCGCCCCTCATTGCCCTGCCGGGCATTTCTCCCCGTGAACGGGGCGAAAGAAGCTGGCCGCAACGCCGGCGCCCTTCTTGCAACGCTGGTGATTGGCGAAACCATCGATGACAGCGCCCCCTCTCCCCGTTCTACGGGGAGAGGATGCCGGCAGGCAGGTGAGCGGCAGCGCGGACGATCGGCTTTCAACCTGTCAAGATCGCGGCGTCGAGGAACCAAGCTGGTCTGCCGGCACGGCGCATTCGCGCTGCTAGCTGGCGGAATTTGGTTTGCCGGGCGCGGCGATTCTGCCTATAGTCGCAGCCGTCGTCGGTTCCGTTTTGGAACCAAGAGGGAATGCGGTAGGGGCAAATTCGCCCGATGCCGTGGCTGCCCCCGCAACTGTGTGCGGTAGTCCTCTCCATATGCCACTGAAGATTTTCTTCGGGAAGAGCTTCTTCGGGAAGGTGGGGAAGGGCGCTGATCCGCGAGCCAGGAGACCTGCCGGCGACAGGAGAACTGACTTCTATGCCCTCGGGTGGAGGGCGAAAGGACAAGACATGAATACCGCTTCCGTCTCGCTCGGCGCTTCCGTCTCCTCGCAGTCGCGCTTTGTGCAGTTGGCGCTTGCTGCATTTCTCGGCGTTTTCGTCATGGGCTTTGTCGGCTTCTCGCATATCGATGCGGTCCACAATGCCGCTCACGACTATCGCCATTCGATGGGCTTTCCATGCCACTGACGGGGGGCCACTGACGAGGGGCTGACACCATGACACTGTTTCGCAACGTCGTGTTCATCGCGGCGATCGCAGGGCTAGTGGCCGGCGTCGTTCTGGCCTGCATGCAGGCCTACGCCACCGTGCCACTCATCCTCAAGGCAGAAGTCTACGAACAGGCCGGCGGTGGTCACACGCATGACCATGGTTTGTCGCCGGCCGCAGCAGGCAGCAATGCCATGAGCAGCGCCGTGCCGGCTGAAGCAGCCACCGCGGAAGAGGAAGGCTGGGCGCCGGCCGATGGCTTCGAGCGCTTCGCTTTCAACGTCGTTGCCAACGTCGTCACCGGCATCGGCTTTGCGCTGATCCTGGTCGCCGCTTCGGAATTCGCCGGCGGCATCGGCAATTGGCGACAGGGCCTGTTCTGGGGCCTTGCCGGCTTCGCGGTGTTCACGCTGGCCCCGAACCTCGGCCTGCCGCCCGAACTGCCGGCGATGCCGGCGGCCGATTTCGCCCAGCGCCAGATCTGGTGGACGGCGACCGTGGTGGCGACGGCTGCCGGTCTCGGGCTGCTCGCCTTTCGCAAATCGCTGCCGCTGGCCCTTCTTGCCGTAGCGTTGATCGTCGCGCCGCATATTGTCGGCGCGCCGCAGCCCGAAAGTTTCGAATCGCCGATCCCGGAAGGCCTGCACCACCAGTTCGTGGTGGCGGTGACGCTGACCAATCTGGTGTTCTGGCTGGTGCTCGGCGCTGTCGTCGGCGTGGTGCGCGGCCGCTTGACCGGCGCCGCAACCGGCCTGCGCGACAGCCTTGCCTGATCGCGCTGCTCCAGGCAGCAAGCTGACCCTGGTCGTCGGCGGTGCACGCTCGGGCAAGAGCGCGCATGCCGAAAGCCTGGTGACGGCCTGTCCAGCGCCGTGGACCTACATCGCCACGGCGCAAGCCTATGACGACGAGATGCACGAACGCATCGCGCTGCACCGAGCGCGGCGTTGCGACGGTTGGACGACGATCGATGCGCCGCTCGATCTCGTCGGCGCGATCGGGGCGCTGCCTGACGGCCGGCCTGTCCTGATCGACTGCCTGACGCTGTGGCTGTCCAACCATATGCTGGCCGAACGCGACATTGAGGCCGAATGCCGAGGGCTGGCGGATGTGCTGTCGCGGCCGCGCGGGCCGTGGTTCGTGGTTTCCAACGAGGTCGGCCAGGGCATCGTGCCTGACAATGCGCTTGCCCGCCGGTTTCGCGATGCCGCCGGCCGGCTCAACCAGCAGGTCGCCGCCGTCGCCGGCACGGTGCTGCTGATGGTGACGGGACTGCCGCTCAAGGTGAAGTGATATGACCGATATCGATGACAGGGACGAGCAACGCCACCGCGCCAAGATGGCCAAGCGCAAGGCGGTGCAGGACGCCGAGGTCGCGGCCAAGACGGTCGAGAAGGGACTGCTGATCGTCAACACCGGGCCCGGCAAGGGCAAGACCACTGCCGCCTTCGGGCTGGCGCTGAGGATGCTCGGCTACGGCAGGCGCGTCGGCGTCGTCCAGTTCATCAAGGGCAAATGGCATACCGGCGAGAAGGACGCCTTTGCCGCTTTCGGCGACCGGGTCGTCTGGCACACGATGGGCGAGGGTTTTACCTGGGAAACGCAGGATTTGAAGCGCGACATCGCCGCCGCCGAGGCTGCCTGGGCCAAGGTGCTCGAGCTAATGGCCGATCCATCGATTAGCCTTCTGGTGCTCGACGAGTTGAACATCGCGCTGCGCTACGACTATCTCGATCTCGACACGGTGGTGGCGGCGCTGAAGGGCCGGCGCGAAAACCTGCATATCGTCGTCACCGGCCGCAACGCCAAGCCGGCGCTGGTCGAGGCGGCCGATTTGGTCACCGAGATGGGAGTTACGAAGCATCACTTTTCCGCCGGCGTGAAAGCGCAGCAAGGCATAGAGTTTTGAGGTTTCGTTCGCCTCTTCTTCCTTCTCCCCTTGTGGGAGAAGGTGGCCTCTCGCGAAGCGAGGTCGGATGAGGGGTGTTCTAGCTTGGCACCGACAGCACTCCGTCCAACACCCCAACCGTCTCGGCGCTGCGCGCCGATCCACCTTCTCCCACAAGGGGAGAAGGAAAGGCCGCACAGTGGACGTCACGCAACGATGACGATCACCGACAGCAAGCCGAACAGTCCCATCAGCAGAAAGTCGGCAACCTGATAGAGTCTTAGCGCTCGTCTGATGTCCACGCTCTCGACATCGCGGCGGCCGCCTTCGCCCATGAACGCGTCGTCGACCATGACGCCGTCGTAGGAGCGCGGCCCGGCCAGCGCCAGGCCGAGCGCGCCGGCCATCGCCGCCTCAGGCCAGCCGGCATTGGGCGAGCGGTGCTTTTTCGCGTCGCGCCGCACGGTGCGCCAGGCGTTGCCGGCATCGGCGTCTTTGACGAGGAAGGCGGCCAGCACGATAAGCAGTGCGGTCAGCCGCGACGCCGGCAGGTTGATCAGATCGTCGAAGCGCGCCGCCGCCCGGCCGAAAGCCTCATGGCGCGGCGTGCGGTGGCCGATCATCGAATCGGCGGTGTTGGCGGCCTTGTAGGCGACGCCGCCGGCCAGCCCGCCGACGCCGATCCAGAAGACCGGCGCGACCACGCCGTCGGAAAAATTCTCGGCCAGGCTTTCGATCGCCGCGCGGCAGACACCGGCTCTGTCGAGCTTTTCCGGATCGCGGCCGACGATCTGCGAGACGGCAACACGACCGATGTCGAGTCCGCCATTGTCGAGTCCGTCGGCCACCGCCTCGACATGCTCGGCCAGGCTCTTCTGCGACAGCAGCGATGTCGCCAGGAGCGCGGTGAGGATCAATCCGGCTGGAATGCCCGCAAGCATGGTTTCCACAGCGAAAGCGATGGTGGCCGGCACCAGCACGATGATCAGCAGCGCATGAACACCGCGCCGGCGGCGCAGGGCGTCGGAATCAGTATCGCGGTTGAGCCTGCGGTCGAGAAAGGATATCAGCCTGCCGAACCAGGTGACGGGGTGGCCGATCGCGCCGAGCAGCCAGCTGGGATAGCCGACAGCGAATTCAACAAGCAGTGACAGGAAAGCGATCAGGATCGACATGAAGTCTCTTGATAGAGCGGCGGCAGTGGTGGATCACGGCGGAAGCCTTGGCCGGGCGAGGGCGCTTTTTCCGCATGCGCCGCAGCCCTTCGTCGACCTCTCGACCGGTATCAATCCGCACTCCTATCCGTTTTTCGAGCTGCCCGCCACCGCCCTGTCGAGATTGCCGGAAGCTGCGCGGGTCCGTGATCTTGCCGATGTCGCGGCGAGCGCCTATGGCGCACCATCGGCGGCCAATGTGGTGGCAGCGCCGGGCACGCAGATCCTGTTGCCGCGCGTCGCTTCGCTGGTCAGCCCCGGCAAGGCGCTGGTGCTCGGGCCGACCTATGCCGAGCATCAGCGGGCAGCGGCCATCGCCGGCCATGCGGCGATGGAGGTCGACGATTTCGATGCCCTGGCAGGAGCCGACCTTGCCATCGTCGTCAACCCCAACAATCCGGACGGTCGCATCGTCGAGCGCGAGAAGCTGCTTGCGCTTGCCGAACGATTGCGCGCCAGAGGCGGGCTGCTGGTCGTCGACGAGGCGTTCATGGATGTCGGCCCGCTTGGCGAGAGCCTGGCCGGCGATGTCGAGCATGGCGGCATCGTCGTGCTGCGCTCCTTCGGCAAGTTTTTTGGCCTTGCCGGCCTGCGGCTCGGCTTTGCATTGGCCGACGCACTGACGGTCGAACGGCTGGAGGCGCAGTTCGGGCCGTGGGCGGTTGCCGGTCCGGCGCTCGAATATGGCATCCGTGCGATTGCCGACAGCGGCTGGCAGGCCGAGATGCGGCACCGTCTGGCCAGGGATGCAGCGCGGCTCGATGCGCTGTTCGGCCGCTTCGGCGTTGCTGTTGCCGGCGGCACCACCCTGTTCCGCTATGTCAGGCTGGCGGACGCCGCCGGTCTGTTTTCGGCGCTTGGCGAGCGCGGCATCCTGCTTCGGCATTTTCCCGGCCGGCCGGAGGTGCTGCGCGCCGGGCTGCCGGGACCTGACGAGGAATGGCGGCGGCTCGAATCGGCTCTTGCCGACTGGTCGCAACAGCGCGACGATGGGGCCTAAAGCGCGTCACAATTGAACGGACTCATGCGACGCGCTTTAAGTTCTTCTTTTTATGCATGTCGTTATCGCAAAACCACTGCGCACTTTTGCGCGACATGCACTGGGAGCTCAACCAATGATCCATGTCTGTTCGCTGTCGAAAATCGAGGAAACCGTCGCGAAGACCGGGGCCGAGCGGCTGCTTTCGCTGCTGGCTGCCGGCACCGAGGTGACGCGGCCGGCGTCGATCGCCCGGGAGAACCATCTGCACCTGGTCATGCACGATATCGCGGTGGCGCAGGAGGGCATGACCATGCCGGGTGAGGGGCATGTTCGCAACCTGCTCGATTTCGCGCGCCGATGGGATCGTGCAAGGCCGCTGGTCGTGCATTGCTATGCCGGTATCAGCCGGTCGACGGCCTCGGCCTACATCATCGCGGCGGCATTGGCGCCGCAGCGCTGCGAGGTCGAGTTGGCTGAGACGCTGCGTGCACTGTCGCCCACGGCGACACCCAACCCGCGGCTGATCGCGGTCGCCGACGCGCTGCTCGATCGCAACGGCCGCATGACCCGTGCGATCCAGGCGATCGGGCGCGGCGCCGAGGCCTTCGAAGGCACGCCTTTCGAGCTGAAGATCGACGGCTGATTTCCTAGTCTTGAGGACAGTTGTTTGAGCCATCAAGCCACCAAGCAACCTACTCGTGCTTTGATCGCTGCAGGTATTGGCGACGTCGGCGCTGCCCCTCATCTGCCTGCCGGCATCTTCTCCCCGTATAGTGACGGGGAGAAGGGGCTGGCCGCAGCGCTGGCGCCTTTTTTGCAATGCCGGCGATTGGCGAAAACATTGATGAGGGCGCCCTCGCCCCGTTTACGGGGAGAGGATGCCGGCAGGCAGGTGAGGGGCGGCGCGGCGCTGGCGAAAAGCCTCCTAGGCCAGCCAATCTGCAAGCTTGGCCTTGCGCACGTCCTTCAACAGGCTGATGAAACCGTCGGCTTGATGGTTGGCGGTCAGCCGGCCCTTTTCGGCCGTCGCAATGCTGGCGTCGCCGACCACGCCGTTCGGGTTGAGATCGGTGGCGATCCAGGCGAAGGCGTGCGTTCCGGTGTGGCGCAGCAGCGAAAATTGCTTTTCGGCGCGGGCGACGTTGGACACGAAATTGTCGGCCTTTGCCATGTCGACGAGATCCGGCCGGAAATGCAGCATCAGCGAGGTCTCGACATCGCCGCCATGGATGCCGTGGCTATCCTCAAGCTCGGTGTACAAGCCGGCCGGCCGGCCAAAGCGCTGCCAACTCGTCTTCACCGCCAGCATCTTTGCCCGCACGCGCAATTCTCGCGTCATGATGCCCATGATCTCCTCGTTGCCGCCATGCGAGTTGACGACGATCAGCTTCCTTAACCCGGCCCGTGCGACCGACAGGCCAAGCTCGGTCCAGCCCTCGATCAAGGTCGCCGCCGGCAATGTAAGGGTTCCCGGCGCATGCAGGTGCTCGTTCGACTTGCCCACCGCCTGGACCGGCAGGATGCGGATGTCGAGATCGCCAGGCAGGCGCGCGATCACCGTTTCGAGCATGCCGTTCATGATCGAGGTGTCAGTCGAAACCGGCAGATGCGGCCCGTGCTGTTCGATCGCCGCCACCGGCAGAACTGCGATTGTCGCCTCCGGGTCGATGGTGGCGTATTCTGTGGTCCGATAGTCGCCCCACCACACGCGTTTCGTTGCAACGGTCATTTTGAAACCTCGAGCAAACTGGCGGCGTTGGCGCTGCCCCTCACCCGTACCCTCCCCCCGTATAGAGACGGGGAGAGGGGGGCGCCAGCGTTGGAGCGCTTCCCTTCTCCCCGTCACTATACGGGGAGAAGGTGCCGGCAGGCGGATGAGGGGCAGCACCAGCCTTTGTCGTGTAACTGGAGATCAACGGCCTGTCGATTCCAGCCGGCTCCTCACCCTGCCGCGACGACCTCGATCTCGACCTTGAATTCCGGCCGCGCGAAGCCGGACACGATCATTAGCGTCGATGCCGGCGCCGGGCTGGTGAACAGGCGATCGCGAACGTCCATATAGGGTTTCAGAAAGACGCGATCGGTGACATAGGCGTTGATGCGCACGATGTCGGAAAGTCCAAGCCCGGCGTCGCCGAGAATCGCTGCGATGTTTTGAAAACAGAGCTCGGCCTGCGCGCCGGCATCCTCCGGGATCTGATCGTCCACAGTGATGGCGACCTGGCCAGAACACAGCACCAGCCGCTTGCCGGGCGGCACCTCGACGCCATGGCTGTAGCGGGCAAAGGGCGGCTTGATCGACTTCGGCGTCAGGAATTTGAACATGAAAATCTCCGGTCTGACTGCCAGCGTAAAGCCGGATCAGGCGAGCCTTCAAGATGCAGTGCATACTATCAGGGCGATTATGGACAGGCGTTCAAAAAATAGGCACGATGCCCCCGGTACGGCATGACCAGTCCGGCTTTCGCGCCCCACTGTTGCGCAAGGCGGGCGCTCCGGGCGATGGCATGTGTCTTGCTTCTTCGATCGATGGTGTCGAGCCCGGCGCGCGGCGCGCCGGAGTCAACTGAGGGTGGTGTGAATGGACGGAAAACTCAAGATTTCGGCTGGCGCGATCGTGCTGCTTGCCGCAAGCACGCTGAACGCGGCAGCAAACGAGAAGATCACCTTCGGCACCAACTGGCTCGCCCAGGCCGAGCACGGCGGCTATTATCAGGCGGTGGCTGATGGCACCTATGCCGCCTGCGGGCTCGACGTGACGATCATGCAAGGTGGACCGCAGGTCAGCGGCCGGCCGCTGCTGCTTGCCGGCAAGATCGACTTCTACATGGGCGGCAACATGCTGCAGGCCTTCGATGCGGTGCAGCAGGAGATTCCGCTGCGCGTCGTCGCCGCCTCGTTCCAGAAAGAGCCGCAGGTGATCATGAGCCATCCGGGTCAGGGGCTCGACAGATGGGAGGATCTGAAGAATGCGGACCAGTACATTATTGGCGACGAAGGTGCACAGAGCTACTTCCAGTGGATGATCACGGAGTTCGGCTTCGATCCGGCCAAGCGCGTGCCCTATACGTTCAACCCCGCACCTTTCATCGCCAATCCGAAGTCGATCCAGCAAGGCTACGTGACCTCGGAGCCCTTCGCCGTCGCCAAGGAAGGCGGCTTCCAGCCCAATCTGTTCCTGCTCGCCGACTACGGCTTCGACACCTATGCGACGACGATCGAGACCATGCAGGCGACGATCGACAAGCGGCCGGAGGTGGTTCAGTGCTTCGTCGATGGCTCGGCCAAGGGCTGGTACAACTATCTCTACGGCGACAACGCTGCCGCCAACGCGGCGATCAAGAAGGACAACCCCGACATCAGCGACGAGCAGATCGCGTTCTCGATCGAGCAGATGAAGAAATTCGGCATCGTCGATTCCGGCGATACGGAAAAACTCGGCATCGGCGCGATGACCGACGCGCGCATCCAGAGCTTCTACGACAAGATGGTCAAGGCCAAGGTCGTGCCGGCCGACGTCGACATCAAAAAGTCCTACACACTGGCCTTCGTCAACAAGGGCGTCGGGATCGAGCTGAAGAAATAGCACCCGGGCATGATGCAGGAGAAAGTGGCGCAAGCGCCGGCAAGCGCATCGGGCAAAGGTCCGATGCTGCTGGCGCTGCGCGGCGTCGGCAAGGTCTTTTCCAACGGCGTGACAGCGCTCAGCGACGTCGACCTGGCGATCCGGGAAGGCGACTTCCTCAGCCTTCTCGGCCCGTCCGGCTGTGGCAAGTCGACGGCCTTGCGCCTCATCGCCGGTCTTGCAACGCCGACCTCCGGCCTGCTCGACTGGCGCGGCAGCAGCGCTGCCGATCGCTCTGACATCGGCTTCGTCTTCCAGGAACCGACGCTGCTGCCGTGGGCCGACGTCTTCGACAATGTCTGGCTGCCGCTCAGGCTGAAGGGCATGTCGCGGGCCAAGGCTGCGCCTGTCGTGATGGAGATGCTGGCGCGGGTTCATCTGACCGGCTTCGAGAAAGCCGTGCCGCGCGAATTGTCCGGCGGCATGAAGATGCGCGTCTCGATCGCCCGCGCCATGGTGACCAAGCCGCGCGTGCTTTTGATGGACGAGCCATTTGCGGCATTGGACGAGATCACCCGCTTCAAGCTCAACAACGATCTTCTGGAACTGTGGCAGGACGAGCGTTTTACCGTCGTCTTCGTCACCCACAGCGTCTTCGAAAGCGTTTTCCTCTCCAGCCGCGTCGTCGTCATGGCGGCGCGGCCGGGCAGGGTCTTCAAAGAACTCGCCATCGATGCGTCCTATCCGCGCAACGAAGCCTTCCGCACCTCGCCCGCCTATGCCGCGCTCTGCCGCCAGGCGTCCGATGTGCTGATCGGCGCCATCAACTCAACCGCCGGACCGCATCATGACGGCCATTGATCATACTGCCGTAAACCTGGATCCAGAGGAGGCGCGTCGCGTGCGCCAGGAGCGGCTCGAGCGGATCGGCCGATGGCTGCTGCCGCTGGCGATCATGGTCCTGGCGATCTGGCTGTGGGACCGCATCTGCGTCTGGAACGACATCCCGAAATATATCCTGCCGCGCCCCGCTGTGGTGCTGCAAACGCTGTTCGACGATGCCGGGCTGCTGTTCTCCTCGCTGCTGGTGACGCTCAGGATCACCTTTCTCAGCCTGCTTCTGGCCGTCATCGGCGGTGTCGGGCTGGCGGTGCTGTTTACGCAATCGAAATGGGTCGAGATGTCGTTCTTCCCGTTTGCGATCGTGCTGCAGGTGACGCCGATCGTCGCGATCTTCCCGCTGATCAACATCTATGTCGACAACCAGACGACGAAGCTTCTGCTGTGTGCCTGGATCGTCGCCTTCTTCCCGATTCTGTCCAACACGACGCTCGGCCTCAACTCCGTCGACCGCAACCTGCGCGACATGTTCAAGCTCAACGGCGCAACCCGCTGGCAGCAATTGCGCTATCTGCGCCTGCCGGCGGCGATGCCGTATTTCCTCGGCGGGCTGAAGATCGCCGGCGGCCTGTCGCTGATCGGCGCGGTGGTGGCGGAGTTCGTCGCCGGGGCCCAGGGACAGTCGTCGGGGCTGGCTTCGCGCATCATCGAGGCCGGTTACCGGCTCAACGCACCGCGGCTGTTTGCGGCGCTGATTCTGATCTCGTTCACCGGCATTTTGATCTTCCTGGTGCTGTCGCTGATCTCGCACCTGATCCTGCGACGCTGGCACGAGAGTGCGCTGAAGCAGGAGCGATGATGGTGTTGTGTGCTCAAGGCAAAAACTGCCTGGCGTCCTTTTCGTCGTTGGCGCTGCCCCTCATCACCCTGCCGGGCACTTCTCCCCGTATAGAGACGGGGAGACGGGCGCTTTCATCGGCGGTTTCGCCAACCACCAGCGTCGCAGAACGAGCGTCAAGGCTGCCGTCAGCCCCCTTCTCCCCGTTCACGGGGAGAAGATGCCGGCAGGCAGATGAGGGGCAGCGATGACCTCAGAAATTATTCCCGAAACCGGCCAATTCGTACTTTCCAACGTCCGGCTTCATTCATCTTTGACGCCGGACCTTGCCGCTGCCTATGACAGCGACGGCTTTGCACTCGCCGACATCGCCGTCGCCGACGGCAGGATTGCCAGCATCGTCGCGAATCGCCGGTCCAACACACCCGCAGGCGCCGTCGACCTCGGCGGCCGTATCGTCATGCCGTGCTTCGTCGACTGCCACACCCATATCGACAAAGGCCATATCTGGCCTCGAAAACCCAATCCGGACGGCACCTTCATGGGTGCGCTGAACGCCACCGGCGCCGACCGTGCTGCCCGCTGGAGCGCCGAGGACGTCGCTCGCCGCATGGATTTTTCGCTGCGCTGCGCCTACGCGCACGGCACCAGGGCTTTGCGCACCCATCTCGACAGCGTCGCACCGCAGGAGGAGATCTCCTGGCCGGTGTTCGAGACGGTACGGGAGAAATGGCGTGGCCGCATCGAGCTGCAGGCCGCCTGCCTGCTCGGCATCGAAGGCGTGCGCGACAAGAAATGGTTCGAAAGCCTGGCCAAACGCGTCGCTGCGGCCAACGGCGTGCTTGGCGTCGTCACCTATATGCTGCCGGATCTGGAAGAACTTCTCGATCGGGTTTTCGCGCAGGCGATCAAGCATGGCCTCGACCTCGATTTCCATGCCGATGAGACCGACGACATCTCGGCGATCTCGCTGAAGAAGATCGCCGAGGCGGCGCTGTGGAACGGGTTTGAGGGAAACATCCTCGTCGGCCACTGCTGCTCGCTGGCACGCCAGCCCGATCTCGACGTGCTCGACACGCTGGACAAGATGGCGAAGGCGAGGCTTGCCGTGGTGTCGCTGCCGATGTGCAATCTCTATTTGCAGGACCGGCGCGGCGACAACACCACGCCGCGCTGGCGCGGCGTGACGCTGCTGCACGAGATGAAGGCGCGCGGCATTCCCGTCGCCGTCGCCTCCGACAACACCCGCGATCCGTTCTACGCCTATGGCGATCTCGACATGCTGGAGGTCTATCGCATGGCGACGCGTATCCTGCATTTCGATCACCCGGTCGGCGACTGGCCGCAAGCGGTGACTTCGACGCCGGCCAGGGTGATGCGGCTCGACGGGTTCGGCACGCTTGCCGCCGGCGGTGGTGCCGACTTCGTCGTCTTCAGGGGGCGGAGCTGGACGGAATTGCTGTCGCGGCCCGAATCGGATCGCATCGTGGTGCGTGATGGCCGCGCCATCGAGCGCCAATTGCCCGACTATGCCGAACTCGACGATCTGATGGTGCGATGATGGACCTGGCTGCGATCAAACGCGATCTCGACGGTCTGAAGATCGACGACCATCCGGCGATCGTCCAGCAGAAGAGCCGCGATTTTTACTGGTACAGCCCGGTGCTGAAGCAACAGCTCGACCATGTCACCGGCGACCTGATCGTGACGCCAAAGACCGAGGACGAGGTGATCCGCGTGCTTGCCGCGTGCCACCGGCATGGCATTCCGGTGACGCCGCGCGGCAGCGGCACCGGCAATTACGGTCAGGCGATGCCCTTGTCCGGCGGCGTCGTGCTCAATCTCGCCGAGATGAACGCAGTCAAGACGATCGCGCCTGGCCGCGTCGTGACCGGTCCCGGTGCCGTCCTCGCCGACATCGACAGGGCGACGCGCGCGCATTCCGGCCAGGAGCTTCGGATGTCGCCATCGACCTATAACACCGCTTCGATCGGCGGTTTCGTTGCCGGCGGCTCGGGCGGCATCGGCTCGATCCGCTGGGGCGGGCTGCGCGACCTCGGCAACGTCATCCGGCTCAGGACCGTGACGATGGAGGCGGAGCCTCGCATCATGGATCTTGCCGGTGAGGAGGTGCTGAAGGTGATGCATGCCTACGGCACCAACGGCATCATCACCGAGGTCGAGATGCCGCTGACCGCTGCTTATGACTGGATCGATGTCATCGTCGGCTTCGACGATTTCATGGATGCGGCCGGCTTCGGCAACGATCTCGCCATCCAGGACGGCATCCTGGCGAAGCTGATCACGCCGATCGCCGCTCCGATCCCCTACGACTATTTCAAGCGGCACCAGAAATTCTTCCGGCGCGAGCAAAGCATCGTCGTCTGCATGATCGCGCCGCAGGCGATGGACGCCTTTGTTGCCCTCACGGCGCGCAGCAAGGGCGAGATCGTCTTCCGCGCCGACAAGGAGGCCGATCTCAAGGGCTTGCCGCCGGCCTATGAGCTAACCTGGAACCACACGACGCTGCGCGCCATCAGGGTCGACCCTGATATTACCTATCTGCAGACCCGCTATCCCTCGCCGGATCACCTCGCTTACGTCAAGGCGATGATCGACCGCTTCGGCGACGAGGTGCCGGTTCATCTCGAATTCATCCGCTTCGACGGCGCGATCGGCGTCGCTGGACTGCCGCTGGTCCGCTTCACCACGGCGGAGCGGCTCGACGAGATCATCCGCATCCATGAAGACAATGGCTGCTGGGTCTTCAATCCGCACCGCTACACGCTGGAAGAGGGCGGCATGAAGCAGACGGACGAGGTGCAGCTCGCCTTCAAGCGCGAGACCGATCCGCAAGGGCTGCTCAATCCCGGCAAGATGATCGCCTGGGAGAACCCTGACTACGACTATCGCTCGGGCAAGTCGTTCCTGTTCAAGGGGCTGCAGAAGGCGGAGTGAACGATGACGAGCGTGTGGCGCTGTCGCGCTGACCTGCGAGGTCTTCGGTGAAAATCCTCGTGCTCTATGCCCACCCGGTCGAAACCAGCTTCAACGCCGGTCTGCACCGGACGATCGTCGAGCGGCTGACGGCCGCCGGTCACACCGTCGACGACTGCGATCTCTATGCCGAGGATTTCGACCCGCGGCTGACACGGGCCGAGCGGCTCGGTTATCACGACGAGCGCGGCGCCGGTGATCCGGCAGCGCCCTATGTCGAGCGCCTGCTGCGGGCAGAGGCGCTGGTGCTGTCGTTTCCGGTGTGGAACTACGGCTATCCGGCGATCCTGAAAGGCTTTTTCGACCGCGTCTTCCTGCCCGGCGTCTCGTTCAAGCTGGCCAATGGCAAGGTGCAGCCGTCGCTGCACAACATCCGCAAGCTGTCGGCGGTCACCACCTATGGCGGCAGCCGGTTCCACGCCATGCTGATGGGCGACCCGCCGCGCAAGCTGGTCAAGCGCGTGTTGCGCGCCACCGTCGAGCCAGGTGCCTCCGTGTCCTATCTCGCGCATTATTCGATGAACCTGTCGACCGATGAAACGCGGAACAGATTCACGGCGAAAGTCGCCGCCAGCATGGATGCCTTCTGATGCGGGTCCTGGTGGTTTATTGCCATCCGGTCCCGGAAAGCTTTTGCGCCGCGATCCGGGATAGTGCCATCGAGGTGCTGAAGGCGAGAGGCTGGGAGGTGCGGCTGCTCGACCTCTATGCGGAAAATTTCGATCCGGTCATGGGCTGCGACGAGCGACGCTTCTATAACGAGCACGCCCCGCAGGATCCGGCGCTCAAGTCGCATATCGAAAATCTCAACTGGGCCCAGGCAATCCTCTTCGTCTATCCGACATGGTGGTACGGGCTGCCGGCAATGCTGAAGGGCTGGCTCGACCGGGTGTGGGCGACCGACGTCGCCTTCCGACTGCCGGCCGGCAAGGGACGGATCCATTCACTGGTGAGGCATGTGACGAAGATCGGGGTGATCACGACCTGCGGCGCACCGACCTGGTGGAGCGTCGTCGTCGGCCAGCCGGGACGCAAGACAATCCTGCGCGGCATGCGGGCGCTCTGCGCCACCCGCTGCAGGACGTTCTTTCTGGCGCACTACCTGATGGATGCGTCGACACCCGGGAGCCGGGCTGCTTTCCTTGCGAAAGTGCGGGCGAAACTGGAGCGGTTTTGAGAGATGAGCGTCCTTCTCCCCGTTCACGGGGAGAGATGCCGGCAGGCAGATGAGGGGCAGCGTGAACCTTGCAAGACTTGTGCCGCCCCTTCATCCGGCCCTTCGGGCCCCCTTCTCCCCGTAAACGGGGCGAAGGAAAAAGGGCTACATCCGCACCCTTTCCGCCTTCGGATCATACATCGGCTTCAGCGACGCTTCCGCGGCGAAGCGCTCGCCGGCGATCTCGATCTCGTAGGAAGACGACAGCACATCCGCCTCGCTCTCGCCCTGGCAAGGCACGTAGCCGAGGCCGACGGCGCCGCCGAGATGATGGCCGTAATTGCCCGAGGTGACCGGGCCGACAATCTTGCCGTCGCGCAGGATCGCTTCGTTGTGGAAGAGCAAGGGTTGCGTGTCTTTCAGGCGGAATTGCACCAGCCGCCGGTTCAATCCGGTTTCCTTCTTCCTCAGCACGGCATCGCGGCCAAGAAAATCGCCCTTGGCAGTCTTCACTGCGAATCCAAGGCCTGCCTCCAGCACATTGTCCTCGTCGGTGATGTCGTGGCCGAAATGCCGGAAGGCCTTTTCGATGCGGCAGGAATCCAGCGTGTGCAGGCCGCAAAGTTTTAGGCCGACATCGGCGCCGGCCTCAGCGATCGCCTCGAACACGTGTGCGGCCTGGTCGGTCGAGACATAAAGCTCCCAGCCGAGCTCGCCGACATAGGTGACGCGATGGGCGCGGGCCAGCCCCATGCCGATTTCAATCTCCTGAAACGTTCCGAACGGATTGGTTTCGTTGGAGAAATCGTTCGGGCTCAGCTTTTGAATGAGCTGCCTCGAATCCGGGCCCATCAGGCAGAGCACGGCCTCGGCCGCGGTGACATCGGTGATGACGACGAATTCATCGGCGAGATGTTTTTTCAACCAGGCGAGATCACGCTGTAGCGTGGCGCCCGGCACGACGAGGAAGAACACGGTTTCAGACAGCCGCGAGACGGTGAGATCGCTCTCGATGCCGCCGCGCTGGTTGAGCATCTGGGTGTAGACGATCTTGCCCGGCGCCACCTCCATGTCGTTGGCGCAAAGCCTCTGCAGGAAGGCGCAGGCATCGCGGCCCTCGACACGGATCTTGCCGAACGAGGTCATGTCGAACAGGCCGACGCCGTTTCGGACGGCCAGATGTTCGTCGCGCTGGTTGTCGAACCAGTTCTGCCGTTTCCAGGAATAGCGGTACTCGCGCTCCTGGTCCTCACGCGCGAACCAGTTGGCCCGCTCCCAGCCGGCAACCTCGCCGAACACCGCGCCGCGTGCCTTCAGATGTTCATGGAGCGGGGAGCGCCTGACGTTCCGAGAGGTCGCCATCTGCCGGTAGGGAAAATGGTCGGCATAGAGCAGTCCGAGCGTCTCGGAGACGCGCTCTCTGAGATAGCGGCGGTTCTTCTGGAACGGCTGGGCGCGGCGGATGTCGACCTCCCACAGATCGAAGGGTGCTTCGCCATCGTTGATCCATTGCGCCAGCGCCATGCCGGCACCGCCTGAGGAGACAATGCCGATGGAGTTGTAGCCGGTCGCCATCCAGTAGCCGGAAAGCTCCGGCGCCTCGCCGAGATAATAGCGATCATCAGGCGTAAAACTCTCGGGGCCGTTGAAGAAAGTGTGGATGCCGGCGCTGGCCAGCATCGGCATGCGGTTGACGCCCATTTCGAGGATCGGCTCGAAATGTTCGAAATCCTCGGGCAACTGGTCGAAGCAGAAATCTTCGCTTATGCCGTCCATGCCCCACGGCTTGGCCACCGGCTCGAAGGCGCCGAGCATCATCTTGCCGGCATCTTCCTTGTAGTAGGCGCACTCGTCCGGCACGCGCAGCACGGGCAGCCGGGTCAGGCCGGGGATCGGTTCGGTGACGAGATAAAAATGCTCGCAGGCATGCAGCGGGATGCTGACGCCGTTCTGGGCGCCAAGCTCGCGTGCCCACATCCCGGCGCAATTGACGACGACATCGGCCTCGATCATGCCTTGCTCGTCGCCCCGCATCCAGGAAACGCCGGTGACGCAGCCATTCCTCGTGTGAACCTTGGTGACCTTCACATTCTCGACGATCGTCGCACCGCGCTGGCGCGCACCCTTGGCCAGCGCCATGGCGATATTGGCCGGGTCGCATTGGCCGTCGAGCGGCAGATGCACGGCGCCGACCACATCGGAAACATTAAGATGCGGGTACATCTGCTTGACTTCGTTTGGCGAAATCTCGCGCACGTCGATATCGAACGCGCGGGCGAGCGACGCCTGCCTATAAATCTCGTGCTTGCGTTCCTCGGTCAGCGCCACGGTGATCGAACCGACCTGGCGCATGCCGGTGCCGACATCGGTCTCGGCCTCCAGCTTGACATAGAGGTCGGCCGAATATTTCGCCAGCCGCGTCATGTTCTGCGAACCGCGCAACTGGCCGATCAGGCCGGCGGCGTGCCATGTCGTGCCCGATGTCAGCTGCTTGCGCTCGAGCAGCACGATGTCGGTCCAGCCGAGCTTGGCCAGATGATAGGCGACCGAGCAGCCGGAGACGCCGCCGCCGATGATGACGGCCCTCGCCTTGGGAGGAATGGTTTTGGGCGGATTGGTTTTGGCCAGAATGGTTTTCTGGGGCAGGGCGCTCATGCGGCCTCGCGGCGGTAGCTGGACGCGAAGCGGCGCAAGCGAAGGGTTGCTTCCAGAAGCACCGCCTCGGGCTGGCAGAGGCTGACGCGAATATGGCCGGCGGCGGCCTTGCCGAAGCTCGAGCCGGGCATCACGCCGACCTTTTCCTTGTCGAGCAGAGCCCAGGCGAATTTCTCGTCGTCCGGCTCGAGAGCCGAGATATCGAGCATGACATACATGCCGCCTTCGGAGCCGCGCACGGTGATGTTGTTCATGCCGCGCATGGCATCGAGGACGACGCTGCGCCGTGCGGCATAGCGTTCGGCGATCTCCTTGACGCCGTAGCCGTTTTCCAGCGCCTCGGCGCAAGCGAGGCTGATGAACGCCGGCAGGCCGTAGGTGGTCACCAGATTGAGGTTGGTCAGCAGCGAGATCATCTGTTCGGGCCCGCTCAGCCAGCCCATCCGCCAGCCGGTCATGCCGTGGCTCTTCGACATGGAATTGATGACCAGCGTGCGTTCCGCCATGCCTGGCAGTGAACGCGGCGAGACGTGCTCGCCGCCGCCCAGCGTCCAATAGACCTCGTCCGACAGCAGCCAGAGGTCATGCTCCCGGCAGATCTGCGCCAGCTCTTCCAGCCGCTGGCGCGAATAGACGGCACCCGTCGGGTTGTTCGGCGTGTTGATCAGGATGGCGCGGGTGTTCGGCCGAAGTGCTGCGCGAATGTCGGCGGCGCGCGGCTGGAAACCATCCTCGGCGGGTGTCTCGACCACGGTGAAATCGGCGCCCGCCGCACTGAAGGTGTTTGGGTAGGTCGCGTAATAGGGCGCCACCACAATGGCATGGTCGCCCTGGTCGAGAACGGCCTGCACCGCCGCGTAAAGTGCCGCCTGCCCGCCCGGTGTGGCGATGACCTGGTCGGGGTTGGTCGTAACGCCGGTGCAGGCGGTCGAGGCCGCCGCCATGGCCTGGCGCAGGCGCGGAATGCCGGCAAGCGGGGTATAGTGGTGATTGCTGGCGCGAACCGCGGTCACGCAGGCTTCGATCGTCTGCGTCGGCGTGTCGAAATCATGGTCGCCGACCGACAGCATGATGATGTCCTCGCCGGCCTGCTTGCGCGTCCAGGCGGCGAAATGGACCTCCCAGCCGTCCTTGCCGGAAGGCACGATGCCGGAAATGCGCGATGACGGTCTGGGCATTATGCTACTCCCGAAATTTCGTAGCCGGCCTGTTCGAGCCGGACGCGCAGGGCCGCGATATGAGGCGGCCCGACTTCGCAGCAGCCGCCGACGATGTCGGCGCCGGCCTCGACCCAGCCGACTGCCTGGTCGGCATAGGCATCCGGATCGAGGTCGTGGCGGGCGTGCAGCACTTCCACCGTTCCGCCATGCTTGAGCGCCTCGACCGAGGTGAAGCCGTTGGCATAGGCGCCAACCGGCCCGCCGAGAGCGATCAGTTCGGGCAGCGCTGCAGCAATGGCTTCGGGCCGGCAGCAATTGATCAGCCTGGCTGCGACCGGCAGGCCGTCGAGAGCTCTTGCTGCCGCCGCTATGGTTTCGCCGCTGCGCAGCCGCGGCGCGCCGTGATCCGCGAGCGTCCACGACACCCACACCGGCTTGCCGCTTTCCGACGCGGCGGTGACAGCCGCGCGCGCCTCCTCGGCCGACGCCATGGTCTCGCACAGGAACAGATCGACACCGTCGGCCTGCTCGGCAACGATGCGGCGGTAGATGTCGAGCGTATCCTCGAAGGATATCGTCAGGGCCGGTGCGTAGCTGCCGAACAGCGGCGACAGGCAGCCGGCGATTGCCGCGTCGCCGGCCTGGTCGCGCGCTTGCCTTGCCAGTTCTATGCCGCGCTGCTGCAGCGGCTTGAACAGCTCTTCCGCGCCCTCGCGCGCCAGCCGCTCGGGGGTTGCGGAATAGGTGTTGATGGTGATGACGCGGGCGCCGGCCCGAATGAACTCCGCATGCAGGTCGCGCACCAGGTCCGGTTCGTCGATCAGCACCCTGGCCGACCATAGCGGGGTGGGATCGGAGCTGCTGCGGCGGACCAGTTCCTGGCCCATGCCGCCGTCGGTGAGAATGACTGAATTCATGCGCGCAACCTCTCGTTGTTTGGATCCCACAGCGGTTCGTCCTTCTGCACGACCGCCTTGAAGCGCTCGCCGAAGATCTCGACCTCGACCGCAGTTCCCGGCTCAGTCAGGTCGGCGCGCAGCACGCCGAGGGCGATCGACTTGTCGATCCGATGACCCCAGCCGCCGGACGTCGTCTCGCCGACGATCCGGCCGTCATGCCACAGCGTCGACATGGTTGGCGCGTCGCAGTCGCCGGGGTTTTCGACGACCAGCGTGACAAAGCGCTTCTTCACGCCCTGCTGCTTCTCGTTTTGCAGCGCCGCCTTGCCACGGAAATCCGGCTTGTCCCATTTGACGAAACGCTCCAGCCCACCCTGCAGGATTGAATAGTCGGTCGACAGGTCGCCTTTCCAAGCGCGATAGGATTTTTCAAGCCGCAATGAATCCAGCGCGTACATGCCAAACGGTTTCAGGCCATGCTTCTGCCCAGCCGCCCAGACGGCGTCGAACACGGTGGCGGTGTCGTCGATCCTGGTGTGGATTTCCCAGCCGAGTTCGCCGGCGAAGGACACACGCAACAGCCTTGCCCAACGGCCGGCAATTGTCGTCTCCTGGTGGGTCAGCCAGGGCAGAGCAAGGTCGGCGGCGCAGATATCGGCGAGGATTTTTCGCGAATTGGGCCCGGCGAGGATCTGCGTTGCGTATTCCTCGGTCCGGTCGACCAGCCTGAACGAGGCGTCCTTCGGCATGCGCCATTTCAGCCATTCAAAATCGTGCCATTGCGCCACCGCGGCGGTGATCAGCGTCATCAAATTCTCGTCGTGGCGAACGGCAGACATTTCTGTGACGATGCGGCCCTTGTCGTCGGCAAAATAGACGAGGCCGATGCGGCCGGGTTTCGGCACCAGGCCGGTGATCTGTTGGCTCAACCAGTCGGCCGCGCCCGGACCGTCGAGATTGAAGCGGGAGAACCCGGGCAGGTCCAAAATGCCGGCGGCATCGCGCACGGCAAGGCATTCTTCGCGCACGCGATGCTGCCACGGCCCGTCGCGGCGGAAGGTCAGCGTCGCGGTTTCCGAGACGTCGTCGCCGGCCTGCGCGTACCAGGTGGCGCGCTCCCAGCCATTATAGGCGTCGAAGCAAGCGCCGAGCGCCTTGATGCGATCATGGATCGGCGACAGTTTGCGGTCGCGGCCTGCCGGCCAGGCATGGCGCGGGAACTGGATGGCGTATTCGTTGCCGTAGATTTCCATGCCCTTGGCGACGCAGTAATCCGGGGCCGAGGCAAAGCTGGTGAAGCGCCGCGGATCGCAGGACCACATGTCCCATTCGGTTTGGCCTTCAGTCACCCATTCGGCCAGCACCTTGCCGGCGCCGCCGCCCTGGGCGATGCCGAAGGTGAAGACGCAGGCCTCGAAGGCGTTCGGCACGCCGGGCATCGGGCCGATCAGCGGGTTGCCGTCCGGCGCGTAGGGGATCGGACCGTTGATGACCTTGGACAGGCCGGCGGTGCCGAGAATCGGCACCCGGGCGACGGCATCGGCCATATAGTCCTCGAGCCGGTCGAGATCGTCGGGGAACAGCTGGAACGAAAAATCGTCTGGCATCGGATCGTTGTGGCCGACCCAATGCGCACGGCAATTGCGCTCATAGGGGCCGAGATTCATGCCGTTCTTTTCCTGGCGCAGATAATAGGAGGTGTCGACGTCGCGCAGCAGCGGCAGTTTCTTGCCCTGCTCCTTAGACCACGCGGCCAGTTCGGGGATTTCCTCGAAGAGGATATATTGATGGCTCATCACCATCATCGGCACGTCGCGGTCGAACATCCTGCCGACTTCGGCCGCACGGTAGCCGGCGGCGTTGACGACGATCTCGCAGCGGATCTCGCCCTGAGCGGTCTCGACCACCCACTCGTCCTTGTCGCGGCGCACGCCGGTGACCGGACAGAAGCGAATGATCTTCGCACCCAGGTCGCGGGCGCCCTTGGCCAGCGCCTGGGTCAACTGCGCCGGGTCGATGTCGCCGTCGCTCGGATCGTAGAGCGCGCCCTTCAATTCATGCGTTTCGATGAACGGGTAGCGGCGCTTGATCTCGTCGAGCCCGACCACATCGATGTCCATGCCCTGGTAGCGGCCCATGCCCTTGGCGCGCTGAAACTCCTGCATGCGCTGGGCTGTATGGGCCAGCCTGAGCGAGCCGGTGACATGGTAGTTCATGGGATAGCCAACCGCGTCGGCCAGCCCGCGATAGAGCTCGGTCGAATAGCGCTGCATGTTCATCAGCGACCATGACGAGGAGAAGGTCGGCACGTTGCCGGCCGCATGCCAGGTTGAGCCGGAGGTGAGCTCGTTCTTTTCGAGGAGCACGCAGTCGGTCCAGCCCGCCTTTGCGAGATGGTAGAGCGCCGACGCACCCACGACACCGCCTCCGATGATCACCACACGTGCCGTGGTCGGCAAACCGGCCATATTCTTCTCCAGACCTCTAGTAGACAGGTGGCGAAACCACCCAGATGACCACCGCCGGCTCCGCACCGGGATTGCGCCAGCGGAACGGCTTGCCGTCGAAGCGAAAGGAGTCGCCTTCGCCAAGCCGGTGCCAGACGCCTGATATCTCGATGTCGAAGCTGCCGGAAGCGACATATCCGGCTTCCTCCGTCGGCCGGCGGGCTTCGGTCTTCAGTTCAGCACCCGGCGCGAAGACCGAACGCAGCATCTCGAAGCTACCGCCGAGATCGGGCGAAAGAAGCTCCTCCACCAGGCCGGAATCGCTTGTGCCAAGCGTGCGGCGGCTGCCGGCGCGGACGACCACGCCGCGCTCGTTCTCGACGGGCACGTCGTGGCTGAAGAACAGGCTGACCGGCACGCCGAACAATTCCGCGAAGCCTCTGAGATCGCTAAGCGACGGTATCGACAGGCCGCGCTCGACCTGACTGACCCAGCCGACCGAGCGGCCGAGCTTCAGGCCGGTCTCGGCAAGCGTCAGCCCGCGCGCCCTGCGCAGCGCCCTGATATCGCCGGCCAGCAGCCGTTCGCGGTTTTCCTGCTCCGATCTGACGGCGGTTGAGGTCAAAGCTTTTTTCTCGGTAAAAATCTGTCTGGTGAAATTGGTGAAAAATTGAGGGCAAATATCATCAGGGGTCAGGTTCGTGAAAAAATCAAGAGAATTTTCATGAGGGCCACAAGATTTGCTTGCGCCGTTTTGACGGTTCAGGCAAAGGCTTGGCCTCGAACGGCCAGTGAGGGCGTCCGGTCGAGGCTTGCGTTAGAGCGCCATGCGTCAAATTGGACCGCAATGGTGCTCTCTCATTTCTAGACGGCGCATGTATCCTTTCCGGAATCGATTCCGGTTTCCGTGGCACGCGCAAAGGGACGCCCATGCTGGAAAACAGGACTAAGATTACGGATGGCGCGGCGATCGTCGACGAGGCGATCACGTCGCGCCGTTCGGTGCGGGCGTTCCTGCCCGACATGGTCGACGACGAGACGATCCGCGCCATACTCGCCGTTGCCGCGCGGGCGCCTTCGGGCACCAACATGCAGCCCTGGCGGGTCTACGTGACCAGGGGCGAGGTCAAGCAACGGATCACCGACGCCATCCTCAACTCCGGCATCCGTGCCGAAAAGGCCGAGTGGGACGAGTATCGCTACTATCCCGACCAGTTCTTCGAGCCCTATCTGACCCGGCGGCGAGCCAACGGCTTCGGCCTCTACAGCGTGCTCGGCATTGGCCGGCGTGAGGTCGACAGGATGCGCGCGCAGCACGACCGCAACTTCGTCTTCTTCGACGCACCGGTCGGCATGATCTTCACCGTTGACCGGCGGCTGAACAAGGGCTCGTGGATCGATTACGGCATGTTCCTGCAGAACATCATGGTGGCGGCTCGGGGCAGGGGTCTGCACACCTGCCCGCAGGCGGCCTTTGCACCCTATCACAAGCAGATCAGGCCGGTGCTCAACATTCCCGACGAGGAGATCGTCGTCTGTGGCATGGCGCTTGGCCGTGAGGACACATCCAAGCCCGAAAACGCGTTCCGCACCGACCGCGCGCCGCTGGAAGAGTGGGTGACGTTCGCCAGTTGAGGTGACGCCAAGCGTGGTGACGACGCGCCGCGTCGGTCTACTGCACTTCGTAGCCGACTTCCTCGCTGGCGTGACAGAGCGCCTTCCAGAACGAGCGCGCAAACGAGCGGAACACATAGATGTCGAACTGGTCGGCGCCGGTGCGCTGGATCTGGGCGAAGACGTCATGATGCATGGTCGAGCGGCCGGCACCGACCGGGAAGGCCGGCAGCGCGAAGTCGATGGCGAAGAACTTTGCCAGCACCCATTCGGCCCTCGGTCCGGCGATGCGGATCGCGGTGCGGCCATGCGACAGGTCAGTCACCGTGCCGATATCAGGGGTGACGACATTGGCAAAGGCCGATGCCAGGCCCTCGGCCTCGTCGACCACGGTGAATTTTCCCGGCGCAAAACCGAACACCGACCTCACGCCGTCGGTGCTGCCGGCGCCGGCGCCATCGGGCAGCGCAAGGCCGGTAACGGTGCGAATGCCTGCTATCAACGCCTTCTGCTGGCCCGGCCAGGCAGCGAGCTGCAGGATCGATCCCGGCCTGGTTTCGGATAGGATGACCTCGATGCCGTGTTCGAAATCGCCATGCGAGCCGGTGCGCAGCTCCAGCTCAAGCGGGGATTGGCGCTCAACCATGCATGCGGCTCCCGTCCGGATCAAAGAAGTGGTTGGAGACGATCTCGACCGGGCCGAACCGGTTGCGCAGAGGATCGGAGATATGGGCGCGCGTGCCGCGCCGTGCCTTGCCGTCCTTGACCAGAGCGAGCGCGATGTACTTGCCGAGCGACGGCGAATAACAGCAAGCGGTGATGTGGCCGATGGAATCGTGCGGATTGGCTTCGTCAAGCGCTTCGACGATGTGCGCGCCGCCGTTGAGCGGCTGGTTGTCCAGCGAAATCAGGCCGACGAGTTCCAGGCGGCCAGGCGCGATCAGGCCCTCGCGATCCATCATCGCCGAGCCGATGAAGGGCTTCTTCCTGGACAGCATCCAGTCGAGATGCAGGTCGCGTGCGGTGGTGCGGCCGTCGATCTCGGCGCCGGTGACGTGGCCTTTCTCGATGCGCAACGTGCCAAGCGCCTCAAGCCCGTAGGTCACCAGTCCGAACGGCTTGCCGGCTTCGATCAAGGCTTCCCAGACAAGTGCGCCGTAGCCGGCGCCGGAGTAGACTTCGAAGGCCATTTCGCCGGAGAAGGAAAGCCGGCAGATCATCACCGGCACGCCTGATATCTTGCCGTGCACGATGCCCATGAAAGGCAGGGTTGCGTTGTCGACGGCGGTGCCGGTGACGCAAGCAGCAAGGATCTCTCTCGCCCTAGGCCCGCCGATCGCCGCACCCGCCCATTCGTCGGTCACCGAGGTGACATGGACCTTCAACTCCGGCCAGATGACGTCGAGGAAATACTCTAGATGCTGCATCACCTTGCCGGCATTGGCGGTGGTGGTGGTCATCAGGAAGTCCTGTTCGCCGAGCCGCCACGTCGTGCCGTCGTCGAAGGCGAGGCCGTCCTCGCGCAGCATCAGCCCGTAGCGGGCCTTGCCGACGGCCAATGTCGAGAACATGTTGGTGTAAACCCGGTCGAGGAATTCCGCCGCGTCCGGGCCCTGCACGGCGATCTTGCCCAGCGTCGAGACATCGACGATGCCGGCGCTCTCCCGCGTCGCCCTGGCTTCGCGCACATAGGCCTGCTCGATCGTCTCGCCGGGATGGCCATAAATCATCGGGCGATACCAGAGGCCGGCTGAATACATGGTCGCGCCGTTGGCGACGTGCCAGTCATGCATCGGCGTCAGTCGTTCGGGCCTCAAGTCGCCGAAACGCTCCGCGGCCAGTGAGCCGATCGACACGGCCGAAAAAGGTGGGCGAAAGCGTGTCGTGCCGACTTCGGGAATCGGCTTGCCCAGCGCCTCGGCCATGATGGCGAGGCCGGGTATGTTGGAGCTCTTGCCCTGGTCGGTCGCCATGCCGAGCGTGGTGTAGCGCTTCAAATGCTCGACCGAGACAAAGCCTTCGCGATGCGCCAGCCGTACATCCTCCGCCGTCACGTCGTGCTGGAAATCGACGAAGCTTTTTCCATCGGCCCTGATCTCGAACACCGGGGCCGGGTCGGGACCGCCGGGTGCGGCTTCGACGACCGGCAGGGCCGTTGGCGCACCTGTTCCACCTGCCGCCGAAAGCCCGGCGGCGCGGCCTTCGGCGATTGCCTCGGCGGTGGAAAAGCTGCCGGTGAAAGCGCCGGCGCCAATCCATTGCTGTGTTGGCCATCGCTGTGTTGGCCATTGCTGGGTTGGCTTCGGTGGCAGGAAGGCTTGTCTGGCGGCATTCCATTCCGCCTTGGCGCCGGCCTGGCTGGCCAGATGGATGGTCGGCGACCAGCCTCCCGATATCAGCAGGCAGTCGGCTTGAATGCTGCGCGCCTCGCCGGCAAGCGCGCCGTTGGCCATGTCGAAGCTCTGCACCTTGACGCCGGACAGCGCCTTGCCGCCTTCGGTGGCGACCACGGCGTGACCGAAAAGGATCTTGGCTTCCGCTTCATCGGCGAGCTCGCGCATCTCGCTCGAAAGCTCCGGCCGCACGTCGACGATCGCGACAATCGCCGCGCCGGCCTTCTTCAGCGCCAGGGCGGAGCGATAGGCGCTGTCATTGTTGGTGAACAGTGCGATCCTGTTGCCCGCCAGCACGCCGTACTCGTTGGCGTAGCGCTCGGCGGCATGCGCCAGCATCACTCCCGGCCGATCGTTGCCCGGAAACACCAGCGGCCGCTCGAAGGAGCCGGTGGCCAGCACCACCGACTTGGCGTGAATGATCCAGTAGCGATGGCGTGGTTCGCCCTTGCCGGGCCTCTCCTTATGGTCGGCAACCCGTTCAAGCGCGGCGAGCGTGTTGCCGTCATAATACCCCCAGACCGTGGTGCGTGGCAGCAGGCGGACATTGTCATAGCCTTCGAGCTGGCCGGCGGCTCGCGCTGCCCAGTCGGCCCCGGGCATCCCGTCGATCGTTTCGCCCGACCAGTTGGCCGAGCCGCCGAAATGCGGTTCGAGTTCGCTGAGGATGACACGCGCGCCCTGATCGGCGGCTGCCCTGGCGGCCATCAGTCCGGCCGGACCGGAACCGACCACCAGCACATCGCAGAAGGCGTTCATGCGCTCGTAACGCGCCGTGTCGGCAGCGGTCCCGGCGCGGCCGAGACCGGCGGCGCGGCGGATGAAATGCTCGCAGAACATCCAGAAACGCGTGCTCTTCAGCGGGCCGATCGCGGGCCCCATGAAGGTCTTGTAATAGAAGCCGGCAGACAGAAGCTTGCCGCCGAGCTGGTTGGCGGCGCTGACATCCCAGGCCAGCGATGGAAAGCGGTTCTGGCTGACGGCGGTCAGCCCATCATGGATCTCGACCATGGTCGCGGCGATGTTGGGCTCGCGAACCTCGCCCCGCAACACCGTCACCAGGGCGTTCGGTTCCTCGACGCCTGCTGTCAGCACCCCGCGAGGACGGTGATATTTGAACGAGCGTCCGAACAGGGTGACGCCATTGGCCAGCAGCGCTGAGGCAAGCGTGTCGCCGGCATGGCCGGTGTAAGGCGCGCCGTCGAAGGTGAACCGGATGGTTCGCAGCCGGTCGATCCGGCCACCGGCATCGGTGCGGCGCGGGCTCATGACTTGGCCTCCGCCTTGTGCCGGGCAGCCACTTTGTGGTCGCCGCGCGTGAACGCGACGCTGGAGATCTCGTGTGTCAGCGTGTTGCGCACGACCCTGAGATGGGCGCGGCAGCCGCCGGAATGCTGCCAGATCTCGTTGTGGTCACCCGCCGGGTTCAATCGGTCATAGACATAGGCGTTCCAGGCATCGAGGTCCTGCGAGGCAGGCTGAGGGCGCTCGCGGTTGCCGTCACCCTGATAGGTGAACTCGATGACGTCGCGCGGGCCGCAATAAGGGCAGGTAATCAGCATGCGATTGTATCTTCTCGTTTGACCATGATCTTGGCCGAAAACCGGTTTCCAATCTTGTTTACGCCAACCTGCGGTTCGGGATCATGGTTTAATGCAGCCGCGGCGTCGCGCCCTGGCCCTTGTCGTCGATCACCAGGCCGCGATGGAAGCGATCCAGGGTGAAGGGCGCGTTGATGTCGTGCGGTTCATCCTTGGCTATGGTCCACGCAAAGCACCAGCCGGAGGCCGGCGTCGCCTTGAAGCCGCCGTAGCACCAGCCGCAGTTGAGATACATGCCCGGCAGCGGGCCGGTGGTGATGATGGGAGAACCGTCCATCGACATGTCGCAAACGCCACCCCAGGAGCGCAGCATGCGAACCCGGGCGAGACCCGGAAACAGCGCCAACATCTCGCTCATCACCTCGTCGACAACAGGCAAACTGCCGCGCTGGGCGTAGCTGTTGTAGCCGTCGAGGTCACCGCCATAGACAAGGCCGCCCTTGTCCGACTGCGACATGTAGAAATGGCCCATGCCGAAAGTCAGGACCGTGTTGATGAACGGCTTCAGCGATTCCGTCACGAAGGCCTGCAGCACCTGGCTCTCGATCGGCATCGTATCGATGCCGGCGAGCCGCATGACTTGCCCGGTGCTGCCGGCCACCGCGACCGCCACCTTCCTGGCGCGAACCTCGCCGCGCGAGGTCGTGACGCCTGATATGCGGTCGCCGTCGCGCAGGAAGCCGGTGACCTCGCAATTCTCGATGATGTCGACGCCACGGCGGTCGGCGCCGCGCGCATAGCCCCAGGCGACGGCATCGTGGCGGGCGGTGCCGGCGCGCCGCTGCATTAGGCCGCCGACGATTGGGAAGCGCGCCGTGGCGGAGACGTCCAGCGCCGGCACCAGGCGCGCGATCTCGGCCGTGGTCATCAGTTCGGCGTCGACGCCGAGATGGCGCATGGCGTTGCCGCGGCGGGCAAAATCGTCGAGCTGGGCGGGCGTGTGCGCGAGGTTGAGGCAGCCGCGCTGCGAGAACATGACGTTGTAGTTGAGATCGTGCGACAGGTTCTCCCACAGCTTCATCGAATGTTCGTAGAAGCGCGTGTTGGCCGGCAGCAGGTAGTTGGAGCGGACGGCTGTCGTGTTGCGGCCGACATTGCCGGAGCCGAGCCAGCCCTTTTCCAGCACCGCCACGTTGGTGATGCCGTGCTCCTTGGCGAGATAATAGGCGGTCGACAGGCCATGGCCGCCGCCGCCGATGACGATCACGTCGTAGGACGCCTTCGGATCCGGCTTGCGCCAGGCCGGCTTCCAGTCCTTGTTGCCGGTCAGCGCATTTTTGAGAAGCGAGAAGGCCGAATATTCCGCCATTCTTTTTGTTGTCCGTTCTGGCTTTTCGTCAGCCGTTTTGGGCGATGCGGCACATTATAGAGCAGGCCGCTGCCGCAAAGCCAATATTGCGCCATCGCTTTTCGACTGGCCGACTCCGAAGGGCGGCAGGGCGGGACGGCTTGCTCCCCGGTATCAGCGTCTTTATCAAGGGCAAGCTTTAGAACGCCTTACCGCCTGTGAGTCGCCAAACGATCATGCTTTTCCGACTGCTCCGCTTCGTACTGGTCCTGGCGACCGTCGCCTCGGCGCCGCTGTCGATTGATGCGGCGGCGCAGGGGCTTGAGCAGGCTGCCTCCGGAGTGGTCGCCGACCAGCAGAAAATCCTGCAGGACCTGACGACGAGGACCGACAATCTCGAAAAGAAAATCCAGGAGGACGGTGACGACGACGCCAGCCTTGTCGACATCCGCCTGCAGCTCGAGGAAATGTCGCGAGGTGCGCTGGACAGCGCGCTTGTCTTCCGCCCGCGCCTTTCGGAGATCAACGCAAGGCTCGATCAGCTCGCGGCGCCGCCGGCCGCGGGCCAGCCACCCGAACCCGACATCGTGACCAGCGAACGCCAGGCGCTGGCGTCCGAAAAGGCCGAGATCAATGCTGTCATCGCCGCGGCGCAAAACCTGTCGATCCGAATCAGCGGCCTCATCGCCAAGATCGCCAATATGCGCAGCGAGCTGTTTCGCAATCTGCTCACCAAGCGCTACGTGCTGTCCGACGCGTTGAGCCCTGAAGTCATTTCCGATGCCAATGGTGAATTTACCGGCTTCAACAAGGCAGTGTCGTCGTGGCTGGCCTTTGTCTTCAAGTTCAAGTTCCAGGCCGTGCTGGCCGCGACCTTGACGGCGCTTTCCCTGGCGGCGGTGCTTTTTGTCGGTGGGCGGCGTTTGTTCGGGGGTATCTTCGAAGCGGACCCGTCGGTCGAAGATCCGTCCTATCTCAGCCGGTTGTCGGTGGCGTTCTGGTCGACATTGCTGCCGACGCTGGCGGTCGGCGTCTTCCTGGTCTCGACCGTGTTCTTTTTCAACTATTACAATGTGTTGCGCGGCGACATTGGCGTTTTCCTGAAGGCGCTGGTCGGGGTCATCGCGGTGGTGTTCTGCGTCAACCGACTGGCCAATGCGACGCTGGAGCCGCGGCTGCCGAACTGGCGGCTCATCCCCGTTGAATCAGGCCCGGCACGCTGGCTGGTGCGGCTGACGACCGCCATGGCGGTAGTGATCGGCGTCAACTATTTCCTGTCGGTGGTCAACGACACGATGGGCTCGCCGCTGTCGCTGACCATCGCCAGAAGTTTTGTCGCCACCGTCATCGTCGGCATCATCCTGATCCTGATGGCGCTGCTGAAGCCGTTCAAGGCCACCGACGGAAGCTGGCGCCCCTGGCCGGCGTGGCTGCGCTACACCGCTGTCGCGCTAGGCCTTTTCACCATTGCCACGGCGCTGCTCGGCTATATCGGCCTTGCCATCTTCGTCTCGCTGCAGGTCGTGGTCACCGGTACCATTCTGGTGACCGCCTATATCGGCTTCCTGTCAGCGCGGGCGATCAGCGAGGAAGGTGGCTTTGCCAACACGTCGATCGGGCGCTGGCTATCGACCAATTCCAGTTATGAGGAGTCCGCGCTCGACCAGCTCGGCTTGGTCGTCAGCGTCGCCATCAACCTGATGATCGTGCTGGTGTTCCTGCCGATGATCCTGTTGATGTGGGGCTTCCAGCCCGGCGACATCGAGGCCTGGGCGTACAAGCTGGCGACGGGCCTCACCGTCGGCTCCGTGACGATCTCGGTGACCGGCATCCTCACCGGCATCGTCGTCTTCATCATCGGCTATTTCCTGACGCGCTGGTTCCAGGGCTGGCTCGACGGCTCGGTGATGGCGCGCGGCAAGGTCGATACCGGCGTGCGCAACTCGATCCGGCTGGCGGTCGGCTATGCCGGCGTCGCGCTCGCAGCCCTCGTCGGCGTCTCGGCGGCGGGCATCGATCTCTCCAACCTGGCGCTTGTCGCCGGCGCCCTGTCGCTCGGTATCGGCTTTGGCCTGCAGAATGTCGTCTCCAACTTCGTCTCCGGCCTGATCCTCTTGGCCGAGCGGCCGTTCAAGGTCGGCGACTGGATCGTCGCCGGTGAGATCAGCGGCACGGTCAAGAAGATCAGCGTGCGCGCTACCGAGATCGAGACGTTCCAGCGGCAGTCGGTGATCCTGCCCAATTCAAACCTGATCAACAATGCGGTCGGCAACTGGACGCACCGCAACAAGCTCGGTCGCATCGACATCAAGGTCGGCGTCGCCTACGGCAGCGACGTCAAGCAGGCCCATGCTGTGCTGTTGGAGATTGCGCGCGGCCATCCGCTGGTGCTGAAAAATCCGGAACCCTTCGTGCTGTTCACCAATTTCGGGGCGGCCGCTCTCGAATTCGAAATCCGTGTGTTCCTGGCCGACGTGATGAACGGCAACATCGTGCAGAACGACATTCGGTTTGCCGTCCTCGACGAGTTCGCCGATCAGCATATCGAAATTCCGTCGGCGCCGCGCGCCGTCGTCGAGACCAAGAAGCATGAGGCGTGGCCGATCGATGACGACAAGATCGAAGTCGATTTTGCCGAACAGGAGCAAGCAAAGGCGGAAGCCGTGGCCGAGACGAAACGCCTGGCCAGATCCGGGCGCAAGACCCGCAAGCCGGATCCCGATTAGGGTTTATTGATATTCAGCCGGCCTGCGAACGGCTGATACCTGCGCTTCCGACGCAGCCAAAGCAATTGCGGCATGAATGCGGCATTCAGTTGCCGTTCAGCTGGCATCTCATATAAGCTCACATGCAAAGGGCGGAAATGCCTTGCGAAATGCAACAGAGGCGGTGGCAACACCGATACTGCAAATGTGGAAGTCGCTCGTCGCCGCCATCGCTTTTCTTGCCGTGGGCGGTTCAGCCTTTGCCGCCAGCGCCACCAACAAGGACGCCGAGACCCGCACACTCGTCGTGACCGAAGGCGGTGGCAAGACGGAGCTGGCGCTGGCCGCCGGCGAAACCGCTGAATTCTGCCCGACCGGCTGTTTCGTTACCATGCCGAATGGCGACCTCGAAGCGCTGACCGGTTCGGAAACAATCGAAATCTCTGGCGGCGTCGCCCGCATCAAGTAACCGCGTCAAAAAACGTTGACTAGTTTTTAGAAGGCCGGGCAAATGCCCGGCCTTTGATCGTTTCGGGTTATCGAAACTTAACGATGAAAGGGAAAATACCGTCCCGCAAGCCAGGCCGGGCCGGACGCTTTAACGATCGCTGCGCTGTTGCCCGCTATATCGGGCCGAAGACGCCGAAGCATGGGGTTTTGGATCGGCGCCTGATCCTTTCCGAAAGGTCGACTTTCGGGATCATGCGCTTTTAGGCAGGGCAACGAAGAATGGATGTGCGGTCGGACAGGAACGCAATCCCGCTTGCTGTCGATCTCGACGGCACGCTGATCGCGACGGACCTGTTGTGGGAAGGTCTGTTCATCCTTCTCAAGAAGAATCCGCTCTATGTTTTCCTGGTGCCGTTCTGGCTCGCCGGCGGGCCGGCGCGGTTGAAGCAGGCCATCGCTCAACGCATCGACATCGATCCTGCGTCGCTGCCCTACCGCGAGGCGCTGCTTCAGCGCCTTCGCACCGAACATGGCGAAGGCCGCAAGATCGTGCTGGCGACCGGGACGCCGCGTAAATTCGCCGAGGCGATCGCCGCACATCTCGGGATATTCGATCGCGTCCTGGCGACTGACGGCCCCCACAACATGACGTCAGGCAGAAAGCGCGCCTCGCTTGTCGCCGCCTATGGCGATGGCGGCTTCGACTATGCCGGCAACAGTCGGCGCGACCTTAAGGTATTCGACGCCGCGCGCACGGCAATCGTCGTCGCGCCCGACCGTCATGCCGCGCGCTGGCAGGCCGCGCACAGTGCTGAAATCATGCCGGCGCCGAAGCCGACATTCAGAACCATCGTCAAGATGCTGCGCGTTCATCAGTGGCTGAAAAACTCGCTGATCGCAGTGCCGATGGTGCTGTCGCACGAATACTTCAACGCCGACATGATCTGGGAATGCCTGCTGGCATTCGTCTCGTTCAGCGCGGTCGCTTCCGCCATATACATCCTCAATGATTTCTTCGATCTCGCGCTCGACCGCAAACACCTGACCAAGCGCAACCGGCCATTCGCCAGCGGCGCGCTGTCGATCCCGTTCGGCCTCGGTTCAATGATGGTGCTGCTCGCAATAGGCCTTGGCGCAGGGCTTCTGCTGCCGATCGAATTCCTCGGCGTGCTCTGCGGCTACATGGTCATCACCACCGGCTATTCGCTGTCGTTCAAGCGCATGCTTCTGATCGACGTGCTGACATTGGCCAGTCTCTACACCATCCGCGTTCTGGCTGGCGCCGCGGCGACCGGGGTCGACGTCTCGTTCTGGCTGCTGGCCTTCTCGATCTTCTTTTTCCTGTCGCTGGCGCTGGTGAAGCGGTTTGTCGAGCTGCGCACGACCGCCATTCCGGCCGGCGAGCGCATTGCCGGCCGCGGCTACCGCACCGAAGACCAGGAGATCGTCGCCCAGGCGGGCATGGCGTCGGCCTTTTCCTCGGCGCTGGTGCTGGCGCTCTATATGGACAGCGCTGCGGTGCGCGAACTTTATCCGCATCCTTGGCTGGTCTGGCCGCTGGCGCCGATCGTGCTTTACCTGACCATGCGCGTCTGGATTCTCGCCCGCCGCGACCAGATGCATGACGATCCGGTCGTCTTCATCATCCGCGACTGGCGCAGCCAGATCGTCGTGCTCATCGGCGCTGTGTTTCTGGTCGTCGGAGGCTGGTAGACGTGGGGCAGGAGCGGTTCCAGAGCTTCGGTCTTGCCACGCCACCGGCACTCGATGTGATCCCGGCGGACGACGCTGTTGCGCTGCTGAAGAGCGGCAAGGCGACAAGAAACGCTTTGCTCGCCTACGGCAACGGCCGCTCCTATGGCGATTCCTGCCAGAATGGAGCCGGCACGATCGTCGATATGCGGCCGCTGAACAGGATCCGCGCCTTCAATGCCGAGACCGGCGTGATCGAGGCCGAGGCCGGCGTGCTTCTGTCCGACATCATCGCCCATGCAGCGCCATACGGCTTCTTTCCCGCCGTCGTTCCGGGTACGCAGTTCGTCACGCTCGGCGGCGCCATCGCCAACGACGTTCACGGCAAGAATCATCACCGGCGCGGCACCTTCGGCTGCCACGTCGAATCCTTGACGCTGCTCAGATCAGACGCACAGGCCCATTATTGCTCGGCCACCGAGAATGAACGCCAGTTCGCGGCGACGATCGGCGGCATGGGGCTGACTGGCCTGATACTGTCCGCATCGATCCGGCTGATGAGGGTGCCATCGCTCGACATCATCGAGAAGGTGACGCCGTTCCGTAATCTCGGCGAGTTCTTCGAACTTGCAGAAGCGGCCGATCAGGCCAACGAATACGTCGTCGCCTGGATCGACCAGCTTGCCGGCGGCCAAAGTCGCGGGCGCGGGCTGCTGTTCACCGGCAATCACGCCGAGCATGGCTCCCATGTGGCCTTGCGGGCCGGTGAAAATCTTTCGGTGCCGTTCCAGCCGCCGTTCAACGTGCTCAACCGGCCGTTCCTGACTGCGTTCAATGCCGCCTACCGGTGGAAGAAAGGCCGGTCGACGGCGCCGCGCCAGGTCGGGTACCAGGGTTTCTTCTTTCCGCTCGACGGCGTCGGCAACTGGAACCGGCTCTATGGGCCGAACGGGCTTTTCCAGCACCAGAGCGTGATGCCGCAAGACGTCGCGCGCCGAGTGGTGCCGACGTTGCTTGCGGCGGCAAAACGGGCCAGGCAGGGCTCGTTCCTCACAGTCCTGAAGCGCTTCGGCGGGGTCCGCTCGCCGGCACTGCTGTCGTTCCCGCGGCCGGGTTTCACGCTGACGCTGGATTTCCCCAACCGTGGCCGGGCGACGCTGGCGCTGCTGAAGGAACTCGACCAAATCACAGTCGAGGCCGGTGGCGCGATCAATCCCTACAAGGACGCCCGCATGGGCGACGACGTTTTCGCAGCCTCCTTTCCGGAATGGCAACGCCTCGAAGCGATCCGCGATCCCGCCTTCATGTCGAGTTTCTGGGCGCGAACGGCGAAAAAGCTCGAGGCGCGACACGGAACCGCCGAAGCCGCGGAATAGATAACATTCGAATAGGTCGTGGTTATGCGTCGATAACTCAAGCTTTCCTCAAGACTTTTTGTGCTTCACGAAATGTTTGGAGGTTTTCAATAGGACGGGGGAGGGTTGATGGAAAAAACATGAAATACATCGTCTTCATTCTGTTCACGGTCATGACCAATGCCGCCGCGCAACTCATGCTGAAGCAGGGCATGATGTCACTCGGTTCGATTTCCTTCGAAGGCGCCAATCCGTTGCTGAAGCTGTTGCAGATCGTCTTCAGCCCATGGATTTTCCTCGGCCTGTGCACCTTCGTCATCTCGATGGCGTCGCACCTCTATGTGCTGTCCAAAGTAGAGCTCAGCTTCGCCTATCCGTTCCTCAGTCTCGCCTATGTCGCCGTTGCGATCTTCGCCTATTTCATTTTCCGCGAAGACCTCAATGGCTGGCGTATCGCCGGCATCGCTTTCATCTGCGTCGGCACGGTGCTGATCGCCCAAAGCGGCCGGGATTTGGGTGGTCGCGGGCATGACGAGGAAACCGCCTCCCTTTCGTCCGACAAGATTCACAGTGGGATCGTTCGATGAGACATGTGATCTTCGGCGGCGACGGTTTCGTCGGCCGCCACCTTGCCCCAAAACTTCTGGCCGACGGCGAGGAGGTGGTCGTCGCCGATATCGCTAAAAGCGACCTGCCGCATTACCGCTCCGCCCGATATGTCGGGTGCGACGTCACCGATCCGGCCTCGGTCGATTCGGTCGGGCTGAAGGCCGACGACATGGTCTATAATCTGTCGGCGAAAATGCTGTCGCCGATCCAGGTGCGCGCCAGGCGCCACGAATTCTTCTTCCCGGTGAATTTCCACGGCACCGAGCACATCATGCAGGCGATGGACAGAGCCGGCGCGCCCAAGCTCGTCCATTACACGACCGACATGATCTACGGCCACACGGTCACGCAGCCGATGACCGAGGAACACCCGGTTGCGCCGCTCGGCGAGTATGGCTGGTCGAAGCAGAAGACCGAGGAACTGGCCGTCGAATGGCGCAAGCGCGGCATGTCGATCTCGCTGTTTCGGCCGCGCCTGATCATCGGCCCCGGCCGCCTCGGCATCCTCGAAAAACTGTTCAAGCTGATCGACTGGAACCTTCCGGTGCCGATGATCGGCTCGGGCAAGAACCCGTATCAGTTCATCTCGGTGTTCGACTGCGCCGAGGCGGCGCGCGCCGCGTGGAAGGCCGGCGTGCCTGATGAGGCCTATAATCTCGGCTCGCTCAACCCGCCGCCGGTCCGGAAATTGCTCGGCGACCTGATCAGGCATGCCGGCTCGAAATCGATCCTGATCCCGACCCCGGGCTGGGCAGTCAAGCGAACGCTCGACCTGCTCGACCTCTTGAACATGCCGATCATGGATCCGGAGCAGTATCTGATCGCCGACGAGGACTGCGTGCTCGACGTGTCCAAGGCCGAACGCCAGCTCGGCTGGGTGCCGCAATATCGCGACGAGGACATGCTGATCGCCGCCTACAGCGAATATCGCGCCAAGAAAGACGGCCATGCCGTCGCCGCCAAACATGTGCCCGCCGAGTGACGGGCCAGCAGGAGACTCTTGAGATGACCGTGATGACCAAGCCAGACCACACGACTGCGCGCGCCACGGTCAGCGCGCCGGCGCTTTCGCCCGCCACCACCGCCAAGCCCGATCTGATCAGCGTCGAGCAGGCCAAAGCGATGGACGTCGCGCGCATGACCGACCTGTTCAAGGCGCATCTCAACCCCGGCCAGCTGCATTTCATGAAGCTGCTCGGCTTCCACAAGATCAAGGTCGAGCGCGCCGAAGGCATGTTCTACATCGACCAGAACGGCCGCAAGATCCTCGATTTCTTCGGCGGCTTCGGCTCGCTGGCCTTCGGCCACAATCATCCGCGCCTTCTCGAGGCGCGCAAAAAGTTCCAGGAGGAGAAGCGGCAGGAGATCGCCATCGCCTTCATGTCGCAGTATGCGGCGGCGCTGGCGCACAATCTCGCCAAATGCTCGCCCGGCGACCTCGACATGGTGTTTCTGGGCTCTTCCGGCTCCGAAGCCATGGAGGCGGCGGTGAAGCTCGCCGAGCGCGCCGCCGGCCCGAAGCGGCCGAAAATCGTCTATGCCGAGAATTCCTTCCACGGCAAGACCAAGGGCGTGCTGGCGATCACCGACGGCTCGCTCTATCGCGCCGACTTCAAGATGGCCGACAATGTCATGCGCATTCCGTTCGGCGACGTCGAAGCGGTCGAGCGCACGTTCCGCTCCGATCCCGAGGTCGGCGTCATCGTGCTCGAAACCATCCAGGGCGGCGGCGGGATCATCCAGGCGCCTGCCGAATACTGGCAGAAGCTGCGTGCGCTCTGCGACCAATACGGTGTTCTGTGGGTCGCCGACGAGGTGCAGTGCGGCTATGGCCGCTCAGGCCGCTTCTATGCCTTCGAGCACTACGGCGTCGTTCCGGACGTGACGGCGCTGGCAAAGTCGCTCGGTGGCGGCAAGGCGGCGGTCGGCGCGATGATCGCCAGGCGCGAGGTCTACATGAAGGCCTACGGCACGCCGAAGACTGCGATGATCCACGCCATGGCCACCTTCGGCGGCATGGGCGAGGCCTGCGTCACCTCGATCGAGGCGCTCAACGTGCTTTACGACGAGGGGCTGATCGACAACGCCGCGGTCACCGGCGACTATCTGCTGCAACGCCTGCAGACGTTGCGGGAAAAATACCCGAAGATCATCAAGGAGGTCCGCGGCAAAGGCCTTATGGTCGGGCTGGAATTCCACGACTTTTCGCAGACCTTGCCGATGGTGCTGCGGCCTGTGGTCAGCGTGCTTGACGACAAGCTGAAGGGATCCTTGTCCGGTTTTATTGGTGCTTTGCTGCTGCGTGACTATGACGTGCTCGTTGCCTTCACCGAATACAACCGCAACGTCATCCGTCTCGAACCGCCGCTGATCTGCCAGCGCGAACATGTCGACCGCTTCGTCGAGGCGCTCGACAGCCTGTTGTCGCGCGGCATCGTGTCGATCGTGAAGGATTTCGTCAAAAGCCAGGTCCGTTAGCCAGGTGCGCCGAGCGAGACCATGCTGAGCAAGTCTCCGGCTCCGACAAACCTGCTCGACCGGCTGACCAAGGCCGGTCTGGCATGGGGCGAGGGCACCTATGCGCGTCTTGCCGCACCGATCGGCGCGGCTGCCTTCGCGCTCTACATTCTGCTGACCGCGGCGACGGCATGGTTCATGCCTGACGCCAATTGGGACATGCTGCCCTACCTCGCGATCGCCGAGGAGGGCACCTATCGCGATGTGCAGGCGCTGCACGATTATGCCTATGGCACGGTCAGGGACGGCCTGTCGGCGAGCGACTACCAGGCGCTGACCGATGATGGCGGCGGCTTCCGCAGTCATATGGCCGGGAATGCCGCCGATTTCCATTCGCTGCTCGGCATGTACCGGATCAAGTTCCTTTACGCCGAGATCCTGTCGACGATGAGCTCGGCGATGTCGCCGGTCGCGGCGATGCGGCTGCTGCAGGTGTTCTCGGTATTGCTGTTCGGCGCGATCGCGCTGCTCTGGCTGCGCTCTGAGGGCGCGCTGGCGCTGACGCCGGTTCTCGGCGCGGTGCTGATCATGGCCGATTTCGGTGACGCGGCGCGGGCGTTGACGCCTGATCTGCTGTGCTCGGCGCTGTTCCTCGGCGGGCTCTTTGCCTATAGGCGCGGTCGTGAAGTGGCCACCGCGATCCTGCTTTTCCTCGCTTTCATGGCTCGGCCCGACAATATTGTTTTCCTTGCTATTTTTGCCGTGTTGCTGGTCGCCTTCCGGCAGAGGGCGTGGGGCGCGCTGGCCGGCTTTGCCGCCTCGCTCGTCGCCTATTTCGCCATCTCGCACTGGGCGCAGCATCCCGGCTGGTGGCCGCATCTGTGGTTCTCCTCGATCGAGCAGCACTACAATATGGCCGGCTTCGATCCGCCGTTCTCGGCTGTCGCCTACCTCCGGGCTTTTGCCGTCTCCGTGGTCCGTGCCGTCGGCCTGAACAACTGGGTCGGCGTCTCGGTGCTGGCGCTGGCGGGGTGGTATGCCTCAAGCCGTGCCGGCTTCAAGTTCGACCGCCGCGCCGGCATTCTGTTTGCGGCGTTGGTGCTCGGCGTATCGGCCAAATTCACGGTCTTCCCGATCCACGACACCCGCATCTATTTTCCCAATCTGATCCCGCCGTTCCTGCTGCTCGCCGGGCCATTCATGGCGTTGTGGGCATCAGCGAGCACCAAAGGGCGCGGCGCCGCGCCATTGCACGTCATTCCTGGAGACAAGTCATGAGTTCCGTTTCCAGCCTGGCGCGCATCGCGCTGTCGCTCGGCCTCCCCGCTGGCATCCTCGATCGCGGGCCGTCGCTGCGCGGTACGAAGTTCCTGGCGAAGGCCGCGCTGAAGGCGCGCCTCAGTGGGGCAAAAAGGCGGTTCCAGATGGTCAATGTCGGCGCCTGCGATGGCGTGTTGTTCGACGATGTGACGCCGTGGCTGCACCGCATCCCGCACGCTCGCGCCGTACTGGTCGAGCCGATCCCGCACAACCAGAAGCGCTTGCACGCCAACTATACCGATACGGGCCGCTTCGTCATCGGTCGCAGTGACGAAGACCAAGGGAACGATCACGGTCCACACCTTCGATGCCGCCGCACTCGAGGCTGGCACGCTGCCGATCGAGTTCATCGGCTGCTCGTCGGTGACCGACACAAATTTGATGTCGGGCAAGAATGCCTGGGGCCAGGCCGATGCCAACTTCAACAAATTCGCGCCGCACCTCAGGGATATCGAAGTGCCGTCGGAGACATTGCAGACGCTGCTCGACCGCAACGGCATCACCCATATCGACCCTTCCTTGTCGATTGCGAAGGCGCCGACTGGATCGTCTTCGAGCAGCTCGACCTAGAGCGCTACCGTCCCGGCATGATCAAGGTCGAGGTTGGTGCGTTGCCGGCGGCCGAGATCGGCCAGGTCGTGGTCAAGTTGAAGACCGCTGGCTACCAGGTCGGCTTCCAGGCCGAGGACATCTGGGCCTTCGCCTGAGGGATAGCCCCGGGCCCGAAAGCAGCTGATCCTTTCGGGTCGCGTCGCATCTGCAGCGTGTCGCAAACAGGCGGTAGCATGGCGGCTGCCGCCTGCATATTGTGCGCCGATCAAACGGGCGCCGGTGCCCGCTTTACCACTTTGGAGTCGCGGGCAATGGCAGGGTTTCCGGAAAAGGCGAAGGTCGTCATCGTCGGGCTGGGCGGTATTGTCGGCGCATCGATCGCCCATCACCTGATCGAGCGCGGATGGGACGACATCGTCGGCATCGACAAGTCAGGGATCCCGACCGATATCGGCTCGACAGCGCACGCCTCCGACTTCTGCTACACCACCAGCCATGATTTCCTGTCCTGCTGGACGACGCTCTACTCCATCGATTTTTACGAAAAGATGGGTCACTACGCCCGTATCGGCGGCCTCGAGGTTGCCCGCGTCGGCGACGACGATCGCATGGCGGAGATCAAGCGCAAGATCGCCTCGGCAAAGGCTTTCGGAACGCGTGCCCGCCTGATCGAGCCGGCCGAGATCAAGCAGAAATTCCCGCTGATCGAAGAAGAGATGGTGCAGGGCGGCCTGTGGGATCCCGATGCCGGTCTTGTCATCCCGCGCTCGCAGACGGTCGCCGGCAAGCTGGTCGACCAGGCGGAAGCCTCCGGAAAACTCAAATCCTTCGCCAACACGCCGGCCAGGTCGCTCGTCGTGGAGAACGGTCGCATCAAGGGCGTGGTGACCGATCGCGGCACCATCGAAGCCGACTACGTGATCGTTTGCGCCGGTATCTGGGGCCGGCTGATCGCGGAAATGGTGGGTGAGGACCTGCCGGTCATGCCGATCGACCATCCGCTCACCTTCTTCGGGCCCTATACCGAGTTCGCCGGCACCGGCAAGGAGATCGGCTGGCCGCTGCTGCGCGACCAGGGCAACTCGGCTTACATGCGCGACACCGGCGATCCCAAGACCGCCGAAGGCGGGCAGATCGAGTGGGGCTACTACGAAGAGACCAATCCGCGCCTTTGCCATCCGCGCGACCTTCTGGAGAAGGACCAGGCCCGTCTATCGCCCTCGCAGCGCGACCTCGACATGGAACAGATCCTGGCGCCGCTCGAGCGCGCCATGGAACTGACGCCGATCCTGGGCGAACTGGGCTACAATGAGAGCCATTCCTTCAACGGGCTTCTGCAGGTGACGGCAGACGGCGGCCCCTCCATGGGCGAGAGCCAGAAGGTGCGGGGCCTTTGGTATGCCGTCGCGATCTGGGTCAAGGACGGCCCCGGCATGGGCAAGCTCATCGCCGACTGGATGACGGACGGCCGGACGTCGATCGACCACCACGCCATCGACTATTCGCGCTTCTATCCGCACCAGACGCAAGAGCAGTTCATCTGGGACCGCTGCACCGAAACGGCGATGAAGGTCTACAATCCGGCCGTCCATCCGCGCGAGCCCTTCTCCAAGGCTCGCGACGTGCGCCGCTCGCCCTTCTGGGAGCGCGAGAAGGAACTCGGCGGCTATTTCATGGAACTCGGCGGCTGGGAGCGCGCCCATGGCTATGCCGCCAACGAGCACCTGCTCGAGAAATATGGCAACCGCGTGCCGGTGCGCGAAAACGAGTGGGACAACCGCCATTTCTGGCGCGTCTCCAATGCCGAGCATCTCGCCATGAGCGAGGATTGCGGCATCGTCAACCTGTCGCATTTCGCAATGTACGACGTGGAAGGCCCTGATCATGTCGCGCTGATGGAGTGGCTGTGCGCGGCCAGGATCAGCGGCGACGGCAATATCGGCAAAGGCATCTACACCCATTTCCTCGACGATGAGGGCATGGTGCGCGCCGACCTGACCGTCATCCGCATGGCCGACCGCTGCCGTGTCATCGACGGCGCAGATGCCGGTCCGCGCGACTTCCACTACATGCGGCGGACGGCAGAAGACAAAGGGTTCGATGTCGCCATCACCGACGTGACCGAAAAATACGTGACCGTCGGTATCTGGGGTCCGAACGCCCGGGCAACATTGAGCAAGGTCGTGGAAGACCCGGACGGCCTGACGCCGGAGAATTTCCCCTTTGCGGCGATCAAGCCTGTCAGGATCGCCGGCAAGGACGTGACCGCTTTCCGGATCTCCTATGTCGGCGAGCAGGGCTGGGAACTGCACATGCGATACGAAGACGGCCTGGCCGTATGGGATGCTTTGCGTTCGACCCGCGTGATGGCTTTTGGCGTCGAGACCTATGCCAACAGCCGCCGCATGGAGAAGAGCCTGCGCCTGCAGAATGCGGATCTTTTGACCGAGTACAATCTGCTGGAGGCCGATCTTGCCCGCCCAAAGGTCAAGGAGGCCGATTTCAGTGGCAAGGCAAAGCATCTGGACTATCGCGCCCGCGCGCATCAGCCGGCCATGCTCTGCACACTTGTCATGACGGATAATGTCGATTCCAACGGCGTTGCCCGTTATCCCGTCGGCACGCTGCCGGTGATGGACCCGCAAACGGGTGAAACGCTGGTCGATGAACTCGGCCGCCGATCGTTTACGACCTCGGTCGCCTACGGCCCGACCATCGGCAAGAACATTGCGCTCGCCTATCTGCCGTGGACGTATTGCCAGGAGGGCCGCAAGCTGGATGTCGAATATTTCGGCGAGAAATACCCGGTCGAAGTGGCCGCCGTCGGCTACAGGCCGCTCTACGACCCGGAGAATCTCAAGCCACGAAGCTGAGCCTCCCACAAAAGAGGTGAGGGGCGGACTCGCAAAAATGTGAATGCAAGGACTTAAGGCGCGTCACGTTTTGTGGGGTCATGCGGCAGCGCCTTAAGTTCTCGTTTTTATGCAAGTCGTTGCCCAAACCCGCTGCGCATCCTTGGTTCAAGCCCGAGGGCATGCTTTTGGACGACATGCATTAGCCCGGGGCTAGGCTTTTCGCTTTGTGGTGCGACGATTTTCGCTTACCTTGCGGCATGTCTGCTTTTCCCCGCGCAGGACATCTCCTCTCAGGCGCCGCCGCGCTGGCGCTGACGTTCGTCCAGGCGCCGGAATCCCGCGCTGCCGATCCCGTTGACGTCGAACTGGTGCTGGCGGTCGACGTTTCGCTGTCGATGTCGCCGGCCGAACTCGAAATCCAGCGTCGCGGCTATGTCGCGGCACTGACGCATGACACGGTACTGCAGGCCATCGCCGACGGCGCCTACGGCAAGATTGCCGTCACCTATGTCGAATGGGCCGGCACGACCTGGCAGCACATCATCGTGCCGTGGACGGTGATCGCCAATCGTGCCGACGCCGAGCGGGTGGTCGAGCAACTCTCCGCCCATGCGCCCAACAGCGCGCGGCGCACCTCGATTTCCGGTGCCTTGCAATTCAGCAGCGATCTCTTCGCCGAGAGCGGCTTTCAGGGCGTCAAGCGTGTCATCGACATTTCAGGCGATGGCCCCAACAATCAAGGTGCCCCCGTCGACATCATCCGTGACGAACTGGTCAGGCAAGGCATTACCATCAACGGCCTGCCGCTGATGACCCGGGGCGGCTTCACCAGCGTCTACGACGTCAACTATCTCGACCGCTATTACACAGACTGCGTCATCGGCGGGCCCGGCGCGTTCATGATCCCGGTCAACGAGTGGACGCAATTTCCCGAAGCGATCCGCCGCAAGCTGGTGCTTGAGCTTGCCGGGCCTGCCTCACCGCAATGGGCGGGGGAAGAAGCGGCGCATCCGCCGGTGGTGCTGGCGCAGGACAAGCCGGCCACCGACTGCCTGGTCGGCGAGAAAATGTGGCGCGACCGAAGCTGGATGTTCGACACCCGCTAGACTTCAATCGCCATCCGCCAGAGGTACGCGTGCAAAATATTGCCTTGCCTTGTCTACGCGGCCAGCAACTGCTTGCGATCGACGCGCTCCTGCTGCGGCGAGCGCGCATAGAGCTCGCGGTAGCATTTGGAGAAATGCGAGGCGGAGACGAAGCCGCAAGCGACCGCCACTTCGACCACCGGCAGCGATGATTGGATCAGCAAGTGCCGAGCCCGGTCGAGGCGGATCTCCAAATAGTAGCGGGCAGGGGATCGTCCCATCTCGGTGCGGAACAGGCGCTCGATCTGCCGGCGTGACAGGTCGACATGGTCGGCGATCTCGATCAACGACAGCGGCTCGGACAGGTTTGCTTCCATCAATTCGATGATGGTCAGCACCTTGGAGTTCTGCACGCCAAGGCGTGCGCGCAGCGGCAGGCGCTGGCGATCGGTCGGGCTGCGCACGCGGTCAGTCAAGACCTGCTCGCAGACCCGGTTAACGAGATTGTCGTCGAAATCGTCGCCGATCAGCTTCAGCATCATATCGAGCGCCGCGGTGCCGCCGGCGCAGGTGTAGATGTTCTGGTCGATCTCGAAGAGGTCGGCAAAGACATTGGCCTTCGGGAACGCTTCGGAAAAGCCCGGCAGGTTCTCCCAATGAATGGCGCAGCGCTTGTTGGACAACAGGCCGGCGGCGGCCAGTATATGAGCGCCAGTGCACAGGCCGCCGATGGCGACGCCGCGATTGTATTCCTCGCGCAGCCAGGCGAAGGCCGATTTGTTCTGGTAGCGCTCGACATTGATGCCGCTGCAAACGACCGCCATGTTCGGCCGTTCGGAGCCGGACATCTTCTTGCGTTCGTCCTCCAGCGAGGTGTCGACGGCGCATTCGACGCCGTTCGAGGCGCGCACCGGCTTGCCGTCGATGCTGGCGAGCCGCCAGCGGTAGGCTTCGTAGCCGAGCATCCGGTTGGCCGAGCGCAACGGATCGAGCGCCGTTGCAAAGGCGATCATGGTGAAATCGGGGACCAGGAAGAATACAAACGATCGCCTGATCGGATGATTTACGACGTTCACAGGGTAACCCTCACGCTGCAATGGCGCGAACAGGATGTCGCGATCAGCATAGCGACATCAGGAAAAATCTTTCCTGTCAATCGGCTAGGCGGCAACGAAAAGACTTTATTTGCGACATGGGTCGCAAATGGGCAATCGCTATGCGATGTCGACCCAACCTGCTGCCGGATTGAGCATAGGCCGCATGTGGTCGGGCATGACCAGGCACGCCGCCTCGGCAAACCGAAGCGGCGTTGTGATCAAACTTTGAAGCAGCGAGCGCCGCTTGCGAGCTTGGCAGATCAGGCGACGAAGCCGAGGCGCGCGGCGGCCACGGCGCCGGTCTGGCCAGGCATTGTGTTGGCAAGGCGCTGGCGCTCGAGCGCGGTCGTCAGGCTCATTTCACGGCGAGCAAAAAGGCGGGCAAAAAGCTTCATCATCATCTCCATTCGGTTGCTCAGACGGGTCGCCTTCGCGTGATGGAGTGGGGCAGCTCGTTGGCTGGCGCTGATATAGGCTTACGTGAAGGGAAACTAAATCACAAAAGCGAAGCACTTGACATGAAAAGCGACATGGCATGCGATAAGTTTGGGCAGTCCGCCCAAGATTTGTGAATATGTACAAGGCGTTAGGCAGGAATCCCGCTGCTATGCGGCGTATTCATATGCGTCATGCAACGGCGACATGGCTCTAAAAGAACATTTGATCAACAAATAAAAGGCCTGCCGGACATGGTCTGTGCGGCAGGCCCTCAGCTTTTGATACACACGATCTATTTTGCTCCGCCAGCCCAGGATCCAACGCCGTGGCGAGTGCCGGTCTTGGTGTCGGCGGCTTCAGGCCAGCCGATATCCTTCTGCAGTTCGATCGGCAGAGAGCGGATGGCGCGTTCGGTCTGGTAGCGGGCGCGGGCCGCGCTGAATTCGGTCGCGATGCGGCCGATGGATGACAGGACAGACATTTCAATTCTCCTTTAGGATTGGGTCGGGTGCCGGTCGCTCGGCGGACCAAGCGCTACATCCGGTTTGTTTCAGCTTCATTTCGTGTCGATTGCAGATCAGTGTAATCGCCGTCTGCCTTCGATGGAGTTGACTATCCTCCCAAAGTGATGTTCAATCAAACGAAATGGAATGATAGTTTGCATCAGAAAAATTGAAGGTCGATCCCGATGAACGCCCCACTCAATCATCCGTTGCCGCTGCTCGACCTCGACGTCTTGCGCACCTTCGTGGCGATCGCCGAGACCGGCAGTTTCACCACCGCTGCCAGTGCCGTCTTCCGCACGCCGTCGGCCGTCTCCATGCAGATCAAGAAGCTGGAGGACATTCTCGGCCGCTCGGTGTTTGCGCGCGACGCGCGCTCGGTGACGCTGACCACGGATGGCGAGATGCTGCTCGGCTACGCCCGCCGGCTGTTGTCGATCAACCGCGAGGTGGTGTCGAAGTTCATCATCCCCGACATTGTCGGGGTGGTGCGGCTCGGCTCGCCCGACGACTATGGCGAGCGCGTGCTGCCGCACGTGCTGAAGCGTTTTGCACAGTCGCATCCTTCGATTGCCGTCGACGTGACCATCGACCAGAGCGTCAATCTGCGTCGGCGCATGGACGACCGGGCGCTCGACATCACGCTTCTCACCAATTCATACAAGACCAGCGCGCTCGGCGCCGAAGTGCTGCTCACCGAACCGATCGTCTGGGCCGGCGCCAAGGGCGGCTGCGCGCATCTGCGCGAACCGCTGCCGGTGTCATTGTGGGAAGAGGGCTGCGCCTGGCGGGCCGGGGCGCTCGAAGCGCTTGGGCGTGAGGGCCGCAACTACCGCGTCGCCTATATGAGTGCGCACACCGCCGGCCAGCGCGCCGCAATCATGTCCGACCTCGCGGTGGCGCCGCTGCCGAAATCGTTCCTCGGCAGCGACATGGTCGAGCTTTGCCCGAAGGACGGCATGCCCAATATCGGCACCTACAATCTGGCCATGGTCGTGGCGCCGGACGCCAGCGCGCCAGTGAAAGCCGTTGCCGATCACATCCGCGCGACCTTCGAAGTGTTCAAAGAAACCGGAAAGTTTTGATTCAGGACTTCGACGGCGTAGACAGGTTGTGAGTGGGGACTTCACGACCTGTCCTTTGCAGTGCCAATTCGCCGGCCTTGGCATGATAGCTTTCGGTGTCGCTGGCTAAAAACGTCACGATGCTGTCCCGCGCGCGCCGCGCTTCTGGCATGTCGATCAGCGGCCAAGCATGGAACATGCCTTGCTCGTGCACAACCTCTATCGCGACACCGGCGGCACGGGCCTTTTGCGCGAAGATCAGATTGTCGGGGGTCAGCATGTCGCGCGAACCGGTCAAAAGCAGCGTTTTCGGCAACACCGAGAGGTCACCGTAAAGCGGACTGATGCGCCAGTCGCTGGGATCTATGCCGGCACTGTAGAGCCGGACTGCCTCCAGCCCGCCAGGAATTCCCAGCCACGGATCGTAGCGTTCCGCCTCGAACACTTCGGGGTTGGCGAGCGACAGATCGAGCCCGGGCGAAATCAGCACATGGCGCGACGGCAATGGCAGGTCGGCTTCCGCGGCCATCATGGTCAGCACCACGGCCATGTTGCCGCCGGCGGAATCGCCAATGAAGACGATGTCCTGCGCTTCCGTTTCGTCGAGCATCTGACGGTAGACCTCGCCGACCATGCCGAACATGGCGTGGAAATCGTGTTCGGGAGCAATGGGGTAGATCGGCACGGTGATGCCGAAGCCCAGCCGGTCGGCCATATCGGCGATCAGTCCCCAGTGATAAGACGTGATTTGAAAGACATAGGCGCCGCCATGCAGGTAGAGGATCCGCTTTCGCTCGCCGGTCTTCGGCGCGATCTCGTACACGGGAAAGCCGTCCACGCTGCGCGTCGCGATCTCGAAACGCTGATGCAGCGATGCGGGCGGCTGATGGTTCTCCGTCTTGCGGGCGTAGGCGATCCAGCGCTGCAGGTTTTCCGGGCTGGAAAAGGCTTTCTTGCGGCTATACCTGAGCACGAAGGAAACGACGTGGCTTTTGATACTGGGCATGCGGACACACGGACTTCGGCTGAGCCGACTAAGAGAACCCCTCGCAATCGAAGATCGTGCCTTCGCCCAGAATGTCAAGATTTGCGCGGTCTCAACACGGCCCTGTGATCTGGCTGGCAATCAAGGCCAGCGCAGCATCGCTCAGCGCCTGGGCAGCAGTACGGCGCGCAGCCGACGGTCGCTTGCTGCCGGAGCCGGATGACGGTTCCGGCGCTTGGCCAGCAGCTTGCATTTGTCGGCGAAGGTCATCAGCGCGCCGAACCCCGAAGCCGGGCCGAGAAGGTGACCTGCGGGTCGTTGCGCGGCGACACGGGCCAGCCGATATCCTTCTGAATTTCGGGCGGCAGGCTGTTCATGGCCCGGACCGATCTGTTCCTGTTGTGCGCATGCTTGATGGCCGTACCAAAGCGGCCGAGGCTTTCGAACATCGACATCTTCATCTCCCTTGGAGTGCTGCGGCGGCTGAAAGTTATTTCCTGCCTGCCGTTCGATGCCGGTTAAATGCGCCGCGTGTGTATCGGGTGGATTTCGCGAAAACAGCGCCTTGTTTCTGTTTGGGCTGATCCGGAAACATGGGCATGCAAATGAGAATGAGGGCGAAGTGCAGCTTTTAGCAGCGGGATGCTACCCCCGGCCGCGCCGGGCGGCGTGGCCTTCGCGCGAACGACGCCGTGGCGCGGCATCGCCGGCAATGCCGTCCTCGCTCACGGTCTTGCGCGGCGGCAGCTTCACCGCCGCCGATAGTTTTGGGAACGGGTCGATCTTGTTCGGCAGCGCCATGGCATAGACGAAATGCTCCTGGAATCTCGGCTCCAGCGCCGTCTCGATCTTCTCGATCCGGCTCACCGTTTCCTCGATCTCGCGGCGATAGCCGCGATTGAGCAGCGCCATGCGCGCACCGGCACCGGCGGCGTTGCCGACGGCCGAGACCTTGTCGAGATCGCAATCGGGGATCAGTCCCAGCACCATGGCGTATTTCGGATCGATGAAGGAGCCGAAGGCGCCGGCGAAGTGGATGCGGTCGACATGATCGGTGTGCTGCTTTTCCATCAACAGCTTGGTGCCGGCATAGAGTGCCGCCTTGGCGAGCTGGATGGCGCGCACGTCGGTCTGGGTGATGGTGATCCTCGGCTCACCCTCCTTCAGCACGTAGGAGAAGGTGCGGCCACTGGCGGTGACGCGCGGCGAGCGGGCGCAGAGCCCACCGTCGACGACGCCGTCCTCGGAGATGATGCCGGCCAGGTACATCTCGGCGACCACCTCGATGATGCCGGAGCCGCAGATGCCGGTGACGCCGGTTGCCTGGACGCTGTCGAGGAAGCCGGGCTCGTCGGACCACAGTTCCGAGCCGATGACGCGGTATTTCGGCTCCAGCGTGTCGGGATCGATGCGGACGCGCTCGATGGCGCCGGGCGCAGCGCGCTGGCCGCCGGAGATTTCCGCGCCCTCGAAGGCCGGACCGGTGGGCGACGAGGCCGCCACGACCCGCTGGCGATTGCCGAGCACGATCTCGGCATTGGTGCCGACATCGACGATCAGCATCATCTCGTCCTGGCGGTGCGGGCCTTCCGACAGCGTCACCGCAGCCGCGTCGGCGCCGACATGGCCGGCGATGCAAGGCAGCATGTAGAGCCTAGCGCCCTGGTTGAGCTTCAGGCCGATATCCGACGCCTTGATGTGCACGGCGCCCGAGACAGCCAGCGCGAAGGGCGCGCCGCCGAGTTCGGTCGGGTCGATGCCGAGGAACAGATGGTGCATGATCGGATTGCCGACGAAGACGCAATCCAGGATGTCGTTGCGCTGGACGTTGCCTTCCGCGCAAACCTTGTCGACGAGACCCGAGATCGCCTCGCGCACCGCGACCGTCATGCCTTCGCGGCCGTCCGGGTTCATCATCACATAGGAAACGCGGCTCATCAGATCCTCGCCGAAGCGGATCTGCGGGTTCGACGTGCCTGACGAGGCGGCGACGCGGCCCGACAGCAGCGACACCAGATGCATGGCGATGGTGGTCGAGCCGATATCGCAGGCAAGCCCGTAGGCCTCGTTCTTGAGGCCGGGCCACAACGAGATGACCCGAGCGGTCTCGCTGTCGGCATCCTTGTGGATGGCGGCGGTCGCGGTCCAGTTGCCTTTGCGCAGGATGACTTGCACCTGCGGCAGCAGATGGAAATCGAAATCGAGGCTGTTGAGCCCCCAGTCCTTCATCAGCGCGATCTTCAGGCGATCGAGATCGCCTGATGGATTGTGCATGTCGGGCTCTTCGATCTCGACATAGCACATGTGGATTGCCGAATCGCGGGCAATGACCCTGGTGTCGGCATCCTTGCGAATGGTCTGGGCGTTGATGACCGTGTCCTGCGGCACATCCACGACGAGATCGCCCAGGATCTGCGCCGAGCAGGACAGGCGGCGCCGTTCGGGAAGGCCGCGCACGCGTTCGTAGCGTTCCTCCTTGGCGCCCTTGGGCGAGATGTGGTCGTTGGAAGAGACGATCTTGTGCTTGGCGAAATTGCCTTCCTGCACCTCGACCTGGCAGCGCCCGCAAGTGGCGCGTCCACCGCACACGCTCTCGACATAGACGCCGAGCTGGCGTGCGGCATCGAGCACCGGCGTGCCGACCGGAAACCGCCCGCGCTTGCCGGACGGCATGAACAGCACGAGCGGATCGGTGATGTTGGCAGGAGAGTTCACGATTGCGCGCTTATCCTCGGGCCATACGGGCTTCACGACCGCCGCGCCGGCGACCGCCATTGCCATTACCTTCGCCCGGCGCATTGACTTGCGTGGGCGCCGCGATCGCCTGGCCGCCTTCGGCCGGCTTGTAGTCCTTGTAGGTCCTTATCCAGTTGGTGCAGTTCTCGTCGGTGCCGTTTAGCACATTGGCGCCGCGCACCGCTTCCATCTCCTGCGGCCGCACCGGGTTCATGATCGCCGAGGTCATGCCAGCGCCGATCACCATCGGGATGAAGGCAGCATTGATGCCGTGGCGGTGCGGCAGGCCGAACGAGATGTTTGACAGGCCGCAAGTGGTGTTTACCTTGAGCTCTTCACGCAGCCGGCGCAGCAGGGCAAAGACCTGGCGGCCGGCGTCGCCGAGCGCGCCGATCGGCATGACCAGCGGGTCGACGACCACGTCATGCGCCGGAATGCCGAAATCGGCGCAGCGCTCGACGATCTTCTTGGCGACGGCGAAGCGCACATCCGGATCCATCGAAATGCCTGTCTCGTCGTTGGAGATGGCAACCACCGGGACATTGTATTTCTTGACCAGCGGCAGGATGGCTTCGAGCTTTTCTTCCTCGCCGGTGACGGAGTTGACCAGCGGCCGGCCCTTGGCGACCCTGAGCGCCGCCTCGATCGCCGCGGTCACCGAACTGTCGATCGACAGCGGCAGGTCGACCAGCCCCTGCACGATCTCCAGCGTCTGCACCAGCAGGCCGGGTTCGGTCTCGTTCGGGTTGACCGAGGTGACGCCGGCATTGACGTCGAGCATGGTCGCACCGCAGGCGGCCTGTTCCAGCGCGTCCCTGATGACGGTATCGAAATTGCCTGCGATCATCTCGGCCGCGAGCTTCTTGCGCCCGGTTGGATTGATGCGCTCACCGATCACGCAGAAGGGCTGGTCGAAGCCGATGATGATTTCTCGTGTCGCCGAGGCGACGATCGTCCGGGTCATGCAATCTCTCCCTCGTGATATAAAGACTTCTTTATATCGTTTCTGTTTTCGATCAAGCGAATGGTGGCGTCCGCGCCATCAATGCGCGGTCTTGACCATGTCGACCTGCGTTTCGGTGATCTCGTCGTGCAAAATGTGGTCGAGCCGGTCGGCGACGAGCTGATCGTCGCGGCGGATTTCGCGTTTCCAGGGCTGGCGCCCCTTCAGCACGCCCGATTCATCGACGATCTCGGCGACATATTCCTCCTGGCGATAGGCCATCACATGGACGCCGCAGACGCCGGGAATTTCTTTCACCTCGTTGATGATATCGATGCAGAGCTGCTTGCCTTCCTTCTTCTGGTCCTGGGCGCCTTCCAGCCGCTTGACGATCGAATCGGGGATATGAATGCCCGGCACGTTTGAGCGGATCCATTTGGCGGTCTTGGCCGAGGCCAGCGGTCCGACGCCGCACAGGATGAAGCATTTTTCCGTAAAACCGAGATCGCGGACCTGCTGCATGTAGGTGCGGAACATCGGCACGTCGAAGCAGTACTGGCTCTGCACAAATTGCGCGCCGGCGGCGATTTTCTTGCCCAGCCGGTAGGGGCGGAAATCGATCGGCGGCGCGAAAGGGTTGATCGCCGCGCCGAGGAAAAGCTGCGGCGGCGTCGTCAGCTTGCGGCCGGACAGGAACTTGCCGTTGTCGCGCATGATGCGGCAGGTTTCCAGCAGTGACATGCAGTCGAGATCGAATACCGGCTTGGCGCCTGGCTGGTCTCCGGCCTGCACGCCGTCGCCGGTCAGGCACAGCATGTTGGCGACGCCCATCGCCGCCCCGCCCAGCACGTCGCCCTGGATGGCGATGCGGTTCCTGTCGCGGCAGGCGATCTGCATGATCGGGGCATAACCCATGCGGGTCAGCAGCGCACAGATGCCGACCGACGACATGTGGCAGTTGGCGCCCGAGGCGTCGACGGCGTTGATGGCGTCGACCCAGCCGTCGAAGATTTTGGCGCGGTTGTAGACGTCTTCCGGATCGGCGCTGTCCGGCGGGTTGAGCTCGGTGGTCACCGCGAATTCGCCGCGCCTCAGGACGCGCTCCAGCCGGCCGCGCGAGGTGTGGCCGGGCAGGGGGTCGAGCGGCAGATGGATGCCGGCCGGGTTCTCGTCGGGCTGGCGGCCGATCATGCCGGTGCCCCAGGTTTTGGAACATTGCGCGCGGCTTCGCGGGCGGCGGCGGCCTGTGCGGTCACCCGCAGCCATGCCGAGGTCTCGCGCAGCGACTGGTCGACCGGCTTCTGCACGTCGAGGATCTTGTCGCCATGCACCATGTTGCGTGAACCTTCCCAGGCCTTGACCCAGACGCACGGCATATCAGGCTCGACCTCGCAATTGCCGTTGGCGCGCACACCGCCGCAAGGGCCGTTGCGCAATTGCTTGGGGCAATTCATCGGGCACGACATGCCGGTAGAAGAAAGGACGCACTGGCCGCACATTCGGCAGTCGAACATAAAACCCTTGACGCGTTTTTCGACGAATTTGATCGGACCTTCGACGCGGCCGTAACCGATGCGCTTCCACAGCGGATGGAGGAGCAAAAACATGTCGGAGAACCTGGCGTAGAACCATTCGAGCAGTCGCGAGTGGCGGACGGACCACAGCCTGACCGCGAAGGAGCGCTGCACGCGCCGCTGCGGCGACACGTCGGCCGGCTTGTAGTCGGATTTCGGCGCTGCCTTCTTGACCAGAGTGGCCTGGGTAATCGCCGGGGTCGTTTCAGACATCTTCTTTTCCGCCCGCCTTGACCAGAGCGACCAGCCGCTCGCGGTCGTATTTCGCGTCGATGTCCTGAAAGGCTTTTTCCGCCTCGCCTTCAAGATCGTCGCTGACCGGCATGGGGTCGGCCTTGCGCCATTCGGCAAGGTAGTCGTCGGTGCCGCCGGCGCCGGTACGCATCGCGCACATGTCGATCGCCTCGGTAAAGCGCAGCGGCAGTTCGCGCTTGGCGTTCTGCCGGCCCTTCTTGACGATGACCTGGGCGGGGATGTCGCGCCAGTAGACGACGATCAGATCGGCCATGAATTTCCTACTCCTCGCGCATGACCCCGAAAATCGGCATCGATTTTGGAAAGGATCATGCGCCGACTTAAAGTGCTACAGCGTCCATTGCGCGTCCAATAGGACGCGCGGCGCTGTAGTGAGTGCGAGCATTGCCGGAAGCGCTGTCGGGCTGCTTGTTATGGGACGACGCGCGCGCATTCAAAAGCGACGCAATTGGCAGCCGCAACGGAAACGCGAAAATATTCGATGCTTGGCCTGGTTTTGATCAGCCGGCGCGACGATCGAAGCTGCCGACAAGCTTCCTGTGGAAGCGGACATAGCCTCGCTCGGTCGTGCGGAGATGTTCGGCGACAATTTGGTGGAAACGCGGCAGGCGGTGAAAGGGAACGGCAGGATAAGAATGGTGCTCGGAGTGGTAAGGCATGTTCCACGCCATGAAGCGTACCAGGCTTGTGGTAAAGGTGGTGCGTGTGTTTTCGAGCATGTTGGCGACATGCGGGCAGAGCGCGTGCTCGGCCAGCAGATAGGCCCGCAAAAACGGCTGACCGACGAGCACCGGCACAATCCAGACCCACAACAGCAGCGCTGACTGCACGGCCAGGGAGGCTGCCAGCAGCATCGCATAGGCGATCAGAAACCAACGCGCTTGCGAAATCACCTTGTCGCGGCCCTTGTCCGGCACGAAGCCGTCGCCGTTGCGGCCGGCGGCGTTGACGACGATCACGCGCGCCATGCCGCTCCAATAGGGGATCCCGGAGAGATAGCGCACATACTGGCCGATGGTCTCCGGTTTCGGAGCCATCAGTTCGGGGTCGTTGTCCGGATCGTGCGTGTGGCGATGGTGCGCGAGATGGAAATAACGGAACCATGCCGGCGGCAGCAGGATCAGGAAGCCGGTCACGGCGGCGATGGCGCGATTGAGCCACGGCGTCCTGAAGGCGGTTTCGTGGATCGTCTCGTGCAACAGCGTGAAGAAAAAGACGACCAGGATTCCCTGCGGCAGCACGAGAACCGGCCAGAACGGAATGCGGGCGGCGATCAGCGCACCCAGCACCACAACCAGCCCGCCGTGAACGGCCAGCCGGACAATCCCGGGCCCGTCCAGTTTGGCGGTGAGGTCGCGACGATCCTCGACCGAAAGGCTGGCGATGATGGTGCGGTGGTCGATTTCGCTCATAAGTGCCAAGCTTATCGCCAGAGCGCTGTCCGGTAAATCGGCGCTCGTTGCCAGACGCCGGTTTTTGCGCCGGTCCAGAGATGGAACCAGATCGTCGGATGGTACCATTGTTTCCAAGGCAGGCTGCGGCGCGGCGCCCGCAAAGACATAGTGCTAGTCGTGAAAATCTGACGGTTGATACCCAAATTGAATTGCAGCGATGGGCGGTTAACTGCCGTCCGTGTCGCCGATTGGAACGCACAGGCAGCGCCATATCAGACCTTCGTGGTCTCACTTGCGAAATCGTTATCCGCACTCAATTCAGACATCTAGTGATTGGACTTGACGCGCTACTTCGGGACGAGCGACCCGGCGCGGCTTCCTGGGGTTGGATGAATCGCGCCGTTTCGGCCGGGGTCGTTATGTGGCTCATTCGAGCGCAATAGAGCGCGACTCGCGATCACTCTAGGCTGGTCTTGCCGAGCTGAGTGTACCAAGTAGCGTTGTCCCAAAAGCTCGTGATCTTGATGATCCGGCCTTCCTCGTTAGTTTCCAGAATGAACAGATGGCGCAACCAATACTCCTTGCCTTTGTTCGTGATTCCAAACGCGTCCTTAGTCTGCTTTCCGCCGATGTGAACATCCACTAAGGCAACGTCACCGCTCTTGTCCTCCCAGATTGTGCTAACCTCGTTGCGCAGGTCAGGGAAAGCATCGATCAGCGTCCGCCAGACCGGCACGCCATCTTTGAGGACATTGCCGGAACCAGCGTCACCGAAAGGCAAGTAGACGAACGTGGCATTCTCGGTAAAAAGAGTGGTCATGGCGTCTACCTTCCGATCGCGGTAAGCGTCGAAGAATCTCTTTGCCGCTTCCGCTGCATTTGCCGCTTCCGCCGCAGCGACCGCGAAGGCAGACAAGGTGATTGCGATCAGCACCGCCGCCGAAATCCGAGCTGGGTGTAATTTTTCCCGTGTCCTGAGTGAATGGAACGTCATCATCTCCTCCCTGAGATTGTTGACTGCAGCAGATTGTCCAAAACGGCAGATCAGGATTCTACTAGATCGAGGAACGTCCTCGCTTCCTTGATGTCCGGCGTCGCGAAGCCCTCTGTGAACCAGCCGCAAACCGGTGCGAGAAGGTCGTGGGCCCTTTGCCGCTCGTTTCCCTGGACCCAGAGTCGGGCAAGAGATGTGGCGGCTCGCAGCTCCCAAAGCTTGGCGCGTTGATGTTGGGCCACGGTAAGCGCGTGCAGGAAGGAAGCCTCGGCCTTCTCGTCCGCCTTCAAGTCCAGGAGCAGTTCGCCCTTGCGGAGGTGCAACTCAGTCTCGTTCCACCGCTCGTTGGTCTCGGTGATCAATGCGAGCCCTTCCTCGATCCTGTCGAGTGCCGCGCGTGGGTTGCCAAGCCTGCTGAGGGCGCTGGCGAGCATGAGCAGCCAGCGTGGCACAAAAAGCTTAGCGTCGTGCCCACGCCATTCGACTATGCCGTCACGCATTTGAGCAAGACCGCTATCCGACTCACCCGCCTGGATCAGAACCCAACCCTTGAGAATGACCCCTGCTGTACGCCAAAGTGAGAAACCGTGCTCCGTACTGATTGAGATCAGTTCATCGACAATGGCCTCATCCGCACCAAAGTTGCTGTCGCGCTTATACGCGCCGAGATCTCTCGAATAAGTGCAAAACAGGGCCGATTGGAACAGGCCGAACGCCGCGGATGGGCTGTGCCGGTGGTGTCTTATAGCCTGTAACAACTCGGTGTATTTCTCGAATGCTTGATCGGGATAACCGAGGTGCAGCAGCGCGTGGGCGATATAGCAAAGGTTTGCGATACGGGGATCATAGGCGAATCGATAGGCAAGCGCAGCGTGCTCGTTCGGATCGTACAGCGCCAACGACGCCTCCATATGCTTGCGTCCGGCATCAAAATCTCCCCGGTGCACCGACGTGATGCCGACGCACCGGTGTGCGATCATGATTGTGGCCCGATCGCAGTCGCATTCGGCCCTGCGCAGCATCGATGTCGTCGTTGCCAGCGCAGCATCGAGTTGACCACGCAGGAGGTAGACGAGATACCGGCCGTAATCGGCCACGCTGCGCAGAGTGATGTCGTCCACTCGCTCGCACAACTCCTCGGCTCGCGCGAACGCCGCTGCGGTGGCCGGCGACGACCAACCTTTGGCCGCCATAAAGGCGGTGCCCAACGCCACCTGCATATCCAGCTCCAGGCGGACGCGCTCCTGAGTGTCAGGTAGCGTGCGGACAAGTCTTAGCCCATTTTCCAGGTGCGCGATCGACTCCAAAATTGCAGAGCGCTGGATCGCCGATTGCGCGGCTTGCCACCAGTAGCTGACTGCCCGCTCGATAAGGCCTGCCTCGGTGCAGTGATGGGCAATGATCTCCGGCAAAGCCTCGGAACCCGCTGCCACACGCTCTTCGAGAGCCGCGGCGATGCGCGCGTGCATCTGCTGCCGCCGAGTTTTAAGAAGGCTGGAATACGCCGCATCCTGCACAAGCGCATGCTTGAAGCTGTAGGTCGCTTCCGGCGGCGCACCGCGGCAATAGATCAGCTCGGACCTGCAGAGCTGGGCCAAAGCGTCCTGCAGTTTGCCTTCGTCGTGCGGCGCCACGGCGGCCAGCAGATCGTGCGAGAATTCGCGGCCGATTACAGCCCCGATCTGCGCCACCTCCTTGACCGGCGCCAGGTGATCGAGGCGAGCCATTAGCGAGTCGTGCAGCGTAGCCGGGATCGCCAGCGGCGGGAGAGTTCCGGTCAACTCGAAATGATTGCCGACGTCCCGCAAAAGGCCTGACTCCAGGACTGTCTTGGTCAGTTCCTCAACGAATAGCGGAACCCCGTCAGTTCGCGCCATGATCTGGTCCAGAACCTCGCGCGGTAGCGCCTTGCCGCCGGTGACGCGGAGAGCCACGGCTGCGCCGTGCCGTCGCGTGAGACGAGAAAGCGAGAGCTGGGTCACATGGGCATGGCTGGTCCAGGGTGGGCTGAATTCCGGCCGGAAGGTGATCAGAACCAGTGCCGGGAGACGCTGGACCCGCTCAATTACCAGGCCCAGCAGCTCTAGTGTCGAAGGGTCGATCCAATGCACATCCTCGTATACGGCCAACACAGGCTTCTGCCTGGCTAGGCCGGCGAGCTGCTCGACCAAGATTTCCAGCGTGCGTTGCTTGATGCGCTGTGGCGGCAGATCGATTGGCGGGTAGCGTGTTTCGGTTGGGATCGCAAGCAGAGCGGCCAGTACTTGCGCCGCCTCCCGGTCCTGCTCGCCGCCCCGAGCGAGCAGAGTTTCAAGTTTATCGAGCTTCATCTCGGCGGTGTCATCACGGTCGAAATGCGCCGCCCGCTCCAAAAGTCCGACCACCGGATAAAGCGCACTGTTGGTGTGGTACGGCGAGCAGTAATTGCTGAGCGGGATGTACGATTCGTTGGCCAAGTGCTCGCGCAAGGCGCGCACAATGCGCGACTTGCCAATCCCCGGCTCCCCGGAGAGGAGAATCACCTGTCCTTCACCTTCCTCCGCCCGCGACCAGCGTTCCAGAAGCAGAGCCAGCTCCTGCTCGCGGCCAACGAGCTTCGTCAGCGCGCCGGTGTGGAATGCCTCGAAGCGGCTTTCGGCCCGGCCCTCGCCTCTGACGGAATAGGCTTTCAAGGCCGTCTCGAAGCCCTTCAGAACCTGTGGTCCCAGATCCTCCAACTCGAACAGATCGCCCAGCAGATGTCTTGTGCTCTCGGCGACAATTACGCTGCCCGGCCGGGCCAAGTCCTGCAGTCGCGAGGCCAAGGTCGGCGTCTCGCCGACCACCGCCCGCTCGCGCGCTTCCTTGTCGCCGACAAGCTCACCGACCACCACGAGACCCGTCGCGATCCCCACCCGGCCCGCAAGCGGCTTGCCATCCGGCGCCCGCAGTTGCGCCACTGAACTGGCAACCGCCAAGCCTGCGCGCACCGCCCGCTCGGCATCATCTTCATGCGCTCGTGGCCAGCCGAAATATGCCAGCACACCATCGCCCATGAATTTCGCAATGTGTCCCTCGAAGCGGGTAATCTCGCCTGCGCAACAATTCTGGTAGCCTCGGATGATCTCACTCATCTCCTCGGGATCGACCCGAGCCGAAATCGCGGTGGAGCCGACCAGATCAGCGAACATCACGGTCAGTTGCCGCCGCTCGGCACCGGTTGGGGACGCCGGTGCCGACGCAAGTTCGGCGACTTGAGTCAAGGCTTTGACACCTTCAGCTGAGATTGCAGAGGAACTTTCCCGCAGCTCGGCAATAGCCTCCAGAAGCTTCCGGCGGTGCCCTACCGAACTGACGCCGATGTCCTTGAGATCCTCGGCCGTCAGCCGCAGGAGCACTTCGGCCTCGACGTTGTTCTCACGAAAGGCCGTGCCGTATTGCTGCAGCCCTAAGCTGCGCAGCCACTCCTCAATGTCCATGTCCCACTTCCGCGGTGGAGACGCCGGAGGGCTCCTTCGGCAACAGTCCGGCAGTCTTACACAACTGGGGTCCTATGCAACGTCATGGAAGTTGTGGCCGACGGGCTTCTAGCGGCCGGCGTGTTAGCGAGGTAGGCGGATCAACCGTCCGGTCTTTGAACCCTGCCGAATTTCAGATCGCTGGAACGAACGGCAGATCCCCACAGCTGTCCTTAAACCACGCCCGCGCCAAGGTCGCGAACCAAGGTCGCGAAAGGGTCACGACGTTCCCTTGACCTCTCATCAGGGATGGTCCGCAAGGGGTCGTCTCGCGTCCTTCTACGTGTGTACCAAGCGTCAGGACTTCACCACCAGCGCGTGGGTTCGCTTGGACCGCCGGGTTAACCCTGTGATCGGCCTCAGGACAGCGGGCTCAGCGCCTGAGCTCAAGGATGTCGAGCTTCGATTCGTGATAAGGGGCCGGGAACTCGATGCGCCATTCGTTGGCGCTGTTGCGAAAGGCATAGCCGACCTGGTCGCTTTGCGGGCCGCTGCCATAGGGTTTTGCGGGATCGTTGTTGACAAAGAAGGAGCCGAGATAGATCGCGCGCTTTTCGCCGTCGTCGAAGAAACGGCCCTTGGTGCGTTGCGAACCGGTGCGTTTTTCCAGCATCCAGCCCGAACCATCGTCGCTCACCTTGCACTTGAACCAGCCATAGATGACGAGCGGGCTCAGTCCGCCGGCCTTGATGGTGCGGCACTGCCAGCTGCCGGCCAGGTCCTTGCCGGAAAACGCGACCAGCGGCTTTGCCAGCAAGGCGTCGAGCTGCTTGACCTCGGCGTCGTCGCCGGCCCTGGCTTCATCAAGGGCTGCCTTGCGCGTCTCGTCATATTTGTCGAGCCGCACCTTGTCGGCGGGCGTGATCAGCTTCTGCACCTCGCCATCGGCGAGCGCGGGCAGGGCGAAGCAGAAAACGCCTGCGGCAATCAGGAGGCGAGCGATCATCGGTGCGTTTCCCGGTCGACGGCTGGAACAGCGTGTTTTCTCGTTTGGCATCCAACTTACCGGTTCGCGGCGGCCTGTCATCCGTGCTTAACAGCAGTCAGCTTAAAACACGTGGTTTCACCGATGCGGATCTTGTTTACGGGGTCGTCAGGCTGGCTGGGCAGCGCGCTCGCGCTGCGCCTGCGGGCGCTTGGCCATGACGTCATCGGGCTGGATCCGGTCCCGTCGGCGCCAACGCAGGTGATCGGCTCGGTCGCCGACCGTGATCTGGTGATGCGGACGGTCGGGGAAAACCGCATGGAGGCGATCGTCCACAGCGGCGCACTGCACAAGCCTGATATCGAACACCACCGCAATGAGGATTTCATCGAGACGAATGTGCGCGGCACGCTCAACCTGCTCGACGCGGCGGTGTTATCGGGCGTTCAGCGCTTCGTCTTCACGTCGACGACCTCGCTGATGATCTCGAAAGCCATACGCGCCGGCCTCACCGGCGGTGCGCGCAAGGCCGCCTGGCTGACGGAAGACATGGCGCCCGAGCCGCGCAACATCTACGGCGTAACCAAGCTTTCGGCCGAACATCTTTGCCGCCTCTATCACATCCAGTCCGGACTGCCGGTGATCGTGCTGCGCACCGCCCGGTTCTTTCCCGAGGCAGACGACATGGCGCATGCGATCGAGCAGTCGGACGCCAACACCAAGGCCAATGAGCTGTTGTTCCGCCGACTGACCGTGGAAGATGCCGCCGAGGCCCATGTCGCGGCGCTGGAGAAGGCGCCGCGACTGGGCTTCGATATCTTCATCGTCTCGGCGCCCACGCCGTTCCGGCCTGATGATTGCGAGGCATTGATCGCTGACGCGCCGCCCGTCGTCGCCCGCTATTTTCCGGAATTTCCGGCGCTCTACGCGCGAAAGGGCTGGACGATGTTTCCCTCGATCGACCGTGTCTATGACGCGTCGCGGGCGCGGGACAGGCTGGGCTTCGTCTGCAAGACGAGCTTTGCCGCTGTGCTCGCCGGGCTAGCAGCGGAAGAAGGAGCGGCCTGAACGGTCAGCCGTGTGCCGCGGCGCTGGCCAGCTCCGTCGTCAGGTCGCCATAGCCGGTGGAACGGCGCTCATAGGCGAGGCCGAGCATTTTCGCGGCTTTCTCGGCGACCTTGTCTAGTTCCGGATCGTCGGTCTGGGCGATATAGACCAGCTTCTGGTAATTGCCGAAATAGTCCTTGATCAGCTCCGGATGCCTGTCGAGGCCGAGCGGCTTCATGAAGAAGGCGTCGAACTGCCGGCACAGGAAATCGGTCATGTAGAACGACATCATGTCGTCGTCGGCGATTTTCGCATAGGCTTCCATGCCCTGGTAGAAGGCAAAGCAATGCGGACCGGCCATGCGCTCGACCCCATGCTTCTCGCAGACGCGGTCGAGCAGGCCGCCGGTGCCGCAATCGGCATAGCCGACGAAAATATTGGTGTAGCCGTCCGCCTTGGCCTTCTCGATTGCCTTGTCCATGGCCGGCGCGATGCGGTCCGGGTAGAAATGGAACTCCGCCGGCAGGCAGGTCAGGTCGAGATGGTCGAGCCCCAGCTGCTCCGTAACGGCCAGAACTTCGCGCGCAATCATCCCGCAGGCGATGACAAGCAGCCTGTCACCTTGATCGGGGTGTAGTTTTCGCGCAATGCTCATGGAACCAGTCTAACCGATTTTCGTTGCTATCCCACGAATCTATCTGTTGAGGGAGATACCATTCATGAAACCGCTACGCATTGCGCCGATCGCCATCCTCGCTTGCGCCCTGGCTCTTTCGGCCTGCGCCAACACCGTCCGCGGTGTCGGCAGGGATGTCAAATCGACAGCCAACGCGGTCGAGGATACGGTCCAAAATCCCTGATCCCGCGGATATCAACAAGGCGCACCGCTGTCGAGGAAGTTCAAGCGATGCGCGTTAAGCCCTTGTAACATATGGGAGCAACAAAGCCGCGCCGCAAGGCGTGGTTCGTTCTGTTGTCCATGCGAGTTCGCGGAGATGGGCCGAAGCGCAGGCTTGGGTGTCCACCTCTCCGCAATTCCCTATCGTCACGGCAGGCACAAAAAGTTGACTTTTCCAATGCGGGACATGCCGGTAGTCTTTCCCTGTACCTCAACAACGAAGCTAGGAGCATAGAATGAAGACCGCTCTCTTGGTTGTCGCCGCTCTGGGCCTATCGGTATCCGGCGCCGCAGCGGAATGTGTCGGCCACAACAAAACGACGGCTTCCGTAGATCAGCAAACCAAAGCTGCAAGCGTAGATCAGCAAACCACAGTCGCAAGCGTCGCGAATACAACCGCCGACACGCCGATCCTGAAAAAGGAAGAGGCGAAAGAGTCTGAATAGGCACTTCAAGCCGTTACGCGGGTCGCTGTTGCTTGTTGAAGTCTTGACATGCCGGCGCTACGCGGCGCCTCGTCTGCAAGAGCATAAGTACGGGCTCCGTACTTATGCTCTTGTGTTCTCCTCGTCAGTTCAGGCCGAAGCGCGGACGTTGTGCTTGCGCTTCATGAAATCCTTAGCGGTCTCGACTGCCACGGCCGCGTCGCGGCAATAGGCGTCGGCGCCGACGGCCTTGCCGAATTCCTCGTTGAGCGGGGCACCGCCGACCAGCACGACGTAGTCGTCGCGGATGCCCTTTTCCTTCATCGTGTCGATGACGACCTTCATGTAGGGCATGGTCGTCGTCAGCAGCGCCGACATGCCGATGATGTCAGGCTGGTGCTGTTCGATGGCGTCGAGATATTTTTCCACCGCATTGTTGATGCCGAGGTCGATGACGTCGAAGCCGGCGCCCTCCATCATCATGCCGACAAGGTTCTTGCCGATGTCGTGGATGTCGCCCTTGACGGTGCCGATCACCATCTTGCCCTGCTTCGGCGCGCCGGTGGCGACAAGCAGCGGACGCAGGATGAACATGCCCGCCTTCATTGCGTTGGCCGACAACAGCACTTCCGGCACGAACAGGATGCCATCGCGGAAATCCTCGCCGACGATGCGCATGCCCTCGACCAGCGCCTCGGTCAGCACCTTGTAAGGCGCCCAGCCGCGCTCGAGCAGGATGTTGGTGCCTTCCTCGATCTCTTCCTTCAGCCCGTCATAAAGGTCGTCGTGCATCTGTTGCACGAGTTCGTCGTCGGAAAGCTCGGAAAGGATGATCTCGTCGTCGGCCATTTTTAATCCAGCTCCTTGCCGCACAGATGCAATTGCGGGGCCTCAAATATCACGTCAATACCTAACCCGCTACAGGCTTGCGTCCATAGCTGATTTGCGACTTCCCGCAAAAGGAAAGCGACTGCAAATCTATTGGAATTCTTGTCGATTTTGCGACAGGCGTTGGCGCTGGCGGGCCGTTTCGAATAGGGTGCATGATTACGATCCGGCCAGAAGCCGCGATATGCGGCCATAATAATTGTGCCAGAACAAAAGTCAGGGAAGAACGATCATGAGTGAGAACGCGCCGGTCGACCAGGAAGCGTCAAACGCGCGGCGCGGGCGCGCCGCCAGTGGTGGTGCCGCTGCCCGGCGGGCGGCGCGGTCGGGTGGCGGCCCCGGCACCCAGCTCACCTACATCAAGCGCAAGATCAACGTCTATGAGGTGCTGGACGAGGAAGGGCTGGCGCTGATCGAGAAGAACACCGACACGGTGCTCGAGGAGATCGGCATCATCTTTCGCGACGACGCCGAGGCGCTGCAGCTGTGGAAAGAGGCCGGCGCGGACGTCAAGGGCGAGCGCGTGCACTTCCCGAAGGGGCTCTGCCGCTCACTTCTCAAGACCGCGCCGTCCGTCTACACCCAGCATGCCCGCAATGCCGAACGTTCGGTGCAGATTGGTGGCAACGCCACGGTCTTCGCACCGGTCTACGGCCCGCCCTTCGTGCGCGACCTCGACGGCGTCAGGCGCTATGCGACGATCGAGGATTTCCGCAATTTCGTGAAGCTCGCCTATATGGCGCCGTCGATCCACCATTCGGGCGGCACGGTGTGCGAGCCGGTCGACGTGCCGGTCAACAAGCGCCATCTCGACATGATCTACAGCCACATCAAATATTCGGACAAGCCGTTCATGGGTTCGGTCACCGCGCCGGAGCGCGCCGAAGATACGGTTGCGATGGCCAAGATCGTGTTCGGCGACGATTTCGTCGAGAACAACACGGTGCTGACCAGCCTGATCAACGCCAATTCGCCGATGGTGTTCGACGAGACCATGCTGGGGGCGCTGAAAGTCTATTCGCGCCACAACCAGGCCTGTATCGTCACGCCGTTCATCCTCGCCGGCGCAATGAGCCCGGTGACGGTCGCTGGCACGCTGACCCAGGTCCTGGCCGAAGTGCTGGCTGGCGCGTCGTTCACGCAGCTGATCCGGCCGGGCGCACCGGTGCTGTTCGGCACCTTCGCCTCGTCGATCTCGATGCAGTCTGGCGCGCCGACCTTCGGCACGCCGGAGCCGTCACTGGTTTCCTATGGCGCGGCGCAGCTCGCGCGCCGGCTTGGCCTGCCGTTCCGCACCGGCGGTTCGCTCTGCGCCTCCAAAATCCCGGACGCGCAGGCGGCCTATGAGAGCGCCAACACGCTGAACTCGACGATCCTCGCCGGCACCAATTTCGTGCTGCACTCGGCCGGCTGGCTCGAGGGCGGGCTCGCTTCCTGCTACGAAAAGTTCATGATGGACATCGACCAGCTCGGCATGACCCAGAAGTTCTCCGAAGGCCTCGACCTGTCGGAGAACGGCCAGGCGATGGACGCCATCCGCCAGGTCGGCCCGGGCAGCCACTATCTCGGCTGTGACCACACCCAGGCCAATTTCCAGACCGCCTTCTACCGTTCCAGCATCGCCGACAACAATTCCTACGAGCAGTGGCTGGCCGAAGGCGAAAAGTCGGCACCGCAGCGCGCCAACGAACTCGCCCGCCGCTGGCTGGAAAGCTACGAGGCGCCGCATCTCGATCAGGGCATCGACGATGGGCTGAAGGACTTCATCGCCAGCAAGAAGGCGTCGATGGCCGACGCCTTCACCTGAAAGGAGCCCGAGTCAGGCGGGGCTAAAGTCGCCAACATCATCCACAAGGAAGTCTGGCGGAGCGCCTTCTCCGAGCCGGACAGGAAGGGATGATCCTTGAGCGCAGCATGGTCGAAGATATAGCGGCGGCGCTTTCCGCCCACGGCCTCATCCTGCGCGGCGGCTTCAATTTTGCAGGCGGTGAGGAAACACCCTCCGGTCTCTCCGGCGCTGCCGCCAGATCCGTCCTGCTGGTGGGGCAGGCGGGCGCCGCGCCGTGGCCGCATTTTCTGCGCTGGCGGGAAGGCCAATCGCAAACTGTTGCCGATCCGCTCGATGCATGGTCGCGCGAAGTGATCGGCGCAGTGGCGAAGACATTCGGCGCGCGCGCCGTTTCGCCGTCCGACAGACCGTATCTGCCGTTCCAGCAATGGGCGATGCAGGCGGAGGGTCTGAAACCGTCGCCGCTCGGTATCCTCATGCATCCGCAATACGGGCTGTGGCACGCCTATCGCGGCGCGCTGCTGTTCGAGGACGAGATTGCGTTTGGGGAAACTCGCGAAGTGGTTCACCTTTGCGATGCATGTGTCGACAAACCTTGCCTGAAATCCTGTCCGGTCGATGCCTATTCTGCGGATGGTTTCGCGCACAAGACCTGTCTGGCGCATGTGCGTGGGCACAACGGCGCGCCTTGCCGAACCGGCGGTTGTCTCGACCGCAACGCCTGTCCCTACGGCGCGGCCTATCGCTATCCGCCACAGGTTCAAGCCTTCCACATGGTCGCGTTCGCGGGCCTGTAGCGTCGCCGAATGCCGCACGAAACTTGAACACCGCATTGCGACCCCGATAGCCCGCTGGTGGTCATCTGACCGCCCTGCAAAAAAATCCTTCCATCATCCCAAGGAATCGCCATTAGCCTTCGTCCAACAGGCAAATGATGGCGATGATGCTGGATGAAAGCGAAGCCTCCGACGCCGAGCTGATCGGTCGTGCGAAGGGCGGTGACAGGGGGGCTTTCGGCAAATTGCTCGAAAGGCACTATGACTTCGTCTATCGCGCCGCCTATCGCTGGTGCGGGAAAAAGGCCGATGCCGAGGATATCGCCCAGGAAGTCTGCGTCCGGCTCGGCCGGGCGATCCGTGACTATCATGGCAGCGGCGCCTTCACCACCTGGCTCTACACCATGACGCTGAATGCGGCACGCGACATGATGCGCAAGAGCGTCCGCGAGGCGATCAAGACCGAAGCCTATGGGGCTTACGAGCTGATCTCGGGAGAGGCCCCGGCCGAGCCCGAAGATCCAGCCGAGGCGCTTTGGGTGGCGGTGCGGATGCTGCCGGACAAGCAGCGCGATGCAGTGCTGCTCGTCTATGGCGAAGGGCTGAGCCACGCACTCGCTTCCGAGGCGATGGGCATCTCGGAGACGACGGTTTCCTGGCACATCCATGAAGCGAAGAAACGGTTGAAGGCGCTCATGCTTTCAGCCGGGGAAGTGTGATCATGGTCGACGACAACCAACTCAACAGGCTGCGCAACATCGCAGCACCGGCACCCGGTATCGACGCGAAGGCGCGTGCCTTCGAGGCCGCCATGCGGGCTTACGACCTGGGCGAAAAAACTTCACCTGCCGCCCAAGGAACGGCGAAAGGGCTTCGTCTCACAGAGCGAGCACAAAAGCTCTGGAGCGAAATCATGCAAAAGAAACTCTTCGCTACCCCGGCCATTGCCGGGCTCGTCGCCCTGCCGATCGCCGGATACGCCACCATCTATATGCTGCAGGAGCAGCCGTTCTATTCCGGTGGGAACGAGAAGATCAGCGAAACGCTGGCCGATAAACCACTGGCTACGAAGAAAGCCGATGCCGACGCCGAAAGCCGCGTCGCAGCCGAGGCGCTTGCCCCGGCATCGCCGCCGAAGCCACAATCGGCTGCCGGCCTGGCGCAGCAGGACGCTCTGGCCCGCAATGTGGCGCCCGAGCCGGCACCTGCGCCGAAAGGTGAGTTCGCACAGGATGGTGGAGCTGCGCCGTCTGGCAGAGTGATGATGTCTAATTCTCCTCCGAAAGCCGACGGAGCCACGCAGGCTGGCCGCATGCAGGGCGCTGAATCCAAGTTGATGGCTCAGCCTTCGACCGCCCCAGCTGACCAGATGCCGCTCCCAGAGCAAAACCGCGACCGCGTCGAGGAATTCAAGAGCAATCCGGTGCGTGCCGCGCTCGAAGACCCGGTGTCGACCTTTTCGATCGATGTCGACACGGCCTCCTATTCCTTCGTGCGGCGCTCGCTCAGGGAAGGTGCTTTGCCGCAGGCCGACACCGTCCGCGTCGAGGAGATGATCAACTACTTCCCCTATCACTGGAAAGGTCCGGACGTTGCCTCGACGCCGTTCAACTCGACCGTCAGCGTCATGCCGACGCCGTGGAACGAGCACACCAGGCTGATGCATGTCGCCATCAAGGGTTTCGACGCCAAGCCGGCCGAGCAGCCCAAGGCCAACCTGGTCTTCCTGATCGACGTGTCGGGCTCGATGAACGAGCAGGACAAGCTGCCGCTCCTGCAGTCGGCCTTCCGGCTTCTGGTCAACAAATTGAAGCCCGACGATACCGTCTCGATCGTCACCTATGCGGGCGATGCCGGCACTGTCCTGGAGCCGACGAAGGTTTCGGAGAAGGACAAGATCCTCAATGCCATCGACACGTTGGCGCCCGGCGGCAGCACGGCCGGCGAGGCGGGTATCAGGCAAGCCTATCGGCTGGCGCAGAAATCCTTTGTCAACGACGGCATCAATCGCGTGATGCTGGCGACGGACGGCGACTTCAATGTCGGCCAGACCGACGATGACGATCTGAAGCGGTTGATCGAAAAGGAGCGCAAGACCGGGGTGTTCCTGTCGGTGTTCGGTTTCGGCCGCGGCAACCTGAACGATCAGATGATGCAGGCCATCGCCCAGAACGGCAACGGCACCGCCGCCTATATCGACACTTTGGCCGAGGCGGAGAAGGTGCTGGTCGAGGATGCGTCCTCGACATTGTTCACCATCGCCAAGGACGTGAAGATCCAGGTCGAGTTCAACCCGCAAAAAGTCTCGGAATACCGGCTGATCGGCTACGAGACCCGGGCCTTGAACCGCGAGGATTTCAACAATGACCGCGTCGATGCCGGCGAGATCGGTTCGGGGCATTCGGTTACCGCGATCTACGAGATCACGCCGAAGGACAGTGGCGGCGAGAAGATCGATCCGCTGCGCTACGGCCAGGCTGCAGTGAACAATGGCGGCGTCGCCAATGCCGACGAATATGCCTTCGTCAAGATCCGCTACAAGTTGCCGAACGAGGATGCCTCGAAGCTGATCACCACGCCGGTGACATCGGCCAACGAAGTGGCTGGTTTCGACCAGGCCAGCATCGACCAGCGATTCTCCGTTGCCGTCGCAGCTTTTGGCCAGAAGCTGCGCGACGAGGATGCGACCGCGAAGTTCGGCTACGACAAGATCATCGAGATTGCCACTGCCGCCCGTGGAGCCGACCCGTTCGGGTACCGGTCCGAGTTCCTCTCGCTGGTGCGCCTTGCCTCGGCGCTCGGCGGTAACCGGTAGTGGGTGTGACGGCCGGTTTTCCTCAGATGGGATCGTTCTGATACGGAAAACCACCGATGGGCGGTGAGGCAGGCCGGCAGGGAAAACCTTGCCGGCCTTTTCAATTGCGTCAGGCGCGGCTGCGCCGGCGCTCGCGGCGGGCTTCGCTGGTCTCGACGGTGTTGACCGTCGCCTGCTTGTTGCGCATCGGGCCGATGCGCTCGACAATTTTTTCGACGGTAGGGCGATCCGACCTTGTGTGCGCATCGAGTGCCTTGCACATGGCGGCGAGGTGGGCGAACGAGGTGCCGCAGCAACCGCCGACGATCTTTGCGCCGGCATCGACGGCCAGCCTGACATAGTCGGCCATCAGCTCGGGCGTGCCGGAATAGTGGATTTCGGCGCCGCGAAATTCCGGAATGCCGCAATTGCCCTTGACGATCACCGTCGCCTCCGGCTTCGCCTCGGTCATGTCGAGCAGTGAAGCGAGGATGTCGGAGGCGCCGACGCCGCAATTGGCGCCGACACCGAGCGGCGCCTGCGACAAGCCATCGGTGACGCCGTGGATGTCCTTCGGCAACAGCCCCATCATGGTGCGGCCGGCGGTGTCGAAGGAGCCGGTATAGGTATAGGGCAGGCCGACGCGGATCGCGGCTTCGGCTGCGGCACGGATTTCGTCCGGCGCCGACATGGTCTCGATCCAGGCGACTTCGGCGCCGCCGGCCTTCAGGCCCTCTATCTGTTCGGCAAAGGCGTCGACCGCCTCGTCATAGGTCATGGCGCCGAGCGGCACCAGCAGCTCGCCGGTCGGGCCGACCGAGCCGGCGACGATGACCTTGCGGCCGGCCTTATCGGCGACAGCGCGGGCGATCTCGGCGGCGCGCTTGTTCAGCGCGTAAACCCGGTCCTGCGCATGGTGCAGCTTCAGCCGGTGGCGGGTGCCGCCGAAGGAGTTGGTCAGGATGATGTCGGCGCCGGCATCGACGAAGTTCTGGTGCAGACTGGTGATGGTGTCCGGCGCCGTCTCGTTCAGCAACTCTGGAGCCTCGCCGGCCTCTAGCCCCATGGCGAACAGATTGGTGCCGGTGGCGCCATCGGCGAGCAGAACGCCCTTTTCGGCAAGCAAAGCGTCGATTGGATTGGTCATTGGAAATCACGCCTTCCGGGATTCTTTGTCGGGATATAAAGAAATCTTTATATGACGTCAATGTCGGTGCAGGAAGCAAGCCGTCAAAATCGCATTTCCGCCAGCCTTTGGGTGAAGCTGGCTGCTTCGTGCGCATTGATGTCGGCGGCGCGGATCAGATTGTCGAAATGGCTGGTCAGCTTGCGGACCGGCTGGGTCGCGTTCAGCACCAGATACATGTCGCCGACATAGATGGCGGCGCGATAAGGCCCGAAGATGGTGTAGGGGATCGAATAACGCATCCGTCCGTCATAGAGAAACAGGCGGAAGGTGGGATAAAGGTCGTCGAGCAGCGTCGCCATATGAAGAAGCTGCTGGTGGCGGGCGGCCTCAGGGAAACGGTCCCAGACGCCCAGGCCGCGCGCAAAGATCTCCAGCGTATGGCGCGGCATGCAGACTTCCATGTCGGTTTCCGGCCGCCGGTTGTAGTCGATGCGGTACTGCGTCTCGCCGGCCTGGGCCTCACGGCTCTTGTTGGCGATACCGGCCTCGTAGTCGACGAGCGCTTCGGTGCGCAGAAGATCGGGAATGCCGGCCGGCACGTAACGGATTTTCGTGCCCGCGGCCTCGGCATGCCATCTGGCCAGCAGCGTGCGGTCGAAGCCGTCAGGCGCTTCCTCGATCTCCAGGCTCTCGCGGATTTCACCGGTGAGGCCTTCGTCCTGGCTGAGGCCGAGCAGCCAGTCGAGCGACACTTTGAATTCGGCGGCGATGTTGAGCAGCGTTTCGGCGCGGGGAAGGCGTGTCGAGGCGCCGGACAGCAGCTGCGAAAGCGCCGAGCGGTCGATGCCCACCGCAGTCGCGAAAGCGGACTGGTTCAGATCGGATCGTGTCAGGAGCATTTTCAGGCGCTCCCGAAAGACCGTCGACAGGTCGCGTTTGTCCATATCGTCATTCCAGCCATTGGGAGAAAAAAAATTCGCCGAACCCGCCGACCTGGCACTTTGGGCGTAAATGAATCCTCAAGCCTGTTTACAATAGATAACACATGCAGCTGAAAATGCGCAATCGCAACATTTTGTGCGCTTTGTCGCGTTGCAGCATCACGACGCTCCTGACACAATGCTGTCAGGAATCAAAACGGTTCCGGCGACTGGAAGGGCAGTGGTCGATCGATGACAAGCAGGAATAACAGACGGCGCAATGCACCGGCCATCGAATGGCCGACGGTCTTCCTCGCGTTTTTCTGCTACGGCACCTGGCTCGCAGCCGGCCTGTTCCTGTGGCCGTCCTATCCGCTGCTGGCGCTCGTCGTTCTGGCCCTGATGGCGGCGCTGCAATCCTCGCTGGCGCACGAAGTCCTGCACGGCCATCCAACCCGCAATGCGCAGTTCAACGAAGCTTTCGTCTTCCTGCCGATTGGTCTCGTCTGGCCGTTCCGGCGGTTCAAGACCATTCATCTGCGCCATCATGCCGACGAACGGCTGACCGATCCGCTTGACGATCCTGAAAGCTACTACAAGGCGCTGTGGCACCATGACGAATTGCCGCCGGCGATGAAGTTCCTGCTGAAGATCAACAACACCATGATCGGCCGGCTCATTCTCGGCCCGTGGCTGTCGTGCACCGGCTTCTTCATCGACGATGCCAGGCAGATGCTTGCCGGCGACAAGGTGATCCGCAAGGCATGGCTGCTGCACGCCATCGGCCTCGCCGTGGTGCTGCCGGTCGTGCAGTTCGGCTTCGGCATCCCGCTATGGCTCTACATCCTGGTGCCGGTGTGGCTGGGCCAGTCGCTGATCTCGATCCGCACCTTTGCCGAGCATCAGTGGTCGGAGCATCCGGAAGGCCGTACGGTGATCGTCGAGCGTTCGCCGCTGTCGTTCCTGTTCCTCAACAACAATCTGCATTTCGTTCATCACAAGAGCCCGACGGTGGCCTGGTACCGGCTGCCGAAGCTGTTTCGCGAGCGCCGTGACGAGTGGCTGCGGATGAACAATGGCTATGCCTATCCGAACTATTTCGCGCTGCTTAGGGCATATGCCTTCAAGGCCAAGGAGCCGATCGTCCACCCGGTGCTGCGGCGCACGCCGGAACCGGGCCGGGCGTTCAAGCCGCGCGTCAGGGCGCGCAGCCTCAATGGGCTTGGCAGTGCGCCGGTACCGGCCGAGCCGCCGAAAGAATGAATTTTTGGGTATTGCCGACAGCGATGCCCAGGTGCGCGTCAATGGCCTCGTCAATTTTTCTCAGCGTAACGATTAAAGTCCCGGCATGAGCGATTTCGTTGCCGGCTTGCCGATGTATGACTGGTCTGAAATGCGGAGCGAGGTCGACGCCCAATGGGCGCGGCTGCGTGATGCCTTCCGGCAAAAAGGCATCGACGCGCCGCAGACCATCGCTCGCGTCAATGCCGATCTGCGGCCTGTGGAAGGCGGCATCCGCGACGCCGCCGGAAAGGTCATCGCGCCCGATCCGGCGACGCTGCCGCCGGACGAGTTGGATTTTTTCGGCCTCTGGCTGCATCCGGCGCTGCTGCTCGCTCAGACCTGCTGGGGTCCGATGGAACTCGGGCTGGCGACGCATGTTCAACTGATCGGCCAGCCGCGTTACGACGCGTTCGAGGGCGGGCAGGGTGAACTCTATTCGAGCGCGCTCGTGATGCGTGCAGGTGAAGCGCCGACGGTTGCCTCACCGTCCGATGGCAGCCCGCTCATCCCGCTCGATGTCCTGCGTGACAAGCATTTTACCTTCAACAGCCTCGATTCCATGTCGGGCATTATCGCGCCGACGCGTGACCTGGAGGCGCTGGGCGAAAGCCTGGACATCTTCTCCGAGCGCAGCGAAAGCGGTGGCCACCGCGCCTCGATCGTCGCCATTGCCGAGGGCAAGGCCGATGTCGCGGCCATAGACTGCCAGAGCTGGGCCAATGCGCGGCGCTTCGAGCCGGCAGCGGAAGCGGTCACGGTCGTCGGCTGGACAACGCGGCGCAAGGGCCTGCCGTTCATCACTGCCAGAACGACACCGGAAACGGTCGTGGTGGCGCTGCGCGAGGCGGTCGCGGCGACCGCATAAAGACAATCAGCCGCCGAGCAGCCGCTCATCGAGCGGATAGGTCGAAAGCTGCTCGTTGCCGGTTTCGGTGATCAGGATCTGCTCCTCGATCTTGACGCCCTCGCGTCCGCCAAGCCGGCCGATATAGCTCTCGACGCAAAGCACCATGCCCGACACAAGCACGCCGTCGGGCGTGTCTTCGGTCCAGTCGATGGCATGCGGCAGCGTCGGGTATTCGTCTGCCAGGCCGACGCCATGATAGAGCACGCCGTAACGCGTCGGGAAACAATCTCCGGGCGGCACCGCCGAGCATTCGACAAGATCGCGGAACGATGTGCCCGGCTGCATCAGGCCGATGTTGTGGGCGATCTGGTCGGCGGCGATGCGAAACAGCTCGCGTTGCTCGTTGGACGGCTCGGTGTCGCCGCAGAGCCAAGTGCGCGACAGGTCGGCGCAGAAACCGTAAGGGCCGATCAAATCGGTATCGAAAGCGACGAGGTCGCCGGCTGCGATCGTTCGCGACGAGCATTCCTGGAACCAGGGATTGGTGCGCGGGCCGGACGTCAAGAGCCGGGTTTCGACCCATTCGCCGCCACGCGCAATGTTGCCGCGATGGAGTTCGGCCCACAATTCGTTTTCGGAAATCCCTGGCCTCAAAGCTGCTTCCATCTCGCCCATCGCCGCCTCGCAGGCGACGATCGACCGGCGCATGGCCAGGATTTCGTCGGGCGATTTGATCAGGCGTGCGTTTTCCATCAGCGCTTCGCCATTGGCGATCGAGATGCCGAGGCGGGCGAGCGCTTCGACGCCCTCGGGATTGATGTGATCGACGGCGATGCGACTGACACCGCCGCCATGCTGCTTGACCAGATCGGCAATCCCGGCGGCCCAGCGGCGGACTTTTTGCTCGGTGAGGTCGCCGCTGTAGAGATACATCCAAGACACTGCCGGCCGAACCTCGTCGACGACGCCGGAGTGGTCGGAAAGGTGCTCGCAGGAAAAATAGTCGAACAGCACCACCGGACCTTCGGTGGCAACGAAACAATGTCTTGTCGGATTGTGCGCGACCCAGAGCTGCATATTGGTCGAGTCGGTCGCATAGCGGATGTTGATCGGATCGTAGAGCAAGGCTCCCGCATAGCCGCGGCGCTTCAGCTCGGCGCGGATGCGGTCGAGCCGGTATTGGCGCATGGCGGGCAGGTCGGGAGCAGCAATGCCGGCGGCGTGCCACTCGGCTTCCGCCAGTGCGCCGTAGCCAAGCACATGCTGGTTGAGTTCAGCGGCCTTCTGCCGCGACTTCAGGCGCAACGCATCGATTGAGCCTGCTTCGTCTGGCTCGAACGGCGCGATCCTGCGATGACGACCGAACCGTCGCTCGACGCCCGGATCGCTCATTTTCCTATCCTCCCGATATCAATCGGCCGCGCGGGTCAGGCCCGAGGGCGGGCCTTTGGGTCCAATGCTTTCAGGCCCGCATCTTCTCGCCGCTCGGGTCGAAAGGCGGCTCGACATTGATGCGGGCTGGTCGTCGGCTTCCGAGGATCTCGATCTCGAACAGTCCGGCGCTCTCGTCCGCGGCCAAGGCCGCCGGCACATAGCCTTGCGCCATCGATTCCTGGACGTAATGGGCATAGCCGCCGGAGGTGACCCAGCCGACCACGCGCCAGTCGCCGTCGACGATGCCGCGCACGGCCGAAGCGCCTTCCGCGGCGCTCGAGCCGCGCACTTCCTTGCCGTCCGTATCGAAACGCGCCGCACCATAGCCGTGCGGCTTTTCCACCGTGCCGTAGTCCTTGCCGCCGACCTTGGCCCAGATTGGTTCGTCGCCCATCACGTCCGCGTCTGCGGCATCGACGATGAAGGAGACACGGCGCAGTTTTGGCCCTTCTGCCTGCTCCCTCGCTGCCGCGTCGCGTCCGATGAAGTCGTTCTTCTCCAGCTTGACGAAGCGGTCCATCTCCCCCTCGAACGGCCCGTAGATCGGGCGCAGTTCGCGGAACCAGGTCGGAAAATTCTTTTCCAGGCGCATCGAGAGCAGGGCGCGCATGCCGAAATCGACCAGGCCAAACTCTTCGCCGGCATCCTTGATCGCCTTGTAGACGAGACGCTGGTAGGCCGGCGCCATCCAGATCTCGTAGCCGAGGTCACCGGTATAGGTGATGCGATTGACCATGCAGGGCGCGCCGCCGACCGCCATCTCGCGGAAGTCCATGAAGCGGAAGGCCTTGGTCGAGATGTCGGCGTCAACCAGTTTCTGCAGCAGGTCGCGTGATTTCGGCCCGGCGATCGACAAGCCGACCAGCGTCTGGTCGAAGCGGTGAATGCGGACCTGTGACGCCCCTGGACCATCCTTCGGCAGGTGCTTCTCGAACCAGCGCATATGATACTTCTGCGCCGCCGACGAGCTCCAGATCATGAAGCGCTCTTCGCCCGCCTTGGCGATGGTGAAATCGCCGATCAGCCTGCCGAACTCGTTTAGCATCGGGGTCAGCACAATGCGGCCGGTCTTCGGCATGCGGTTGGTCATCAGCCGGTTGAGGAAATCTTCCGATCCCGGCCCGGAGACTTCGTATTTGGCGAAATTGGCGATCTCGGTGACGCCGACCTTCTCGCGGGTGGCGCGCACTTCCTCGCCGATCGGCCCGAAATCGTTGGAGCGATGGAAGGAAACGATGTCCTTCGGCTCGGTGCCTTTCGGTGCGAACCAGAGCGGGGTTTCAAGGCCCCAGCTATCGCCCATGACGGCGTTGTTGGCCAGCATCGTGTCGTAAAGCGGAGTCGTCTGGGCCGGGCGTGCCGCCGGCAGCTCCTCGTTGGGAAAGCGGATGGAAAAACGGCGCGAATAGTTTTCGCGCACCTTGGCATTGGTATAGCGCGGCGTCGCCCATTCGCCGAAGCGCGCGACGTCCATGCCCCAGACGTCAAAGCCGGGATCGCCATGGACCATCCAGTTCGACAATGCCAACCCGACGCCGCCGCCTTGCGAGAAACCGGCCATGACGGCGCAGGCGCACCAGAAATTGGTCAGGCCCTGCACCGGGCCGACCAGCGGATTGCCATCCAGCGCGAAGGTGAAGGGACCGTTGATGATCTGCTTGATGCCGGCCTTCTCGATGCCGGGAAAATGCTTGAAGCCGATTTCCAGCGACGGCGCGATGCGGTCGATGTCGGGCTGCAGCAGCTCATGGCCGAAATCCCACGGCGTGTTGACCGGAGACCACGGCTTGCAGGCTTTTTCATAGGTGCCGAGCAGGATGCCGTTGCGTTCCTGGCGGGTGTAGATCTCGCCCTTGAAGTCCATAACGCCGATCATCTCGCGGCCGGTCGACTTGTTGAATTCCTCGACCTCCGGCATCGGCTCGGTCAAAAGGTACATATGCTCCATGGCCAGCAGCGGCAGCTCGACGCCGACCATGCGGCCGATCTCGCGCGCCCACAGGCCGCCGCAGTTGACGACATGCTCGGCCTTGACCGTGCCTTGCTCGGTAACGACGTTCCAGGTGCCGTCGACCTCCTGCGTCAGCTCGACGACGCGGTTGCGCAGCACGATCTCGGCGCCGAGCTTCCTGGCGGCCTTGGCGTAGGCGTGGGTGGTGCCGGAAGGATCGAGATGGCCTTCGACCGGATCCCACATGGCGCCGACGAAATTGGTCTCGTCCATCAGCGGGAACATCGCCTTGGCCTCTGACGGCGTGATCAGCTCGGTGTCCATGCCGAGATAGCGGCCTTTGGCGTGGGCAAGGCGCAGGAAGTCCATGCGCTCGGGCGTGTCGGCCATCATCACGCCGCCGGTCAGGTGCAGCGAGCAGGACTGGCCTGAAAGCTCTTCGATCTCCCTGTAGAGCTGCACCGTATAGGCCTGCAGCTTGGCGACATTGGGATCGCCATTGAGCGTATGGAAGCCGCCCGCCGCATGCCAGGACGAACCGGAGGTGAGCTCCGAACGCTCGATCAGCATGATGTCGGTCCAGCCCTCCTTGGCCAGATGGTAAAGCACCGAGCAGCCGACGACGCCGCCACCGATGACAACCGCTTTTGCATGAGATTTCATGAAGATAGTTCCGTTTTTGAAGAGATTGAATCGAGTGGGCGGGGTGTGAGAACAAATCGGAGGTCGGATACAGCGATGTTCTCGGCCAGCCTGCCATCAAGCGCGGCAAGGATGGTTTCACAGACGGAAGTACGATGTTTCAGGACGTCATGGTTCCAAAGACGCAGAATCGAATAGCCTTGGGCGCGCATGAATTCGTCGCGGCGGCGGTCATAGGAACTGCCGGCGTGTTGGTGTCCATCGACTTCAACGACAAGCCATTTCTCGCGGCAAGCGAAGTCTGCAAAAAAGGGGCCGATGGAAAACTGACGCGTAAAGCGATAGCCCCCAAGCTTGCGCGCCTTTAGTTCAAGCCAAAGCAATGCTTCCGTCTGATTGCCTGCTTGCCTGAGTTTTCGTGCTCGCTGGGTTGTACCTATTTTGCGGCGACTGCGTGTCTTGGCAATGGCGTCCCCCACTCCGTCGCTGCTTCGCAGCGCCACCTCTCCCCCCTCCGGAGGGAGAGGAAGGGCGTCATCTGGAATAATCTCGCGCCATTCCTCTACCCCGTCGATCGGGGGAGAGGTGTCGAGCGGAGCTCGACGGAGTGGGAGTCGCCTGTTCATCAAATCAATGCAGATGATCAAAAATCAGTCGGCGCGCCGCCTTCGGACCGACGTTTGTCGACGAAGGCGTCGAGCTCCTCGCGGATAGCCGGGTCCATGTAGGGCTCTTCATAGGAGGCCAGCCGCTCCTTCCATACCCGATTGGCTTTTTCGATAGCTGTCGGCGATCCGGCTTCCGCCCAGGTCTCGAAATTGCGCCAGTCGGAGATGATAGGCGAATAGAAGGCGGTCTTGTAGCGGTCCTGGGTATGCTGGGTGCCGAAGAAATGGCCGCCGGGACCGACATCGCGGATGGCGTCGATAGCCAGTGCTTCCTCCGAAAGGTCGAGCGGGGTCAAAAATTCGGCCACCATCTGCAGCAGATCGATGTCCAGGATGGTCTTCTCGTAGGAGCAGCGCAGGCCGCCTTCCAGCCAGCCGGCCGCATGCATCATCAGATTGCCGCCGCCCTGTATGGCGCCCCACAGCGAGAACACGCTTTCATAGGCGGCCTGTGCGTCGACCGTGTTGGCGGCGCAGGTGTTGGAAGTGCGGTAGGGAATGTTGTAGCGGCGGGCGAGCTGGCCGCCGACCAATTGCGCCTTCATGTATTCCGGCGTGCCGAAGGCCGGCGCGCCGGACTTCATGTCGACGTTGGAGGTGAATCCGCCATAGCCGACGGGCGCGCCCTTGCGCACCATCTGGGCGAAGGCAATGCCGGACAGTGCCTCGGCATTCTGCTGCACCAGCGCACCGGCGATGGTCACCGGCGCCATGGCGCCCGACAGGGTGAACGGCGTCACGATGACGACCTGGCCCTTGCTCGACATCTGGATGATGCCTTCCATCATCGGCACGTCGAGCTTGAGCGGCGAATTGGTGTTGATGATGGTGAACACCGACGGCTGTTCGAGAAGCTGTTCGGCGCTGATGCCGCGCGCGATCCTGGTGATCTCGATGCCGTCGACATTGCGCTCCTTGCCGAGCGAATAGATGTGGAACACCTTGTCGGTCAGCACGCTCAGATCGCGGATGCATTCGAGGTGCCGGACGGACGGATGGATATCGATCGGCTCGACCGGATAGCCGCCGGTGCAGTTCAGGATGTTGTGCATCTGCGCAAGCTTGAGGAAGTTGCGGTAGTCCTGCTGGTTGCCGGGGCGGCGGCCGCGGTCGATGTCGGAACAATTGGGCGCCGACGCCATCATCGAGATGATCAGGTTGTCGCCGCCGAAGCGGACATTGTGCGCCGGATTGCGGGCATGGATGGTGAATTCCGACGGGCAGTGCGAAACCAGCTCGAGGATCATGTCGCTGTCGAAGCGCACCCGCTCACTGCCTTCGCGGACATCTGCGCCATGCGCCTTCATGATGCGCCTTGCCTCGTCGTGCAGCACGTCGACGCCGATTTCCCTGAGAACGCGCAGCGAGGCGAGGTGGATCGATTCCAGTTCGTCGTCGGAGACCAGCCTGGTCGGCGTCAGCGGGATTTTCAGCTGACGGAAAGGCGGCTGCTCGAATGCCGCCGCTGCGCCGGCGCGCTTGCCCGCGCGGCCGCCGCGACGGGCGCGGTCGTTTGTCAATGCCGGTTCGGCGGGATGAAGGGCGGCGGTCATGCTAGTCCTCGTACGCTGCGATGGTGCGGCGGCATAATGGACCGACCGCCGTCCCGCCATTGCGGAGGCGGCGACCACTAGGACGAGGGAAGCGACATGGACGTTCGCCAGCCGGACGCACCAGGGCGAATCCAGATCTGTGCCCGAACTGTGAAACATGTCACGTTGCGATCACGTCATATTGAGCAAGTACATTGAATACAAACCGTCCTGAGGGAGACTATTTCCGTGTCGGATGTTGTTAGCGTGCGTGCAGCGACCAACAACGAAGTCGCTTTCATTGCCTGGGATATTGACGGAATGATCGACGGCTGTCTCGGCTTCGAGATCGTCCGCATCTATCCCGGCACCGGCGAGGAACGCTGTCTGGCTTCCTGGGTGCCTTTCCGGGGGCAACGCAACAAGGACTGGATTCCGCAGGATACCGGCGTCTGGCCGGTGCAGAAGACATTCTGGCGCGATCTTACGGTGCGGCGGCGCCGCGACAGCGTCGAAATCAGGCCCGATGGCGAATTGGTCGCCTACCGGGTGCGTCCGGTCGGCGACATGCGGCCCGGCCTCGATCCAGTGCCGGTGCGCCCCGAGAAAGCCTATACCGGAGCGGCTCGGCCGCTCGGCTATCTCGGACAAGGCGCCGTCAGCCCGACCATCTTCCTGGGATCGATGTTCGGCAAGGCGCGGCTCGCCTTCACCAACGGCGTGCTCTCGACGCAATGGCTGTCGCGCGCGCTGGAAGACGCCGGCATCAAGGTCGGGCAGCGCGACAAGATCAGGGCCGAGCTTCAGCGTCCCGGCAGCAAGATCCGCGCCTATCTTCATGGCGAGGTTCCGGATGTGCTCACCAGCCTGATGAAACGGGCCAAGGCCGAGGGCGGCACTGTCAGGCTTGCCCTCTACGAGCTTGGCGATGACGAGTTGTGCGACGCGATCATCGACGCCAAGGATGTCGTCGACGTCATTCTTTCGAATTCGGGCAGGGATGAACAAACGAAGGCGTGGGACGCGGGCAACGCGCCCTTCAGAAAGCGGCTGCGCGACGCCGGCGTCGTGCTGACCGATCGTCTGTTCAACAACAATCATATCGGCCACAACAAGTTTGCCGTCTACCGCGACGCCCAGGCCAATCCGCAGGCGGTCATGACCGGCAGCACCAACTGGACGTCGACCGGCATTTGCGGACAGTCCAACAACGCCTTCATCCGCGACGACCCTGCCATGGCCAAAGTGTTCGATGCCTATTGGGAGCGGATGAAGGCCGACGTGTTCCCGCCGCCGGCGAGCGATAGCGCCGCTGGACGTGTGGCGCAGAAGCAAGGCAGGCCGTTTCGCCTGAAGAATCGCACACCGAACCATGTCGATGGGACCACCATCTGGTTCTCGCCAAACGATCCCGACCGCAGCAAAAAGGACATCTCGGTGCGGCCTGTCGACCTCGAAGATGTCTTCGCACGAATCAAGGCGGCGAAGGAGGCGGTGCTCTTTCTCGTGTTCAATCCGTCGCGGCTTGGCAACAATTCGGTCATCGATCAGGCGGTCGCGGCGGCGACGGCGAATCCAAAGCTGATCGTGCAAGGCGCAATCAGCGATCACACCGCCATGCCCAACTATATTGCTCCGACCCGGGATCCAGTCACCAACAAATCGAACAAGGACGGCAAATCGCCATTCGTCTTTCCGGAGAAGGTCTGGGAGGCGCCGAACGTCTCCATCGTCAGGGCGGCCAACCTGACGGGGGCCTCCGTTGCGCGGGATTTCCAGGCGGAAGTGCTGACCGTCGGCCATGCGATCGTGCACGACAAGATCGTGATCATCGATCCGATGGCCGACAATGCGACCGTCATCGCCGGCAGCCACAACCTTGGCTACAAGGCGTCCTATGAAAACGACGAGAACATGGTGATCGTCGAAGGCGACAAGACGTTCGCTGCGGCCTTTGCGGTGTATATGCTCGACGTGTTCGACCACTACAAGTTCCGCGCCTGGCGTAGAACGATTGGAGAAGGACCGTCGGACAATGACGGGCTCTCCATCGACGACAAGTGGCTGAAGCCTTACGCGGAGGGCAAGAAGGGGGCGATTGCCCGGTATTTTCCGTAGTGGCCTGAATGGCGCCGCGGAGTCCTTAACAAGGCATGCTCTGGCTGGCGCAAGCGGTTCCTGCCGCCGGTGCTTCCCGGCACGCCGCCGAAACGCTAATCGTGCAGGTTTCGTGGTGCGGATCATGGACCGGGCGGAACAGAACAGCGACGAGACAATGCAGTGGGCGGCGATCACCGGCGTGATCGCCACCGTTTCGGTGTTCGCTATCGCGCAAGGGCTAAGCTATCCGCTGCTGAGCTTCATCCTGCAGCGCCAGGGCGTCTCGCCGGCCATGATCGGCCTGTCGGCGGCAATGACGCCGGTCGGCTTTATCGTCTCGTCGCCGCTCATCCCGGCGCTGGCGCGCCGGTTCGGGGCAGGGCGCACGGCGCTGACCTGCGCGGCCCTTTCCGCCATCATGCTGGCGCTGATCGGCTGGACGCAAAATGTCTATCTCTGGTTTCCACTGCGCTTCCTGATCGGCGTGGTGACCAATCCGCTCTATGTGCTGAGCGAGATCTGGGTGATCGCGCTGGCGCCTCCGGCGCGCCGTGGTCGCGTGATGGGAATCTATTCCACAGTCATTTCGGCCGGTTTCGCGGCCGGCCCGCTGTGCCTGCTTGCCGTCGGCACCGAAGGATGGCCGCCGTTTCTCGTTGGCATCGCCGCATTCGTCTTTTGCGGCGCCTGCCTGGCGCTGGTGCTGGGACGGCTGCCAAAGGTCGATGAAGCCGGGCACCAGGTTTCGGTGATGGGGTTCATGCCGATGGCATGGCTGCTGCTGTCGGCGGTGGTGGTGGCCGCCGGTTTCGAACAGGGGGTGCTGGCACTGCTGCCGGTCTACGGAGCGCATTATGGTATCGCGGAGGCGCGCATGTCGGCGCTGCTGTCGATGATGATCGCCGGCAACATCGCCATGCAGGTGCCGCTCGGCCTGCTGGCGGAACGGCTGACGGCGCGTCTGGTGCGATTTATCTGTGTATCGCTAACGGTGCTTGGATGCGTGCTGTTGCCGGTTCTCATCGAGACGCCGCTGATCTGGCCGTGCGTGTTTGTCTGGGGTGCGGTTTCCTACGGCATCTACACGATGTCGATCATCGAGCTCGGCGAGCGGTTCACCGGCTCGGCACTGGTCGCCGGCAACGCTGCCTTCTCGCTAATGTGGGGCGTCGGCGGCATCGCCGTGCCGCCGCTGGCGGGCGGCGCCATGGATATTCTCGGTGCGGACGGCCTGCCGATCACGCTTGGCGCCATTTGTCTGGCGTTGGCGGTCACAACCGTATTGCGGGGGCGAGCGGTCTAATACAATTGCGGGGTGCCTTCATTTCCTTGCCATCTGGAAATCGCCCATAAATCACATTCGGCATGGTGTTCAGAGGGATGCATCCTGCGTAGAAGGTCTCGAATTTCAACGGCACGATCAAAATCGGGTATCAATCCAACATCGGACAGTTCCGTGTTCGCAAACACGTCAGGAAATCCTCCGCAGTTGGTCAGAGCGCTTATGGAGACGTCCTGATCCAACAAGTCGTAGCCCAGGAAGGTAAATCCGTTCCAGTCGAGTGAACGCACGTCAAGCGATGGTCTTCGGATCACATTAAGGACATTCAAGTCGCCCGGATCCGCCAGCTCCGAAAGGAGGAAGTCCAGGTCCACAAAGAAATCCAGCATGTAGTCCTCGTTGACAATATGGGGCCAGTAGCTGTCCTTTACCTGTCCCAGCGCGACCGGCCCGAGCATTCCATCGAGTGAGACGACCTCGCTTAATTGGGTGAGGCCGGACCAGTTTATGTACATGGTCCACGCAGTGCCGCTTAAAGGACCGAACTTCTCTTTGGCAATGTACAGATGTTGCATGGATTCCCTCGTGGCCTGCGGGCGGCAGGCGGCCCCACCTTAGGAGGCCAACAGCGCAATGGCTCCTTTTGCGTTCCAAGTTGAATACCGACAGTGGCAAGACGACGTTGCCGAGCCTTGACGAGTTTATCGGAGACCACATGACCAAGTCGAACACAAAGACGCGTCCCAATTCGGCGACTGAGGATCCCTTTCTCTGGCTGGAGGACAGAACGGGCAAGGAAACGCTCGACTGGGTTCACCGTCAGAACGAGATCACGGTCGCCGAGTTGCAGGGCGATCCATCCTACCAGACCTGCTTCCAAACCGCACTGGACCTGATGACGGCCGAAGACAACATTGCCGTCGGGTCTGCGCTCAACGGCCACGTCTATAATTTCTGGCAGGACAAGACCAACGTGCTCGGCCTCTGGCGGCGCACTCCGGTCGCTTCCTACAAGACCGAGGAGCCGGAATGGGAGACGATCATCGACTTCGACAGTCTGTCAGCCAAAGAGGGTGTGAAATGGGTGTTCAGCGGCGCCAGCCGGCTTTACCCCGATTTCAGCCGCTGCCTGCTCAGCCTGTCGCCGGATGGCGGCGACGCCAGCGAAATGCGCGAATTCGACATCGACAGCAAGTCCTTTGTCGAGGGCGGCTTTCGTGCTCCTGCATCGAAGTCGGGCTTCAACTGGCTGGACAAGGACACGGTCATCGTCTCGGCTGCCTTCGAAGAGGACGAAAAAACCCAGTCCGGTTATCCGCGCGTGGTCAAGCTTTGGCAGCGCGGCACCAGGCTGGAGGATGCGACGCCGATTTTCGAGGCGCAGAAGCAGGATCTCGCCGCCGGCGGTTCCCTCGAATTCGACGGCGACAAGCGTCATCTTCTGCTGACCCGGACGCTCGATTTCTTTGCCTCGCACAGTTTTCTTCGTCTGCCCTCCGGCGAAAACAGGCGCATCCCGTTGCCGGACGACGTGACCGACGCGGTGCTGTTCAGGGACCAGTTCGTCTTTGGAGTGCGCAGCCCGTGGACGGCGCCGGACGGCACGCTGTGCAAGCCTGATGGCCTCTATTCGCTGGACTTCGCGCGCTGGATCGAGACCAATGGGTTAGGACCTGTCGAGACCGTGCTCGAGCCGGCGGATCGTGTCTCGATTGCCGGCATTGCCCGCACGCGGGACCGATTGTTCATCAATCTGATGGACAATGTGCGCGGCAAGGTCGTCGCCTGCGATCGCAGCGGCAGCGGCTGGTGGCTGCAGCCGGTGGCGCTGCCCGAAAACGGGAGTGTCGGCATCAGCCACGCCGAGCGTTTCGGCTCCAGCGTGTCCTTCTCCTTCACCGATTTCCTGACGCCGAGCTCGATCATCTGGTCGGACGACAATGCAGCGATGCTGACAACGGTGAAATCGCAGCCGGCGCGTTTCGATGCGTCGTCGCTGGTCTCGGAACAGTTTGAGGCACGCTCGAAGGACGGCACCAAAATCCCTTATTTCGTCGTCAGGCGGCGCGACCAGGACGGGCCGGTGCCGACGCTGCTTTACGGCTATGGCGGCTTCGAAGTGCCGCTGCTGCCCGGCTATGCCGGCGTGCGCGGTCGGCTGTGGCTGGAAAAGGGCAATGCCTATGTGCAGGCCAATATCCGCGGCGGCGGCGAGTTCGGCCCGAACTGGCACCAGGCCGCGCTCAAGGCCAATCGCCAGAACGCCTTCGACGATTTCGCCGCGGTCGCGCAAGACCTGGTGGAACGCGGAATCGCCACGCCGGCGACGCTTGGCATCCAGGGCGGGTCGAATGGCGGCTTGCTGACCGGCGTTTCGCTGACCCAGCATCCGGAGCTTTTCGGCGCGGTGATCATCGACGTGCCGCTGCTCGACATGCTGCGCTACACCGAACTGCCGCCCGGCGCATCCTGGATGGCCGAGTATGGCGATCCGGCGAAGCCGGAAGAGGCCGCGTCGCTGGCGGCTTACTCGCCTTATCAGCATGTCGAGACCGATGCCGCCTATCCGCCGGTGCTGCTGACCACATCGACCGCCGACGACCGCGTCCATCCCGGCCATGCGCGGAAGATGGCGGCACGGCTGCAGGCTGCCGGCCACGCGAAGACGCTGTTTTTCGAGGAGACCGAGGGCGGCCATGGCGGGCGCGGCGATCGCCGGCCGCAAGCGGCACAGGCGGCGATGAAGTATGTCTTCCTGCAACGGGCGCTGACCGTAACGACTTGAACGGAACGGCTTGAACTGAGCGCATCAGACCGCCTAAGATGCTGCATGGGTCGGATGAAGGCATCATGCGCGTTTGGGGTGGCCGTGACGCCGTCGCCGCGCACGCTTCGCGCCGAGCTTCTGCGGCTTTGCGCCCGCATCGGCTATTCGCCGCCCGCCTTCCTCTGACGAATCCGCCCCGGCTGCAATTGCCGGATTGGTTCAAGAGGAAGATCAGACATGACCTATCAGAATTATTCGCTGAAGCAGCTTCAGCAGATCGATGCTGCGCATCACCTCCATCCGTTCACCGACCACAAGGAGATGCGCGAGGCCGGCTCACGCATCATCACCCACGCCAACGGGCCGTTCATCTACGATTCCGAAGGCACGGAAATCCTCGACGGCATGGCCGGGCTGTGGTGCGTCAACATCGGTTACGGGCGCGATGAGCTGGCCGACGCCGCTTACGCCCAGATGAAGGAACTGCCCTACTACAATTCCTTCTTCAAATGCTCGACCCCGACACCGGTGCTGCTGGCCAAAAAGCTGGCGGAACTGGCGCCGAAGCATGTCAACCAGGTGTTCTTCGGCTCGTCCGGTTCGGAGGCCAACGACACGGCGCTGCGCCTCGTGCGCCACTATTGGGCATTGGAAGGCAAGCCGGAGAAGAACCGCATCATCTCGCGCAAGAGCGCCTATCACGGCTCGACCATCGCCGGCACGTCGCTGGGCGGCATGGAGCCGATGCACAAGCAGCTCAACGGCGCGGTTCCCAACATCGTCCATGTGATGATGCCTTATGCCTATGAGCTGGCTCTGCCCGGCGAAAGCGACCATGATTTCGGCCTGCGCGCGGCCAAGGCCGTCGAGGATGCCATCCTCGAAGCCGGCGCCGACAAGGTCGCCGCCTTCATCGGCGAGCCGGTGATGGGAGCAGGCGGCGTGAAGATACCGCCGATGAGCTATTGGCCGGAAGTGCAGCGCATCTGCCGCAAATACGATATCCTGCTGATGCTCGACGAGGTCATCACCGGCTATGGCCGCACCGGCGAGTGGTTCGCAGCGCAGACATTCGACATCGAGCCCGATACCATCACCACCGCCAAGGCGCTGACCTCCGGCTATCAGCCGCTGTCGGCATTGCTGGTCGGTGACCGCATCGCCGCGACGCTGGTCGAGAAGGGCGGCGAGTTCAATCACGGCTATACCTATGCCGGCCACCCCGTGGCCTGCGCCGTGGCGCTGAAGAACCTCGAGATCATCGAGCGGGAAGGTTTGGTCGATCGGGTCAAGAACGACACCGGACCCTATTTCGCCAAGGCGCTGCAGGAGCACGTCGGCGAGCACGATCTGGTCGGGGAGGTGCGCTCGATCGGGCTGATGGGGGCGATCGAGATCGTCAGCGACAAGGCGACCAAGGAGCGCTTCCTGCCGGCCGGGAGCGCGGCCGTGACCGTCCGCGACCACGCAGTTGCCCAAGGCATGATGCTGCGCGCCACCGGCGATACGATGATCCTGTCGCCGCCACTGATCTGGACGCGCGAGACGATCGACATAGCCTGCGGCCGCATCGCCAAGGCGCTTGACCTGGCGCAGGCGGATTTGCGCAAGCGGTGAGATAAAACGATCGCCGGGCGTTCTGCAACCGGACGCCCGGCGTTTGAATGCCGGATTCTGCCAGCCGGAGGAGCCGCTCACCAAGGGCCGAGGCCCGATCGGCGGATTTCACTTTTTTGTCTCGGGCAGCGCCGCTTTGCTCAACGCAGCGCTGCGCTTCGGTACGGCGCGCCGGCGCCGCATAAATCGCTCAAGCAAGTTCCGTCTTCTCTTGCGCTGGACAAGATCGATATCGCTGACAAGCTTTGCGCCGCCCTCGCGCCGCTCCAACGTGATCTTGCGGCTATGAAAGGCTTCCAGCTCGGCGCGATGCGCCACGCTTATGATGGTGACCTTCGGCAATTCGTGAACGATCATCTCCATCATCTTGTCCTGGCTCTTTTCGTCGAGTGCTGACGTTGCTTCATCCAGCACGATGATATCGGGGCTGTGCAACAGAAGACGCGCGAAGGCGAGCCGCTGCTTTTCGCCACCCGAGAGGGTCTGGTCCCATGGCGCGTCGTCCTCGATCTTGTCATTCAGATAATCGAGCCCGACCTTGTCGAGGGCAGCCTTGATCTCGTCCAGCGTCCAGCGATCGGCGGCGCCTGGATAGGCGACTGCGCGGCGAAGCGTCCCGGTGGGGACATAAGGCCGTTGCGGCAACATGAACAGCCGTCTGTCGGCGTGGATGTTGACGCTGCCGCCGCCCCACGGCCACAGACCTGCGACGGCCCGCACCAGCGTACTCTTGCCTGAGCCGGATTCGCCGGCGACGAGCACCCGCTCGCCTGATTCGATCACGACCTTGGTTTCCTTGACCACGGCGGTGCCGTCGTCGAGCGACACGGAGAGATTGTTCAGGCTGAGCATCGCATCGCCTGCAGCTTCGCCGCGCTTTATGCGTCCGAGGGTGTTGCTCTGCTCCGCGCGCTCGAGCCCGTCGAGCGACATCATCAGCGAGGCGATGCGCCGTGCACAGGCGTTCCAATTGGCGAGACGGGGGTAGTTGTCGACCAGCCATCCGAACGCGCCCTGCACGATCGCAAAGGCAGAGGCAGCCTGCATGACCTGGCCAAGTGTCATGCCGCCTTCGAGAAACTTTGGAGCGCAAAGCAAAACCGGCACGACAGGCGCAAACAGACTCGCCCCCTGCGATACCAGCGCTGTGCGCATGTGCTGACCTGTAAGGAGCGCCCATTGCCTGAGCACATAGGCGAACGTCTTGTCGATGCCGCTACGCTCTTCCTCCTCGCCGCCAAGCAATGCGATACTCTCGCCGTTTTCCCGCACGCGCGTCAGCGTGTAGCGGAATTCGGCTTCCGCCTGATTTTTTTCCTCGGAGAGGTGGACGAAATGGCGGCCAATGACCGCCATCGAGGTGGATGTGATCGCGGCATAGAGCACCGCGGTGATGACGAGAAAGCCGGGAATGGTCACCGTCGAACCTGCGATCGGCAGAGTCAGGGCCCCGCCGATCGTCCAGAGCACCACGATGAAGGTCGAGGCCGACAGAAACGCGTTGATGACACCGGCGATGAAGTCGACCGGGGATTCGGTGGCAATCCGCAAATCCTCCGTGATGCGTGCTTCAGGGTTCTGGTGGTCGCCGCCGACGAGGTTCAACTGAAAGTAGCGGCCGCTTGCAAGCCACCGCGCGATGACCGCGTTGGTGAGCCAGGAACGCCAGCGGCGCTGCATCGTCATGCGAAGGAAGACCTGTGCAACGACAAGGCTTCCGCTTCCGAGCACGAGCGGCACGAAAACGGCGCTCAGGACATAGACGGTGCGAGCATTGCGTTGCTCAAGGGCATCGAAAATTGCGCGATTCCAGACATTGATCCCATACTGGAAGCCGACATTGATGACGATCAGGAGCAATAACCCGATCGTGTACGGCCAAGCCCGCCTATCGCCTCCGCGGCCCCAGTAACCGCGCGCGCTGATCCAGAAACGCCTCAGCAAGTATCTCTTGCGCGCCTGCTCGGCCTCCTCAGGGGTCAGCTCCGGATCGGGTTCGACGAAATCCAGCGGCGGCGGAGCCGCGCCGGCGATCTCAGACGCGGCTTCGACAGTCGATTGCTTCTCCTGGCGCGACTTCTCGCCATCGCGCGATTTGGAGACGGATTTCGGCTTGGATTTAGCCCCGGACATACCGGCGATAACGGCTTGGAAATCAGAAGGTTTCAATGATGTCCGCTCAAGCCGCTTGATCTCCACGTCGGCGCGGATGCGGTCGGCTTCGTTTCCTGGCGTCTTCCTTGATCTGCTGCCGCTTCGCGAGCGTGTCGACAATCTTTCGTCCGCAGTGCGGCTTCCAACGACAGTGGTGTTGGAACTGCCATTCATCTGGGGAATTGTAATGCTGGCTAAGCATAAGCCGCTTGGCACATAGGCTTGTCAGAGCAATCGAAGCGTCAACTGTAAGTTTTGTAAGATCGACAACGCAATTTGTAGTTGCGTTTTACATAAACGCGTCAAAATAACATAGGGAGGCTATCATGATTAGGCTGCAGACAGTTCTATTTTCTATTCTGCTACTGGGAGTGACAGGGTTGCCGGCGACGGCGGAGGAGGTCTGGTCGCTTGACGGCTTCAAGGCCCCAGAGAGCGTCCTCTTCGATGCAAAGCGGAACGTCTTCTACGTCTCCAACATTGTCGGCGAGCCCGCCGGCAAGGATGGGGTTGGATACCTTTCGAAAGTTTCGCCTGACGGAAAATTGCAGGCAGCCGAATGGGTGACCGGCTTTAATGCGCCCAAGGGATTGGTGATGAAAGGCGATACGCTTTTCGTCACCGACATCGATCGGCTCATGGCTGTCGACGTCGAGAGCGGTCAGATCACTGGAACGTGGCCTGCAGAAGGCGCTCAATTCCTCAATGATCCCGCTATCGACGAGGCGGGTCGGGTCTTTGCTTCCGACATGCTGGCGAACAGGATTTATGTTCTGGACAATGATGCTCTCTCCGTCTGGCTCGAGAGCGAGGATCTCCTGCATCCGAATGGTCTGCGCGTCGAAGACGGTCGCCTCCTCGTCGCAGGTTGGGGTCGCGACATCCAGCCGGATTTTTCGTCCAAGACACCCGGCCATCTGATCGCGATCGACCTGAAGACGAATGCCATCTCTGACATCGGGTCCGGCGAGCCTGTTGGAAATCTGGATGGTCTAGAATCAGACGGGGCAGGGAATTGGCTGGTTACGGATTGGGTCGCAGGGGCGCTCTTTCGCATTCATCCGGATGGAAAAGTCGAGCAGCTGATGGACCTCAATCAAGGCAGCGCCGATCTGGAATTCCTGGAAGAAAAGAAGCTGGCAATCATCCCCATGATGATGGACGGCAAGCTGGTCGCAACTCGATTGGATGGAGCAACTTGAGAAGAGGCTCGCATAGCCCTCTTCCCTTGGCCGCACGGGGTCGTGACTTGCACCACCGAGGGCCGCGCGGTCCGGCCCATTAATGCAAAAACCGCGCTCCATCGGGAACGCGGCTTTGCCAGATACGCATGGCGCTTCGCTGACTGAACACTTGGCGAAACTTACGGGCTCCGGTACGCGAGACCTGATCCGGAGCGCCGGGCGGTTGCGATAGGCCGCCTCGCACTCCGTTCTACAGGGACATCGTTACCGGGTGGTTATCGATAGTTTAAGCAAATCTAAATTTCCGATGTTTCTTGCCGGAAACCGAAAGCCGGTCGAGTTCGAGGCTGAAAGCGCGTCGCGTCTGAAGGGCAAGCTTTTGGGCGATGTGCATTACGCCGGGGTGCCGCGCAGGAAATTTATGATGCCGGAGAAGTCGGCAGCGGCATGCCCCTGGGCGTTGAACAGCGCATAAAGCTGGGCGGCCTCGGCGCCGAGCGGCGTCACCGCACCGGCGCTTTGCGCGGCTTCCTGCGACAGTTTCAGGTCTTTCAGCATCAGTGCAGCGGCAAACCCCGGCCTGTAGCCATTGTTGGCCGGCGATGTCGGCACCGGACCAGGGACCGGGCAGTAGGTGGTCAGCGACCAGCACTGGCCCGACGAGTTCGAGGCAACGTCGAACAGCGCCTGGTGCGACAGGCCGAGCTTTTCCGCCAGAACGAAGGCTTCGGCGACGCCGATCATCGAAATGCCCAAGATCATGTTGTTGCAGATCTTTGCCGCCTGTCCGGCGCCGTCATCACCACAATGGACGATCCGGCCGGCCATCGGCTTGAGGATTGGTTCGGCCTTGGCAAAAGCTTCCTTCGAGCCGCCGGCCATGAAGGTCAGCGTGCCGGCGGTGGCGCCGCCGGTGCCGCCGGAAACCGGCGCGTCGATCGACAGCAGCTTGTGTCTGGCGGCAATTGCGTGGGCTTTTCGTGCCGATTCGACGTCGATGGTCGAGGAATCGATGAACAGCGCGCCTTTTTTCGCCTTTGGCACGATGTCTTCATAGACCGACAGGACGTGTTTGCCGGCCGGCAGCATGGTGATGACCACGTCGGTCTCCTTCACCGCGGCAACGGCATTGGCCATGACGACGACCCCATGCTCCTTGGCGTTGGCGAGATTTTCCGGGATCAGGTCGAAGCCGTGAACGGCATATCCAGCCTTGACCAGATTGGCTGCCATCGGATTGCCCATATTGCCGAGGCCGATGAAGGCGATGGTGGTCATGATGGCACTCCGTGGTTAGGTTAGGCAGTAGGCAGTAGGCAGTAGGCAGTAGGCAGTAGGCAGTAGGCAGTAGGCAGTAGGCAGTAGGCAGTAGGCAGTAGGCGGCCTATTCGGGCGCGAGTCTGCTGATAAGTTGGCGCAGCATTTTTCCGATGCCCTCGGTCGCTAACAGTATCTGACAAGCTTGATCTTGCGTAGCTAGGCCAATGCGTTCAGCGATCTGGAGGTGCGTCTCGAATTCCTTCAGCGACCCTTGGGCTATCCGGAGAAATTGCTGATAAGAGCCCCTGTTGTCTCGGCCATAACCTTCCGCGATGTTTGCAGGGACTGACGTTGCTGAGCGGCGGATTTGGCTGGTCAACCCATACAATTCCTCTTTTGGCCATGCCTTGGTCAAGGCGTAGGTGGTGACGGCCAGATCCATCGCCTGCTGCCATACGATAAGATCCTTGTACGAATTGATCTTGCCGGTCATCTGCTGCCTATTGCCTATTGCCTACTGCCTTTACCGACCAATCAGCGCGCGTGCGATGATGACGCGCATGATCTCGTTGGTGCCTTCGAGAATCTGGTGAACGCGCAAATCCCGCACCAGCTTCTCGATGCCGTAATCGTGCAGATAGCCATAGCCGCCATGCAGTTGCAGCGCGTCGTTGGCAACGTTGAAGCCGACGTCGGTGACGAAGCGCTTCGCCATCGCCGACCATTTCGAGGCGTCCGGGGCCTTGCGGTCGAGCTTCGAGGCAGCGGCGTAAAGGAATATCCGTGCTGCCTGCAACTCGGTCTCCATGTCGGCCAGCTTGAATTGCAGCGCCTGGAACTGGTTGATCTTGGCTCCGAAGGCCTTGCGTTCGGCGGTGTAGGACAGCGCCTTGTCGAGCGCCGATTGCGCCCCGCCCAGCGAACAGGCGGCGATGTTGAGCCGGCCGCCGTCGAGCCCGGCCATGGCGATGCCGAAGCCGGCGCCTTCGTCCGAGAGCAGGTTTTCAACCGGCACCTTGCAGTCCTCGAAGACGACCTGGCGGGTCGACTGCATGTGCCAGCCCATCTTGTGCTCGTTGGCGCCGAAAGACAGGCCGGGCGCATCTTTCGGCACGACGAAGGTCGAAATGCCCTTCGGACCGTCGGCGCCGGTGCGCGCCATGACGATGTAAAGGTCGCTGTCGCCGGCGCCCGAAATGAACTGCTTGACGCCGTTCAGCACATAGTCGCCGCCGCTCCTCACCGCACGCGTCTTCAGCGCCGCAGCATCCGATCCCGAACCCGGCTCGGTCAGGCAATAGCTCGCCAGCCATTCCATAGAGGTCAGCTTCGGCAGGAAGTGCTGGCGCTGCTCGTCGCTGCCGAAGCGGTCGATCATCGAAGCCACCATATTGTGGATCGAGATGAAGGAGGAGAAGGCCGGATCGGCGCGCGAAAGCGCCTCGAAGATCAGCACCGCGTCGAGCCGGCCGAGCGCTGAGCCGCCGACTTCGTCACTGACATAGATGCCGCCAAGCCCGAGCGGGCCAGTCTCGCGGATCACGTCCGCCGGAAAATGCTTGTTGCGGTCCCAGTCGAGCGCGTTCGGCGCAACGCGATCGGCAGCGAAGGCCTCGGCCATTTGCTGGATGGCGCGCTGGTCCTCGTTGAGTTCGAACTGGCTGGTGCCCGCATCAACAGCGGCGTCCATGGCGTGCTCCGTAATGTCGTCGGCCTCCTGGCCTGTCGTTTTTGGCTTTGCGCGCGGTTCAATCTAGACCAATGATGCCGCCGCGCAAGCCGACTAGCTCCATCCAACGATCTGGGGGCGCCTGCGTGATAATGCGTGTCTGGGGCAAGGCGTGACGACAAATTTCGATGAACTGCTCGAGCGTTTCCACGCCACTCTCGCAACATTCGATGATGCGCTGGTGCGCAATGAGGTGGCCCGGATCGGCTGGGCCATGCCGGCACGACCGCTCGATCCGCGTCCGCTTGCCTGCCTGCGCCAGCTCGATCGTATCGTCGAGCTCGCTCCGGCCAACGCCCAGCCGCTGGCGCGGCTGCTTGCGGAGCGTCGCGGCCAATTGCGCTGGGGGCAGACCTACAGCGAGGCGGATTTCGGCAAGACGTTCATCGACAATTACGGCTGGCTGGAGGTCTTCGGCACGCGCGGCCATTTCGTCAACGACGAGGTCGCGGCCGGTCTGCTGATCCTCGGACCTGAAATCGTCTATCCCGACCACCATCATGTCGCCGAGGAGATCTACATTCCGCTGACCGGCGGCACCGAATGGCGCATGGGCGAAGGCGACTTTGGCAGGCGCGAGGCGGGTGAGGTGATCCACCATGCCTCTGATGTCAGCCACGCCATGCGCACCGGCAAGGAGCCGCTGCTGGCGCTCTACCTCTGGCGCGGCGGACCACTGGCCGCGAAATCCACGATCACCGGCAGCGTTTCACAGGGCAGGAATTGATGGCGGCCAAGGCGATCATGCTGCAGGGCACAGGCTCCGATGTCGGCAAGACGGTGCTGGTCGCGGGCCTCTGCCGCGTGGCGAAGAAGCGTGGGCTGAAGGTGCGGCCGTTCAAGCCGCAGAACATGTCGAACAACGCCGCCGTCGCCGATATTCCGGGCGACAAACTCGGCGGCGAGATCGGCCGCGCCCAATGGCTGCAGGCGATCGCCTGCGGCGTTGTGCCCACCGTCCATATGAACCCGGTGCTGCTCAAGCCGCAGACCGATATCGGCGCCCAAGTGGTGGTGCAGGGCAAGGTGTTCGGCGAGGCGCGGGCGCGAGACTACCAGGCGCTGAAGGGCCGGCTGATGGATGCCGTGCTGGACTCCTGGGCCGAGGTCGCCGAGGGTGCCGACCTCGTCATCGTCGAAGGCGCCGGCTCGCCGGCCGAGATCAATCTCAGGAGCCGCGACATCGCCAATATGGGCTTTGCGACGCGCGCCGACGTGCCGGTGATCCTGGTCGGCGACATCGATCGCGGCGGCGTCATCGCCTCGGTCGCCGGCACCCATCTGATCCTGCCGGAAGAGGACCGGCGCATGATCGTCGGCTATCTCATCAACAAGTTCCGCGGCGATGTCTCGCTGTTCGATAACGGCATCAAGGCGATCGAGAGCTTCACCGGCTGGCGCTGTTTTGGCGTCGTGCCATGGCTGAAGGCGGCGGCGCGGCTGCCCTCGGAAGATTCCGTGGTGCTCGAACGCCTGGCGTCCGGAGAGAAGCGCGCGCTGAAGGTGGCCGTGCCGATGCTTTCGCGCATCGCCAATTTCGACGACCTCGACCCGCTCAAGGCCGAGCCGCAGGTCGAGGTCGTCTTCGTGCCGCCCGGCCAGCATTTGCCGGACGACGCTGGGCTGGTGATCATTCCCGGCTCCAAGTCGACGATCGGCGACCTGCTAAGGTTCCGTGAAAATGGCTGGGACCGCGATCTGCTTGCCCATCGCAAGCGCGGCGGCCACGTCGTCGGCATCTGCGGCGGCTTCCAGATGCTCGGCCGTGTCGTGCGCGATCCCGACGGCATCGAGGGCAGCGTTACCGAGACCGACGGGCTCGGCCTGCTCGACGTCGAAACGCTGATGGAGCCGGAAAAGACGGTGCGCAATGTCAGCGCGCGCTCGGTCCAGTTCGACCTGCCGCTCGAGGGCTACGAGATCCATCTCGGCCGCACCACCGGTCCGGACACGCTGCGCCCATCTACCGTCATCAACGGCGCCGATGACGGCGCCGTCTCCGCCGACGGCAAGGTGTCGGGCAGCTATCTGCACGGGCTGTTTTCCGCCGACGCTTTTCGGGCGAAATTCCTGGAAAATCTCGGCGTCAAAGGCGGCGGCATCGATTATCGCGCCGAGGTCGAACGGGCATTGGACGAAGTCGCAGCCGAACTGGAAACCCACCTCGACTGCGACGCTATCTTTGGTCTGGCGCGTTAGCTGGCGGGCTCACCGGCCTTTGGCCAATAGGTGCCGAACGACCAGACATTGCCTTCCGGATCGCTGCAGATGAATTCGCGGCTGCCATAGTCGCGGTCGGTGAGCTCTTCCAGTATTTCGGCGCCGGCCTTTTTGGCTCTGGCATAAGCGGCATCGGCATCGTCGACGGCAACATAGATCGATCTGCCGCCACCCGGGCCCGGTGCGCCGATCATCTGGCCAAACTTGTCGTCGCGTGCGGTGCCCAGCATGATCATCGAGGAGCCGAAAGTCAGTTCGGCGTGTTGGACGATGTCGCCTTCGCCGTAGCGGGCATGAACGGCAAAGCCGAAGGCTTCACCGAGCCAGTCGATCATTTTCGCGGCATTGCGGTAGCGCAAGGTGGGATAGAGCCTGGGCGGTTCGACTGACATGGTCATGACGATCTCCTTCAATTGGATTGGACGATAATCCAGTCTGGGCGAAGGCTTTTCCCACGTCTTGAAGAAATGTTACCTGCGCCTCTATGCCTGGGCGGCCAGCGCCGTCGGCGTTTCGCCGGCAAGGTCGCGGAATTCGCGCACCAGATGCGCCTGGTCGGCATAGCCGCAATCGGCGGCGATATCAGCCCAGTCGGATTTGCCCTGCCTTGACAGGCCGAGCGCCCGGTTGAAGCGGACGATGCGCGACAGCGTCTTGGGGCCGACGCCGATCGCGTTGGAGAATTTTCCCGCGAGATGCTTGCGGCTCCAGCCCAGCCTGTCGGCGAGCGATGCGACGCGAATGCGGCCACCCGAGACGATGATCCGGTCATAGGCCCACGCGATTTCGGCCTGCATTTCGCGGGCGTCAGTCAGCCGCGCGGCGACGAACGTCTCGACGATGGCAAAACGTGCGTTCCAGCCGTGCGCATTGCCAAGTCTTTCGCGCAGCGCGATGCCTTCGATCCCGAGCACATCGTCGAGGCCGACCATGCGGTCGGTCAGTTCGCTCATCGCGAGGCCGAAGAAGCGTCGGGCGCCGAGCGGGGTGAAATTGACCTGGATGCAGCAGGCGCCGCCGCGGGATTCGATCACCACCGGACCGGCATAGAGGCCGGCGGCGAAACTGGCGAAGCGGTCGTTGTCGCCCGGCTCCCTGCCGAGCCCGATGGCGAAGGGTTCGGCAAAGCTGATGACCAGCGGCACGGTCAGCGATGCGTATTCGACGTTGCGGAAACGGCCGGGCATGGTTTCGCGGTAGCCGCAGATGTCAGTGACTGAATCCTGGAGCCAAGGGCCAGGCGCACGCCGAACCATCTCGAACCGGTCGAGGCCAGGACTGTGCTGGTTGCTGCCGTCTTCGCTCTGGGCAGACATGAGCTTTCCTCCGCCCGCGGATGGTAGCAGACCAACCCTCAGAATCAAAAGTGCCCGGCTTGTGGCCGGGCGCTCCGAGTTGCCTGAGAGATCTGAGGGCTTAAGCGCCGCGAACCAGGCAGCCGCCGGCAAGCACGACATAAGCGATGAGGACGATCCACACCGCGGCCAGGGGAATGAACGCAAAAACGCCGAGAGCGGCGAGAAGACCGATGATGGCGATAACAAGGGATATGATGAAAATAAGCTGCGTAGGCGCACTGAGATTCATGTGTGGCTCCTCCGACATGATTCGTACAACCGCATCCTACCAGGCGCCCCGTTCACACACCAATCAGCGTGCGCAGCGGCGGAGACCAATTGTCGATCTTGGCGCCGCCCCTCATCGCCCTGCCGGGCACTTCTCCCCGTTTAGGGACGGGAGAAGAGGGCGGTGGCGACCTCGGTGAACATTCTGCAACGCTGGTGATTGGCGAAACCTTCGATGGGAGCGCCCCTCTCCCCGTCATTATACGGGGAGAGGATGCCGGAAGGCAGGTGAGGGGCAGCGCCAATGGCCGGAAAAGGGTGAGGAGCCGAATTTCAAAACCTGAAAGCAATTGCCAGCAATTGCCCCTGTCGAACCACAGCCGACCATTTGCGCAAGGCCGATTCCGCGTTACCTATTTGCAACGAATCGGAAAGGGACGCTGATGGCATTCGCACTGCTGGAGCAGATACGTTCGATCTTCGACGGCGACCCCGGCGTGCGCAAGGTCGCGGACGATCCGGTGCTGTCGGCGGAACTGCTGATGCTGTTTCGCATGATTTTGGCCGACGGCACGGTCAACGAGAGTGAAATGGCCGCGTTCAGGCGCATCTGCCGGGAAGCCTTCGGCATTCCGGAAGCCAGCATCGACAGCGTCATCGAATATCTCAACGAGTTCGGCTACGAGACCAATGGCTCGCAAGCCATCGCGCAGTTCCGTGACCTCGACGTCGAGAGGCGCAGCCTGCTTGCGCGCCATATGGCCGAGATCGCCAAGGCCGATTCGCAACTTGCCGGGACAGAGATGCAGCTCTTGCGCCGCACCCTCGACTTGCTCGACATCAGCCCCGCTGATGTGGTGAAGGCCGAAGAGTAAGCCTCTCCCGACGGTCGGCTGTTCACCCCTGTTCTTGTAGCCGCCGGGCAATCGCGCGGTGCAGGTCCGGGGCCGCAGCGACCAGCGCCTTGGCGGCTTCGGACTGCGGATGGTCGAGAACCGCGCTCGTCCTGCCCCGCTCGACGATCTTGCCGGCATGCATGATTATCACCTGGTCGGTAATGGCGCGGGCAACGGTCAGATCGTGGGTGATGAACAGATAGGCGACGCCGAGCTTCTGGTTGAGCTCGGCGAATAGATCGAGAATCTGGGCGCGGATCGAGACGTCGAGCGCCGACACCGGCTCGTCGGCGACGACCAGCCTGGGGCGGGTGATGATGGCGCGGGCGATCGACAGGCGCTGGCGCTGGCCGCCTGAAAATTCGTGCGGATATTTGTCCATGTCGCGTGGACCAAGGCCGACCTCGTGCAAGGCCTTTGCCACCATCTCGCGCCGCTCTGCATTCGTCGGCCTTTTCTCCAGGACATGCAGTGGCTCGGCGACCAGTTTTTCCACCTTCTGGCGCGGATCGAAGGAGCCGTAAGGGTCCTGGAACACCACCTGCATGTCGCGGCGCGCCGGCTTGAGCTCCGCCTCGCTCTTGCCGGTGATGACTTCGCCGCGAAACCGGATCGTTCCCGATGTCGGCCCGTCCAGCGCCAGGACCATGCGGGCAAGCGTGGACTTGCCGCAACCGGAACGCCCGACCAGCGCCACAGACTGCCCAGGATCGATCGAGAACGAGACATCGTCGACGGCGCGGGTCGGAACCGCGCGCTGCAGCAGCGATTTGCGCCGTCCCGGATAGTCCCGCGTCACGCTCTCTACGTGAAGGAGAGGTTTGGCAGCCTGGAGCAGGGGGTTGTCTTGGCCGACCTCGTGCGTCCTGGCACGCGCCGGCACGTGCATCGAGGCCTGCGCCAGTTGTCTTGTGTAGGGATGAAGCTGCTCGGACAAGGTGCGCGCCGTGTCGCCGGCCTCCATCACTTCGCCGTGGCGCAGGATGGTGATGCGCTCCGCCATTTCGGTCACCACCGCGAGGTCATGCGAGATCAACAGCAGGCCCATGCGGTTTTCTGCGACCAGGTCGCGCAACAGGTCGAGGATCTGCGCCTGCAGCACGACGTCGAGCGCCGTCGTCGGCTCGTCGGCGATCAGCAGTTTTGGTTTCAGCGCGCAGGCAATGGCGATGACGACACGCTGGCGCTGGCCGCCGGAAAGCTCGTGCGGATAGCGCGACAGCGGAAATTGCGCTGAGGACAGGCCGACCCGGTCGAGCATTTTTCGGGCGCGGTCCTCGGCGTCGGCGCGGCTTGCCCTGGTGTGCCAGCGTATGCCTTCGGCAACCTGCTCGCCAATCGTCTTGACCGGGTTCAGCGCCGTCATCGGCTCCTGGAAAACCATGCCGATATCATCGCCGCGCAGCGCGCACATCTGGTCTTCGCTGGCCGCGAGGATGTCGATGCCGTCGAAGACGACGCGCCCGCTGGCGCGCGCCGCCCAGGGCAGAAGCCGCATCACCGTCAATGCCGTGATCGACTTGCCCGAGCCGGATTCGCCGACCAGCCCCATCACCTCGCCGGGCGCGACGGCGAGCTCGACATCCCTCAGGATCGGCGTGTCGCCGATCGTCAGCGACAATTTCTCGATTTCGAGCAGGCTCATCGCTGCCGCCGCGATTTTGGGTCGAGGATGTCGGCAATACCGTCGCCGAGCAGGTTCAGTCCAAGCACGGTGACGACGATCGCCATGCCTGGAAAGATCGCCATCCACGGCGCCATCCCCATGCGCGTCTGGGCGTCGAACAGCATCCGCCCCCAGCTCGGCATCGGCGGCTGTGTGCCGAGCCCGACATAGGAAAGCCCGGCTTCAGCCAGGATGCCGAGCGCGAACTGAATGGTGCCTTGCACCAGGAGCAAAGTAACGATGTTGGGCAGCACGTGTTCGATGGTGATCAGTGCTTTGCCTTTTCCGGCGGCACGCGCGGCGAGGATGAATTCGCGCGGCCAGATCGCCAGCGCGCCGGCCCGGGCGACGCGGGCGAAGACCGGGATGTTGAAAATGCCGATGGCGATGATGGCGTTGAGCGCGCCCGGGCCGAAGATGGCGGTGATCATGATCGCCGACAGCAGGGCAGGGAAGGCGAAGACGAGATCGTTCAGCCGCATCACCGCCTCGTCGACGACGCCGCCGCGCGCCGCGGCAAGGGCGCCGAGCGGCACGCCAACGCCCATGCCGATACCGACCGCCACCAGCGCCACGGCGATCGAATTGCGGGCCCCGACCATGATCATGGAAAAAATGTCGCGGCCGAAATGATCGGTGCCGAACCAGTGCGCCGGCGAGGGTGCCTGGGTCTTGTCGGCGATGATCAGCCTGGTGACGTCAAAAGGCGTCCAGAATAACGAGACGATGGCGACCGCCGCCACAAGTGCAGTGATGACGAAGCCGGTGAGGAACGAGCGATTGGTGAAAGCCTTGACGAGGATGTCGGCAAAATTTTCCTCCGGGATGTCGAAGCGCAGCGTCATTGGCGGCTTCTCAGCCGCGGATCGACGACCGCATAGGAGAGATCGACAAGCAGGTTGACCGCGATGACGGCGGCGACCAGCAGCATGACGACGCTTTCGACGACGATCAGGTCGCGCTGGGTGATCGCCTGGAACACCAGCCGGCCGAGGCCGGGGAGATAAAAGACGTTCTCGATGATGATGGTGCCGGCGAGCAGGAAGGCGAACTGCAGGCCGAGAATGGTCAGCACCGGGATCATTGCGTTGCGCAGCGCGTGCCGCCACAACACCGCGCGATAGGGCAGACCCTTGGCGCGGGCAGTGCGGATATAGTCCTCGTTCAGCACTTCGATCAGCGCCGAGCGAGTGACGCGGGCGAGGATCGCCGCCTGCGGCAGAGCGAGCGCGATCGCCGGCAGGACCAGCGATTTCAGCGCCGGCCAGACGCCGGCGCTCCATCCCGGAAAGCCGCCGGCCGGCACCAGCCGCAGCCAGACGGCAAACAGGTAGATCAGCATCAGCGCAAACCAGAAGTTCGGCACGGCAACACCAAGCTGGGCGGCGCCCATCGCGATCGTGTCGCCGGCCCGTCCGTGCCGGCCGGCGGAAAACAGCCCGACCGGAATGGCGATGATGGTGGACAGCGCCAGCGCGATCAGGGCCAGCGGCAGCGAGACCACGATGCGCTCGCGGACCAGGTCGATGACCGGCACCGAATAGGTGTAGGAACGACCGAAATCGAGACTCAGCAAGCCGCCGGCCCAGTGCAGATAGCGCGCGGCAAGCGGCGCGTTGAGGCCCATCTGGTTGCGCAGCAACTCGACCTGGTCGGCGCTGGCGTTCATGCCCAGCATCAGCCGCGCCGGGTCGCCGGGAATGATTTCCAGCACGGCGAAGACCACCATCGAGGCCAGGACCAGCGTGATGAGGGCGATGGCAAGACGCTTGAGGAGATAGGCGGTCATGAGGGGAGGACCGCAGCGCTGCCTGCAAAGATCGGGCGACAGTGCTCTTTCACGTCCCCGTCTGTCCTGCCGGACGCGCCGGTCCGAGCCACGGGCCTCGGCAGGACAGTTGCTACAGACAAAAGATAGCGCTCGACCGGCCAATTGTTAATGCCGGCAGCGCAGAACTGAAGCGATTGCCCTGCGGCTCGGGCCAGGCATCTCGGCAGGACAGAGGGGGGTGCCACCGGCTGCAAGCTTCGCCCCTTTGGCCAGCAGCCCCTCACTCCGTCCACTTCACCTTGGTCAAATCATTGGCCTGGATCGGCGCATTTTCCCAAAAACCCTCGAGCTTGGCGTCCCAGACGCCGACTTTCGGCAGTTCGTAGAGGAAGCCGACCACGGCATCGTCGGCCAGTATCTTCTGCGCCTCGCCGAGCAGCGTCATGCGCTTGGCCTCATCGGAGGTGAGGTTCAGGTCGGCGATGATCTTGTCGAAGGTCGGGTTGTCGTAGTTGAAGTAATAATCCTTGCGCGAATAGATATCGATGTCGTTGGGTTCGGTGTGGGAAATGATGGTCAGGTCGTAGTCCTTCCTGGTGAAGACCTGGTCCAGCCACTGCGCCCATTCCACCGGCACGATCTGCAGATCGATGCCGACATCGCGAAGCTGCGACGCGATGATCTCGCCGCCAAGCCGCGCATAGGGGGGTGGCGGCAGTTTCAGCGTCGCCTTGAAGCCGTTCTCCAGGCCGGCATCCTTCAAGAGTTCCCTGGCCTTGTCGACATTGTGCGGATAGAGACCGGTGAGGTCGACATAGGCCTTGTTGGCGGGCGACATATGCGAGCCGATCGGCACGCCAAGGCCGGCCGAGGCGCCGTCGATGATCGCCTTGCGGTCGAGCGCAAACGAAATCGCCTGCCTGGCCTGCAGCCTGTCGAAAGGCGGCTTCTTGTTGTTCATCGAAAGGATGGTCTCACCCTCGGTCGCGCCGATCACCACCTTGAAGCGCGGGTCGCCCTGGATCTGGGCGACGCTGTCGGGATCGAAGAAGGGGAAGGCCTGAACATCGCCGGAAAGCAGCGCCGGCACGGCGGCTGCGGCATCCGTGACGATGCGGAACTCGGCCTTGTCGAGGGACACCGGGGCACCCCAGTAGGCGTCTGACTTGATCAGCGTGATCGATGAGCCCTTGGCCCAGCTCTGGAACTTGAACGGGCCGGTGCCGACAGGCTTTTCCTTGTTGGTGTCGGCTGTCTCCGGCGCGACGATGACCGCGTCGCCCCAGCCCATATTGTAGAGGAACGAACTTTGCGGATTCTTCAGCGTGATCCTGACCGTCGCCGGATCGACCATTTCGATTATATCGATGGCGGCGAACAGGCCCTTTTGTGCGTTGACGGAGTTGTCGGCACGGGCGCGATCGAGCGAGAATTTGACGTCGTCGGCATTGAAGTCGGTGCCGTCATGGAATTTCACACCGCTATGCAGCTTGAAGGTGTAGACCTTGCCGTCGTCGGAAACGGTCCAGCTTTCGGCGAGAGCCGGCAGCACCTCGCCGTTCGGGCCGATGCGGGTCAGCCCCTCGAACACATTGGCGTAAAGCACCTCGTCGATCGCCGCCGCAGCACCTGCGGTCGGATCGAGATGCGGAGGTTCGAGCGTGATGCCGATGACCAGATCGGTCCGCGTGGCAAGCGCCGAAGCGCCGTTGGCCAGCACCAGGGCCGCAGCGGTGAGAATGGTTTTCCATAATTTCATCGTGCAACTCCCGATATGCTCAAAAACATGCTCGAAACCCGGTGGATAGAAGCGTGATTTCACCAAGGAGTAAATTGCGTTTCGTGCTTTCCGGCGGCGCCGGCAGGAATGTTTTTCCGCCCATCACCGGCTACCGAGCGCCCGCGCCCCTCAGCAGCACGTTGAGCCCGATCGCCATCACCTTGGCCGATTCGACCATGTCTGATATCCCCACCCATTCGTCGGGCCTGTGGGCGAGGTCGAGAATGCCCGGGCCATAGGCGATGCAGTCGTAGATGTGGCCGATGCGGGCAATGTGCTTCTGGTCGTAGGTGCCGGGCGAGATCACGTAGTCGGGCTCGCGGTCGAATACCTCCATGATGCCCCGCGCCACCGCCTTGACCACCGGCGCATCGCGCTCGGTCATCAGCGGCAGCACCTCCATGAGATCGCGGATCTCGTAGTCGAATTTCTTGCGCTCGCGCTTCAGCCGGTCGAGGATATCGGTCACCTCGCGCTTGACCGTGCCAAGATCCTCTTCGAGCAGGAAGCGGCGGTCGATGGTCAGCCGGCAGGAATCGGGGACATTGGGCGAGGGCAGGCCAGGCCGGAAATCCTCGGTCTGGCCGCCATGGATCGAGTTGATGTTCATGGTCGAGCGCTTGGCCCCGTCGGGCACGACCGGCATGCGCGTCACCTTGCGGTCGAGCGCCGGGAACAGCTCGTCCTCGAAAGCCCTTAGCAGGGCGCCCATATGGCGCACCGCATTGTCGCCGAGGAACGGCATCGAGCCGTGCGCGATCTCGCCCTTGGTCTCGATCTCCGCCCACCAGACGCCGCGATGGCCAAGGCAGATGCGATCCTTGTTCAACGGCTCGGGGATGATGACGTGGTCGACCTTCGGCTTGGAGAAATAGCCGAGCTTTGCCAGATGGGCGACGCCGCCGAAGCCGCCGGACTCCTCGTCGACCGTGCCCGAAATCTCGATGGCGCCCGGGAAGTCGGGGAAAACCTCCATGAAGGCCTCGGCGGCGATGATCGAGGAGGCCAGGCCGCCCTTCATGTCGCAGGCGCCGCGGCCATGGACCTTGCCATCCCTGACGATGCCGGCGAAGGGATCGAGGCTCCAGCCGTCGCCGGCTTCGACCACGTCGATATGCGAGTTGAAATGCACGCAGGCGCCGGGCGAGCGGCCATCGAAGCGGCCGACGACGTTGACGCGCGGGTAGCGGTCGGTGTCGCCGGGCGTGCCTTCGGCGCGGATGAATTCGACTTCGAAGCCGCGCTTTTTCAGCCGCGCTCCGACGTATTCGGCGCATGGCCGATAGGCCTCGCCGGGCGGGTTGATAGTCGGAAAGCGGATCAGGTCCGCGGTCAGCGCGACCAGGTCGTCGACCCGATCATCGACCGCTTTCAGCAGGAGTTCTTTCATTCGACGAATTGAGCAGCCAACGGTGCGTTTTGGCAAGCCTGTTGGCGGGTCGCGCCCTAGTTATGTGGTTACATGTCGCCACGGCAACTATCGCGGGAAATCGTTCAAATTCGCTGCTTTGGATTGGCGAATTCGTCAGAGGTGTGTGGTTACCTCATTCACTTGCGATTAAAGGATGAAGAATAGCGTGAAGGCAGGCAGGCAAGGGCAATCAAAGGGGTTTGATCGCATGAAAAAGACCGTTCTCATGGCAGCGGCACTGGCAACGATGCTGTTCGGTTCTTCGGTCGAGGGCTGGGCAGCCAAGCTGGTTGCAAGGATCGATGTGTCATCGCAGACGATGACTGTAAGATACGGCCGGGCGGTCTACCGATGGCGCGTATCCACGGCGCGCAAAGGCTATATCACGCCGCGCGGCAGCTACCGGCCGCAACGAACGGCACGGATGTGGTATTCGCGCAAATACGACATGTCGCCGATGCCTCATTCGGTGTTCTACCGCGGCGGCTATGCCATCCATGGCACAGGCGCAGTAAAATCTCTCGGGCGCCCAGCGTCGCATGGCTGCGTGCGACTGCACCCGTCCAATGCCGCCGCCTTCTATTCGATGGTGCGGCAAGCCGGCTTCCGCAACACGCGGATCGTGGTGACCAACTAGAGCGCGGAAAACACGCCGATCGCCCCGACCAGAACTAGGCTTAGCGCCCAGATCACATCTAGATCAAACCAGCTTTTCGAAAGAAACCTTAATCCCAGCCACCGATAGACGCCAAAGGCCAAAGCGCCGCCCGCAGTGATCATCGCGCCGGTGTGGACCGCTGCCACGCCGATCGAGAGCGCTGCAGTTCGTGCAATGAGGGCGGTCGCGGCATGGTGCCCGGCATCCGTTTCAACGACGCCGCACAGGCCGAGGTAGATCGGCACCAGCATCAGGCCGGCGCCATGCGCGACGGCGACGAGAAAGGACCAGAGCGCCAGTCGCGACGGCGGCACGCGCGCCAGAAATCTAGGATGCCGCCGGTTGAAGAGCAGCCAGACTCCGAGCGCGACGACAATTAGACCTGCGCCAACGCGGATCTCGGTTTGCCAATCAACCAGCATGGTCATTAGCGCGAAGGGCAAGAGGACCACCGTCATGGCGACAAGATGCCCGAACGCCAGCGCCAGAAGTGCGCCCGGCAGCGCATAGGCTCGCCGTTCCATCAGGGCGGCCGAAACAGCAAGCGGCCAGCCCATACCCGGGTTTACGCCATGGTAAATCCCGCTGGCGACCACAGCAAACCAGAGGCCGGCTGTGGTCGAAAGGAGTTCGGGCAACACCTAGGCCGATGGGTAGCAGAAACTGTCGGTAGAGCAGTCGCCGCCTTCAAGCCGGATCTGGTGCGTTCGATAGCCTTTGGGGAACTCGACGAAGAAGTTGGTGTCGAGCGTCAGGCCACCATTGACGCCAACATCGGCCTTTACCATCGCCCCGCCGCGCTCACCGGGATAGAACTGATCGTCCCAGGTCGAGTAGAGCGAATTGGTCCAATAGACACGCTTGCCGTCGCGGCTAATCTCGACCATTTGTGGCCCATAGCCGAAGACCTTGCCACAGGGGTGCTTGGTCTTCTTGACGATCCCACCCAGTTCGACCTTGCCCGCCAGAACCGGCTTCATCGGGTCGCTGACATCGTATTGATGCATTTCACCCGTACCCCAACAAGCCACATAGAGATATTTGTCGTCGAGGCTGAGGTCGATGTCGGTGACCAGCGGGGGCACCGCCGAGAAACCCTTCAGAAGATCCGGCAGATCGTCGGCATTGGCCGGTTGAGGCGGGATGATCGCCGTCTTCTTGGCCTGGAACTTGCCATCTGCGTCGCGCCACCAAGTCCAGATCGAGCCTTCGAGATTGGTGGTATCGACCACAACGCCGCAGAAGCCGTATTGCTGGACTGGATCATGCGCCGGGCGGATTTCGAGCGCCATTTGGTGATTGGCGCCCAGATCGATCGTCTGAATGTTCTTACGCGCACGCAGATCCCAGAAATGCATGCGGTGGCCGTACTTGTTGGACAGTAGATCCTCAGGGACGATGCCGTTTTCGAACTGCGGCGGCAGGGCCCATTCGGAACTGACCATGTAGTCGCGCGGCAGGTTCCACCAGAAATCGTAGTGCTTGTCCTGGGCGCCACGATCTATCTCATAGCGGCCAATGACATCGAAGGTCTGGCAATCCATGATGAAAATGCCCGGAGGACCGTCGGTACCGTCCTTGCCACCGCCGCCGAGGGTCGAGACATAGATGCCCTCGGGTCCGCAGTGGATCGTATGCGGGCGGGAATAGCCCGTCTTGGCAAAGACTTCTGCGGGTTCGATGATCTTGTGAATCTTGGCGGCTGTCGGCCCGCCCTTCACATCAATTATGTAGATGCGCGACGAACGAATGCCCGGAATGATCAGGTAACGACGCTCCAAAAAGGCGTGGCCAGTCAGTGGTGATAGCGCCGAAGAACACGCATTCCAGCCGAAGTGATGAAACTCATCGCCCTTGTTTGGCATGATCACAGTGTGGACGATCTTGCCGAAATCCGGCGAATTTGGATCGACATTCACCACAGCCAAACCGTCGGGTTGCGAGAAGTCCGGGCTAAGCATCAACGTGTAGGCCAGAGTTTCCGGCGGCCCTTCCATAGCCAGCCTAGGTGACGGATAGAATGTGGGGTCTGGTCGCAGATTCATCGCGGTATCCTCCCTACGCGTTTGTGAAACTTTTTTTGGTGCTCTCCGTGTCGCTCCCTTTTGAAATGCGGCCCAGGTAGGGATCACAATACACCAAGTCTCCTCGTCTGTCTGACACCGCGTCGCGCTAGCACTATTTACGTGGGCAGACTTTGGGCAGAATATACGGGGTGGGAGGGAGCATTCGGAATCCTGAATAAATGCGCCCGAACGGCTTCCGACCGTTGGTTGCAAGGGAGGATAATCATGAAACGTGTTTTCTCGCTCGCGGCATGTGCCGCGGCGTTATCGCTCGGCGTATCGAACGCCTACGCACAATCGGGCGGCGTCGACAAGGCGGTCGGCGGCTACAGCTTCGAAGAAGCCGCAAAGGAGGCCCCCGGTACCAAGGAATTCCATTCGGCCGATGGTCACCTCACATTCGCTATCGTGACACACACCGCCGGCAATGGCTTCTTCGATCCGGTCTACGTCGGCGCGACCGTCGCCGGCAACCTGATCGGCGCCAAGGTCCTGCTGCTCGGCTCGGAATCGCCGACTGACGACCCTGCCCGCGAGATCGAAATCCTGAACCAGATCGTGCAGGATCCGACGATCGACGGGCTGATCATGACAACGCCCCAGGTCGGCGCCTACAACGACATCGTCAAGGCCGCCGAGGCGAAGGGCATACCGGTCGCTACGACCAATTCCTTTGACGGCACGATCCTCAACCGCAGCGGCATCGGCCACACCGGCCAGGACGCCTCCGCTGCCGCAATCGCCGGCGAGGCGCTCGTCAAGTGCCTCGCGGACAAGGGTATAGAGAAGGGTTCGATCGTCCTGCCGTCGTCGACCGCAATGGGCAACATCGAGGTGAACAACCGCGTCACTTCGGCTTTCAACGCCATCGTCAAGGGCTTGAAGGATGCCGGCAAGCTTGATGCCTTCAAGGTCGACGCGGGTCCGGAGAACACCGGTATAGACACCAATCCGAATGACCCGGTGAACGGCATCGTGACGCTGTTCGAATCGCGCGGAGATGTCGTAGGCGCGTTCGCCGGCAACAACGTGTTCACGCCGGCGCTTGCCAAGGCCGTCGCTCAGACCGGAATGACCGGCAAGATCTGCGCCTACGGGTTCGACCTCGGCCCGGCCCAGCAGGACGCGATGAAGAGCGGCGATCTGACCGGCGCGCTCGGGCAGCAGCCCTTCTTGCAGGGCTTCTGGCCGGTCATGCAGCTCTATCTGGAGATCGACCGCGGCATCGCGGCGGCCAACCTCGACACACGGGCCCAACTGGTGACGAAGGAGACCGTCGAGGATGTCGGCAAGCGCTTCGAGAACTGAGTCCACTCGGAACGTCTGAAATCATTGCGGGAGAGCGCAGGCTCTCCCGCAATGCGGCAGCAGGAAATCGACCAGAAGAGACCATGGCGCTTACCGCGACCACATCGCTCGGCCGTGCGCCGTCCCAGATTGTCGGCGGCTGGGAGGTGGGGCTCGTTGCCTTGCTTTTGCTGCTCTATCTCGGCGGCGCTCTCGTCAATCCCGCGTTCTTCGGGTCAACAGGAGCGTTTCACTCGCTGCTCCGCGACACCTCGCGGGTTGCCATCATCGCGGTCGGAGTGACCTTCGTCATCGTCAACAAGGACCTCGATCTTTCGGTCGGTTCAACTTACGGCCTAGTCGCCGTCGTCTTTGCCAGGCTGTTCGCGCCGAACTTCCTTGACCTCGGCGTCGTCACGTCGGCGATCCTCTGCCTGCTGCTCGGCACGCTTATCGGGCTGATCAACGGCGTGCTCGTCACGATCCTGAAGGTGCCGGCGTTCATCGCCACGCTGACGATACTTTTCATCGGCCGCGGCTTCGTGCTGGCGCTCACTCACGGCCAGGCGATCTACTACCCTGCCAAGGCGGCCGGCTATCCGGGTTTTTTTCACCTCGGCGAGACCAACCTCCTCGGCTTCAACAACCAGATCGTGATCTTCGTCGTTGTCGCCGTGATCGGCGCATATGTGCTCGCCAAGACGCGCTGGGGCTACGAGACCTTCGCCACCGGCGGCAACGAGCAGGCGGCGTCCTATGCCGGCATCCCGACCAACTGGGTGCGCATCCGAGCCTTCCTGATCTCCTCGCTCTGCGCGGCGCTGGCCGGCTTGATGTCAGCTGCGCAGGACAAGGGCGTGACGCCGCTCTACGGCGTCAGCGGTGAACTGACCGTCATTGCCGCCGTGATCATCGGCGGCGCCTCGATCCTCGGCGGCCGCGGCCGGGTCGCCGGATCCTGCCTTGGCGCCCTTCTGGTGGTGCTGCTCGACAAGGTATTGCGCGAGGGCTGGCCGATCACGCGCATCATCAAGATCGGCGACGAGGAGATCACGGTCAACGCAGTTTTCTCGCTACCGGTCGGCGCGGTGCCGGTGTTCCTCGGGCTGCTACTCGTCGTCGCTGTGCTCATCGAGCCCTATCTCATCCGCCGCCAGGTCGCAGGGCGCCTCTGGGCCTGGCTCCGCGGCCGGCCGCCGCCACCGGCCTACGAGATCGGCGGCATCGCGATCGAGGGGGTGCAGACTAAGGGCGCGATGGCGGCCGACATGGCGTTGTCGGCCACCGGGTTAGGCAAGCTCCTCGCCCGGCGCGACGCGCTCGCCATCATCCTGACCGCGCTCCTGTGGCTGACCGGCCTCGCGCTCCGGCCGGACTACTGGTGGAACCTGTCCAACAGCTTCGCTATCTTGCTCAACTACACCGAGCTTGCGCTGATCACCATCGGGCTCACCTACGTCATCGCCGCCGGCGATATCGACCTCTCCGTCGGGGCGGTGCTTGCCCTCGCCGGCAGCACAGCCGCCTATTTCCTCAAGGTCCTCGGCGCCGACCCCGTGACCGCCGTGGCGATGGGCCTGCTGGCGGGCATGTGCGCCGGCCTCGTCAACGCGATCGTCACCGTCGGCTTCAAGCTGCCGGCCTTCATCGCCACGCTCGGCATGTTCTACATCGCCCGCGGCCTCGCCGCCTGGTTCGTCGCCGGGCAGCAGCTCACCGGCTGGCCCGAGGGCTACAACCTGCTTGGCCGCAAGGTGAACGACATCCTGCTGCACTACCGCATCTCGCTGCCGGACGGGCTGCTGCGCTCGATCGCCGAGGTGGTGAGCGTCCAGACCATCTGGATGCTGTTGGTCGCCCTCATTGCCGGCGTCGTGCTCGCCTACATGCCGTTCGGGCAGAAGGTCTATGCGACCGGCGGCAACATTCGCGCCGCCGCTTATGCCGGGATCAACACCAACCGGGTGCGGTTCTTCGCGCTCATGCTGGCGGCGCTCTGCGCGACAATGGCCGGGATCATCAACGTCGCCTACTTCCGCAGCTTCAACCCGGTGGCCGGCCAGTTCCGCGAGCTCGACGCCATCGCTTCGGTGATCATCGGCGGCGGTTCGATCTTCGGCGGCTACGGCACCGTGATCGGGGCGCTCGCCGGGGCGGCGGTGATCACCCTGATCCGGGCGCTGCTGCAGCTCAACGTACAGGGTTTCACCATGCCGCAGCACTGGATCAACGTCTTCATCGGTGGCATCCTGATCGTGGCGGTGCTGATCGACATCTGGGTGCGCCAGGCCAACATCTTCGGCCGCCTGCGGGCGCGCCTCGCGCGGCGCACAAGAACGGCGGAAACCACCCATGCTTGACGCGACCAGGCCTGCACCGATCGTAGAAATGCGGGGCATCGAAAAAGCCTTCGGTGCGGTGCAGGCGCTCCGCAATGTCGACCTCGTGCTCTATCCCGGCGAGATCCTGGGCCTCGTCGGCGACAACTCGGCCGGCAAGTCGACGCTGATGAAGATCCTGACCGGCGCCTACCAGCGCGACTCGGGCGGCGAGATCTTCGTCGCCGGGCAGCCGGTGCACTTCAAGAGCCCGCACGAAAGCCGCGACGCCGGCATCGAGATGATCTACCAGGATTTCGCTCTTTGCGGGAATATGGATGTCGGTCAGAATATCTTTCTTGGCCGTTGGCCGCGCAGGGGCCTTTTCGTCAATCGGCGGAAAATGTACGCGGAAGCCGACAGTGTGCTGAAGCGGCTCAAGGTCGACGTGAACTCCGTCTATCAAAAGGTCGAGAGCCTTTCGGGCGGCCGCCAGCAATCGGTGGCTATTGCCCGCGCTATCTCCTTTCAGCCGCGCGTGGTGATACTCGATGAGCCGACCGCCAATCTCTCGGTGATGGCGACCGAGCGGTTGCTCGAAACCATGCTGGAACTGAAAAAGCAGGGCGTTGCCCAGATCATCATCTCCCACCGCCTCGTTGACATCTTCGCTGTGGGCGACCGCGTGATGGTGCTTAAGCGCGGCGAGAACGTGGGCGATCGCTACATCAAAAACACCGACGAGCATGAGGTCCTGGAGATCATCGTCTCCGGCACGCGAGAGCATGCACTTACGGCCGATGAGGCAATGCTTTGACCGAGTCCTGGCGTCGCAGAAATGCGGCTAAAACCACCCGCTCTAAGTCCATCGAGATTGTGGCCCGAGATGGCGAAGGGACCGGTGTAGGCTGCGCTTTCTCGCCGTTGCGCCGCGATCACCACCCGAAGGTCGCAATGATTGCGCTCAACGGGCGCCGAATCATTCGATGAGGATGTCAATCAGCGCACGCACCTTTCTGGGCGCAATCCCGCCAGGTGGCCGCACCACATAGATCCCCGCCTCTGGCGAGGGATAATCCGCCATCACTTGTCTCAATGTACCCTCCGCGATCGGCACGTCGGTAAGGAAGTCGGGCAGCGCAGCAATGCCCAGCCCAGCCAAGAGTGCGGCGGTTCAGAATAAAAGCGCTCTGTAGTGATCCTTCGCGCCCCCACTGTCCGGCAGGACAGAGGGGGCGCTGTCCGGGCGCTGTCCCTCCGCGATCAAAGGTTCTGCACCGCAGCAGCGCGAGGGCTGGCGGCAGCGGCGAGCAGGGCTGAGCCCGCTAGCAGGGCGGCGGCGAGCAGGAAGGCGCTCCACCAGCCGGCAGTGTCGAACAGCATGCCGCCCGCGGAAGCGCCGCCGGCGATGGCGAACTGGATCAATGCGACCTGCAGCCCGCCTCCAGCTTCAAGATCGTCGGGAATGATCTGAGCCATCCATGTACCCCACGCCGCCGGAATCGGGGTGTTGAACAGCCCCCAAAGAACCAGAAGCGAAGCCGTGGCCCAAAGCACCGGTCCCACTGCGATCAGGAGCAGCGCGAGGAGCGCAAGCGCGCTCGGCAGCCCGATCAGCACGGCGGTGAGGTTTCGCCGGAGAACAAAGCCGGCGATGGACAGTCCCGCCAGGCCTCCCAAGCCGAGGCCCAGCAGCACCAGCGACAGGACGTTCACGTCGAGGCCGGTGACGCTTTCAAGGAATGGGCGCAGATAGATCGATAGCGAATTCATTCCCATGAATGCGAGCCCAGTTGCGGCCATGCCGATGGTGAATGTCCGATTGCGCAGCAGACGGAACATGCTGGATACCGAAACGGCCTCCATCGGCGGCATCTTCGGCAGAACGGCGAACTGCCAGATGAGCGCCGCGAGGCCGACTGGGACTGTGACGAAGAAGGTGCCCCGCCACCCGATCAATTCGCCGAGGAAGCTCCCGAGCGGTGCGGCGATGACGATCGCCAATGCAGTTCCGCCCTGCAGCAGGGTGATCGCCTTGGGCAGGTCGGAGCCTGAGGCCAGGCGCGCCAAAATGGCCGTGGAGAGCGACCAGAAGCCGCCGATCGCGATCCCGACCAGGGCCCGTCCGGCCAGAAAAACCAGGAAGTTGGGAGCGAGGGCAACAGCCAAACTCGATGCGACCAGCACTGCCGTGTAGAGCAGGACGACCGTTCTCCGGTCGAGCTTGGCCAGGAGCGCGTTGCCGAACAGGCTGGTGATCACGGCAAAGAGCCCCGACACGGCGATCGCCTGTCCGGCCTGGCCTTCCGAGATGGCCAGGTCCTGCGCAATCGGAGTCAACAGGCTCACCGGCATGAACTCCAGGCCGACCAGGAGAAAGGTCAAAAGCGACAGGCAGGTGACGGCGGCCCATGGCGTTACCGCCTCTTCAGCCGCCAGCGTGTCATCCAGTGTCAGTTCGATAGCCATTCGTGCGCTCCTGTCCGTCGACAGACTAGGTAGCCGGGCTGGTCTTGTCAGACTAGCAGCTATAATCTGCATGTCGTAGTGAACGGAGCTCACCAATGCCGCGTGACGAGTTCAGCGAGATGCGAGCCTTCCTTGAGGTCGCTCGGCAGCGCAGTTTTACGCGAGCGGCGGCCAAATTGGGTGTTACCCGATCGGCCCTCAGCCATACGATCAGGGCAATGGAGGAACGGCTTGGCGTCCGTCTGCTCTCTCGCACGACCCGCGATGTGGCGCCCACGGCGACCGGAGAACGCCTCGTCGAAAGCATCGAGCCGCATTTCGAAAGCATTGCCGCCGGGATCAGCGCGATCAGCGCCCTGCGCGGCCAGCCCTCGGGCCAGATCCGTATCGTGTGCCCCGATGATGCCGTCAATCTGGTCTTTCGCCCCAGGCTGCCAGCGTTCCTGCGAGACTACCCGGACATCAACGTGGAGCTCATTGTCGACAACGGCTTCACCAACATCGTCGAGCGTCAGTTCGATGCCGGTGTTCGACTTGGCGAGGCAATCGCCCGCGACATGGTGGCCGTTCGCATTGGTCCCGATGTCGGCTATGCCGTCGTCGGCTCACCCGATTATTTCGCTCGTCGGGATGCGCCGAAAAGCCCTCAGGACTTGACCGACCACAACTGCATCAACCTGCGGCTTCCCAGCTCAGGCGCGTTATATGCCTGGGAATTCAGGAAGAACGGACGCGAGTTCAGCGTCCGTGTGGACGGCCAGCTGACCCTGAACAATATCGCGCCGGCGCTTGACGCGGCCCTCGACGGCATTGGTTTGGTCTATGCACCGAAGGATCTTGTTCAGCCCTATGTTGTGAGTGGTCGGCTCGAGGAAGTCCTTGCCGACTGGTGCCCGACCTTCCAGGGCTATCATCTCTACTACCCCAGCCGGCGCAATCAAACGCCGGCGTTTGCGGCCTTTGTCGCGGCTTTCCGGTACCAGTCTCAATAGACCTTCTCGACCCGCCCCAAGATCGCAGATCAGGATGCGGGCTCGATTGGCACCGGAGCCAAGGTGCGCCGCCACTCTCCCGGCGCCAGCAATCGGGACGAGACCGCCGCACGGACGGCCCGTCCTGGCTCGGGAAACGTGCCCATCGGACCGTTCGCGTCGAGGAGCGCGAGGCGAAGGGCTCACGCGGCCCGTTCGGCCGTAAGGGTGCCCTCGAATTTGTTGAGGTTCGTCGAAGTGAAGCCGGAGCAGGCAGCGTCGGCGCCAGCGGCCTCAAATTCGATGGCGAAGGCGAGCGTCGGCGCATCGAGGGCAGTCTCCGAGGGGCTGTAAACAGGGCCGAACAATGCGCGCTGTGGACTGGAGGGGTCGACGCTGGCGATGCGTGCCGCCGGCGCTTCACCAAGCAGCCGCAACATCGCCTGCGTAACGGCGATGACGCCGAACACGTTGGTCTCGAACACCGCGCGTCCCTCGAGGGGCGCCGCATGCGAGATGCCCTGCTTTCCCGCATCGGAAATGCCTGCATTGTTCACCAGGACGTCGAGGCGACCGAACTCGTTACGGATGCGCTTTGCCGCGGCGGCGATCGAGGCCTGGTTCGTGACATCGAGTTGGAGGGCGCGGGCATCCGCGCCGACGCTCTTTGCAGCCGTCTCCGCGTGCTCGAGCATACGCGACCCTACGAGCACGGTGAGGCCGTGCGTCGCCAGGTCCCTGGCGATCTGGAGGCCGATTCCCTTGTTGGCCGCAGTGACCAGGGCAATAGGTTTGACCCGCATGGTGATCTCCTCTTTTTGCATTGACGTGTAGGCAACGGCGCCATGCTGTGCTAATTTTCCCAATCGGAACTGCATTCCGTTTTATACGGAACATTGTTCCGTTTATCAATGGAAAAATCATGGACGACAAATCGAAGGAGCGGGGTGGTGGCTTGGAGCCCGTAAACTCGACGGATCGACGCGTGCGTGCGGACGCGCAACGCAACTCCAAGGCGCTGCTCGAAGCGGCAATGGCAGTGTTTGCAGCTTCGGGGGTCGATGCTCCGGTGCGAGAGATCGCCGATAAGGCCGGCGTTGGCGTGGGTACGCTCTATCGGCATTTTCCGCAGCGTTCGGACCTGATCGTGGCGGTCTTCCGTAACGAAGTGGATGCCTGCGCAAATGCTGCATCTGCCATTGCGGCCGAACATGAACCCGGCGAAGCGCTCGCCCGATGGATGCAGCGTTACGTGGACTTTATCGCTGCCAAGCGTGGACTCGCCGCGGCCTTCTCCTCCGGCGATCCGGCATATGAGTCCTTGCCGCAGTATTTTCTTGAGAAACTTAGGCCCGCGCTGCAGAGCTTGCTGGATGCCGCGACCGAAGCAGGCGATGTTCGCTCGGACGTTGATGCTAAGGAATTATTGTTCGCGATTGCCAGGCTCTGCTCACCAGACCGCTATGGTGGAGGCCCCGACCAGGCACGACGCATGGTTGGCTTGCTGGTGGATGGGCTTCGCTATGGCGCCCCTTCGGTTGGCTGATTGGTCTTGCCAGGACAGGCCACCGAGCGATCGGTGACCAAACAAAAACCCACCTCGGTAACCGGGCGGGGTCGGTGGCGCAATTAGCACATTGCCAACAATAGCATAATTGCTGTCACTCACTTCTACTCAGGCGGCTTTGCCGCGGTTCCTCGCCCGCTTGTGCTTCCCGCGCGGGCCGCTGATTTCCCATCTTTTGTGGAACCACATCCATTGGCCGGGATCCTCGCGCACCCAGCGCTCGACCACGTCATTGAGCAGCTGGGTGGTGCCATGGACGTCGACACTGCCGCCGGCGGTGCGCGGCAAGATCAGTTTGTCCTCGATCTCGAGCCGGAAGCGGTTGCCCGGCAGGCGCACGCAGCGCGCCGGATAGACATCGCAGTCATAGTGCCGCGCCAGGGTGCCCAGGACCCGGTTGCTTTCGCATGGGCGGCCGAAAAAAGTCGTTTCGAGCCCGCTCGAGAATTTCTGGTCGACGAGCACGCCGATATTGCCGCCTTTCTCCAGGATGGCCGCCAGCGCGAACGAAGCGCCGGTCGCGGAGGGCAGGAGCGAGCCCATGGTCGAGCGGCGAGTCGAGAGGATGTAGTCGGCAAGGTAGGGGTTGTTGGGCGGACGAAACAGCGCCGTGATGTTCATGCCGAAAGTGGCTGCCGCCACCGGAAGCAGCTCGAAATTGCCGAGATGCCCGGTGAAGATGATATGCGGTTTTTGCTCGCCGGCGATTTGCACGAAGTGCTCGACCCCCTTGACCTCGATGCGCCCCGGTTTCGTCGCGGCGGGATCGTAGTCGAACAGGGCATCGAGAAAGACGTATTCCGCGGCAAGGCGAGCCATGTTGCCCCACATGTCGGAGGCGATGGCCTGGATCTCCTTGTCGCTCTTTTCCGGATAAGCCTTGCGCAGATTGGCGATGGCGACGTTATGGCGCCCCACCCAAGGGCCAATGCGGCGGGCGGCGCGGTCGGCGAAATTGAGCGCGCTGTCGACCGGCAGCCGACGCAGCAGCCAAATCATCGTCATCGCGAGGCGCGCAAGCAGCCAGTAGTTGAACTGGCGCAGCTGCCTGCCGTAGCGGAACGCCAGGTCCCGGCGGAGCTTCTTGAAGGCGTTGCCGACCATTCCTAGACCATGATGTTTTCAGACAGCAGCATCATGGTCTAGCCGACGCGCAGGATGATCTTGCCGAACACGTCGCGGCCTTCCATGCGCTTCAGCGCGGCGTCGATGCCGTCGAAGCCGACTTCGGTGTCGATAATCGGAGAAACCAGCCCCGCCGCCATTTTCTGCATGGCGTCGGCCATGTTTTGCATGCGGCAGCCGAACGAGCCGAGCAGCTTCAGCTGCTGCTGGAACAATTGCATCAGGTTGATCTGCGTCGATACGCCCGAGGTCGAGCCGCAGGTCACCAGGCGGCCGCCGCGTTTCAGGCACAGCATCGAGGCGGCAAAGGTGTCGGCGCCGACATGCTCGAAGACGACGTCGACGCCCTTCTTCTTCGTCAGCTTGCGCACGACGCCTTCGAAACGGTCGTCGCGATAGTTGATGACGTGATCGGCGCCAAGCGCCTTCGCCTTGTCGATCTTGTCGTTCGAGCCAACCGTGGTGATCACGGTGCAGCCCATTTTCTTCGCCAGCTGGATCGCGGCGGAGCCGATTCCCGAGCCGCCGGCATGGATCAGGATGGTTTCGCCGGCCTGCAGCCTGGCATTGTCGAACAGCATGTGCTCGACCGTGCCGAAGGTGACGGGCGCGACGGCGGCGCCGACGTCGGTCACGCCAGGCGGGGCAGGGACCAGCAGGCGCGCCGGCAGGTTTATCTTCTCTTGCGCAAAGCCGTCGAGATGGAAGCCGTGAACGCCCGAGACATGCTCGCAGAGGTTGTCGCGGCCTTCGCGGCAGGCGCGGCAAAGCCCGCAGGTGCGCGCGCCGTAGATCGATACAAGCTGCCCCGGCACAAGGCTGGAGACGCCGGGGCCGACCGCCTCGACCTCGCCCGAGGCTTCGGCGCCGACGACCAGCGGCAGCTTGCGCTTGGCGAAGGCCATGCCGCGCCAGCCCCAGACGTCGATATGATTGAGCGCCACGGCCTTGATGCGCAGCGTCACTTCGCCCAGCGCAGGCTGCGGCGGAAGCGGCAGGTCCACCGTTTCAAGGCGGCGGTCCTCGATAAGTTGCAATGCGCGCATGGAGCCTGTCGGTTCTGTTGGCGAAGAACGGTCGCTTAGACTGGTTCCCGCGCCATGACAAGGCAGGTGTTCTGGCCGCCGAAGCCGAAGGAGTTCGACAGCACCGTGCCGACCTCGGCGTTGCGCTTCTGGTTCGGCACCACGTCGAGCACGATCGCCGGATCGGGATTGTCGTAATTGATGGTCGGCGGGATGACGCTTTCGCGCATGGTCATCAGCGAAAACGCCGCCTCGACGGCGCCGGCGGCCGACAGCGTGTGGCCAATCATCGACTTGTTCGACGAGATCGGCATCGAGCCGATCCGCTCGCCGAACACGGTCGACAGCGACAAATGCTCCATCTTGTCGTTTTCCGGCGTCGAGGTGCCATGGGCATTGACATAATCGATCTCGTCCTCGCCCAAGCCGGCATCGGCGAGCGCGGCGCGAACCGCCGCGATCGCCGGCGAGCCGTCCGGCTTCGAGCGGGTGCGGTGGAAATCGTCGGCCTTCTCGCCGCAGCCGCGCAGGATGCCGAGGATGTTTGCACCACGGGCGAGTGCCGCCTCCAGCGATTCCAATACCAGCGCGCCAGAACCCTCAGCGAGGACAAAACCGTCGCGATCCCTGGAAAACGGTTTTGACGCCTTTTCGGGGATGTCGTTGTGGGTGGAGAGTGCGGAAAGCAGCGAGAAACGGATCAGCGCCTCGGCGGTCGCCGAGCCGTCGGCGCCGATCGACAGTGCCCGGTCGCATTCGCCGCGGCGGATCGCCTCGACGCCCAGCTGGATCGAGGTGGCGCCAGAGGCGCAGGCCGTCGACAGCGTGATCGGCAGGCCGCGCGTGCCAAAACGGTCGGCGAGCCGGTCGGCGATCGAACCGAATTGGGTGGTCTCGAAAACATCGAACCCCTTCAAGCCGCGCGCCACCCGAAGCAGCCGTTCGGCGCCGACGTCGTGCTTGTCGGAATTGTACAGCGAAAAGCGCTCGCTCCAGTCGAGCTCGACCGGCGGCGAGGCGAGGAAAAGCGGCCCGCCGAAATCGCCCGAATCGAGGCCGGCTTCGGCCACGGCTTCCTGCGCGGCTATCTCGGCGAGGTCGTAGGTAAGAAGGGAAGCGCCCTTGGAGCTCGACGGCAGGAAATCGACCGTGCCGGAGATGCGGGTGTTCAGATGGTCGACCGGAAAGCGGGTTATCGGATGGATGCCGGACGTGCCCGCGGTGAGCGCTGCCCAATTGTCGGCCTTGCCGACGCCCAGCGACGTCACCACGCCGATGCCGGTGACGGCAACGATCGGCCTGCCCATGTGGTCGTTCAGATTGGCCATGTTTTTGTCCCAAAACCCTCTAGGCGGCGTTGACCAACGCCATGCCCTCGAATTGGTGATAGCCGATCGCCGTTGCAAGCACGGTCCTGGGAATGCCGTTGAACGGCTTCTCGGTGGCGGCGTCAAAAGCCGGGTAGGCGGCCTTGCGTTCGACAGCCAATGCCGCAAGCGCCACGGCGAAGGGAAACTGCGCTTCCTTCATGTGGCCGGTCAGCGTCGAAAAACCGCGTGCGGCAATCGCCGGATTGGCGTCGAGCGCCGATTTCTCGGCAGCAGTCGCGGCATGGGCACCCGAAGCGCCTGAAATCGTCAGTAGCTCGCCGTTCGGCAATGCCGCCTGGCTGAGCAGCGCGGCAATCTCGGCATCGAGCTCGCCCTGCCGGCGTATGGCGCGTCCGGATACGACCGGGCCGAGTTCGGCATAGATCTTTCGCCCGCGGCTGATCGCGTGCTCGTGCTGTTCCAGGACGAGAAACGCACTGCCTGATCCAGTCACCACGCCGCCGCCGTCCAGGCCCTGTCTCTGCCAGACCGGTCTCCAGCGGCCGCGATGCAGGTAGCCGGCCAACTCATAGCCAAGCAGCATGTCGGAATGTTCGGTCTGGAACGCGCCGCCGACCAGGATATGCGTCGATTGGCCGGAGCGGATGCGCGCGGCGGCTGTCTCGACAGCGGCGACGCCGGCACCTTCCTCGCCCATGAAAGTGCGCGACGAGCCGGTCACCTTGTGGACGATTGAGATGTTGCCGGCGAGCAGGTTGGAAAGCTGTGCCAGAAACAGCGTCGGCCGCAATTCGGTGGTCAGTTTCTCGTTGAGCAGCACGTCGCGGTCGTTGCGGCTTTCCGAAGCGGCGAGAATGTCGGCGTCGACCGCCTCGTCGCGCTCGCCGCCGCCGGCAGCCACCACCATGTCCATCGTCGTGCAGAGATCGTCATTGCCCTTGATGCCGGCGTCGTCCAGCGCCATGCCGGCGGCATAGGTGCCGAGCCGCTGCCAGGTTTCCATCTGCCGCTGGTCGCCGCGCTTGGCGATCTGCAGGTTCCAGTCGATCTCCGGCAGCGGGTGGACGGTGTAGGGCGAGAAGCGGGCGGCTTCGAGCACCGGCTCCAGGCCGGGCTGGACGAGCTTGCGCCAATGCGCATCCGGGCCTTCTCCCAGCGAAGAGACAAGGCCGATGCCTGATATGACGACGTCGTGGGAGCTCATGGGCGAGGGTTCATGGGGCGGCTGTTGGGTCAGGCTAGAAGACAAGCCATTTCAGGCGTTCTTTGCCATGACCAGGGCGTCGATCTTGGCGCACAGGTTCTTCATGACGAAGTAATCGTCGGTCGAGGCCTTGCCGTCATTGACCTCCTGCGTCCACTTTTCCAGCGGCACCTTGATGCCGAATTCCTTGTCGATGGCAAAGACGATGTCGAGGAAGTCGAGGCTGTCGATGCCGAGATCGTCGATGGTGTGGCTTTCAGGGGTGATCGTGTCGATATCGATCTCACTGGTGTCGGCGATGATCTTGGCGACTTTGTCGAACGTGGTGGACAAGGGCTTTTCCTTCGGTTGCGGGCGGAATCTGTCCGCTGGTGTTTGCGCGCTGTCTAGTCGGTTTTTCCGGGCAGGAAAAGGCCTGAACGCCGGGCGCAGATGGGATACCCACTCCGTAAACGCAAGAAGAGGCGTTGGCGACCCTCCCGGCGATATGCCGCAACCATCCCATCTCTGGTCATTGCATGTACCAGTGTACCATGGTACGGAAATCCTATGACCACCATCGAACGCGTGCAGACCGGGGTTCGCCTGGAAAAACGATTGGTGAAGGTGCTCAAGGCCTTGGCCTAGCATCGCGACATGAGCCTGGGTGAACTCATCGAGGGCATCGTGCTGCATGCCTTCGAAGGCCAGACGCCGTTTTCCCCGACGACCCTGGAAACAATCGGCCAATTGAAGCGCATCTACGGAATGGAGCTTGGCGCAGCGGACAGCCACCGTCTGGTCGAAATCGCCGGGGAGGGGGATGACCAACCATCTTGAGCGCAGCCACAGCATCGTGCTTTCGGGGCCGATCGACCGCGTCTTTCCGCTGTTCACGCCGACTGGGGAGACCCTGTGGGTGGACGGCTGGGATCCGAAGTTTCTGCATCCACAAGACGGGGAGACACGCCAGGGCATGGTCTTCAGGACCGCTCACGGTGATGAGACCACGCTCTGGGCCTGCACGGACTGGGACCCCGTGGCGCATCGCATCCGCTATGTCCGGGTGACGCCGGATACGCGTTTCGGATTTGTCGAGGTGGCCTGCCGCCCGACCGCTGACGGAGGCACGGAGGCGTCGATTGCCTACACGTTCACTGCCCTGAACGCGGCAGGAAGCTCGTATCTGTCCGAGCTGACGGAGGACGTGTTCGCGCAGATGATCGAGGGATGGAAGCTCCGTATCGAAGCGTGGCTGCAAGTGTGAAACATCTAACGCCAGGTGCCTTAAACTAACTGCCGCTAAGGGTGGAACTTTACCCTTCGCTTCGTCTCCCGGAACAGCGCCGCGCCAGAAGCTGTCCTTGCCAAGCTGATCGAGAAATGTCGCCTCTGGGCCGAGAGCAGACCGGCAGCTTCGGGCTGCGAATATTCAAGAGCTGCCATTTCAGGTTGGGTATCGTCCTGACCTGACCCGTTCCTGCCGTTCCATCGTGTCACCTCAAAGTTCCGGATTGGGATGACGAACCGTCATTCATTGCAGCCGACTGATGGACACATTCGCGCAAAAAAAGACTACATTTCGGTCGGCACAGCTCCTGCCTACTTGCGCCCAAAACCGCCTTTGGGTACGCATCTATTGTTCCGGAACACCGGCAGCGCGGAGCGAGGCCAAATCGGCCGCCATCTGCTCGGCATCGCCGCGGAACTGCGTTCTGAGCCAGGACGTAACAGTGAAGGTTGGCCGCGCCGCGGCAAGCTGCACGGCGGTCTCGCGGGCCTCTTCGAGACGCCCGTCCTGTTCCTGGACCATCACGATGTCGGCCAAACCATAGCCGGGACTGCGGGCATGATACGCACGGAACGCCGCAATCGCCTCCTCGGAGCGGCCGGCGAGCCGATAGGCGTTGCCCAGCACGCCGAGAAACCACGCCTGATAATTCGGGCTTAGCGTAATGGCCCTCTCGATCTGGCCGATCCCCTCGGCGGCATGGCCGGAACAAGCGAGTACAAAGGCTCCGAACACCAGCACGTCGGGCAGGTTGGGGCCGAGCTTGACAGCCTTCCGGGCAGCGGCGGCTGCCTCGTCGAACCGCGATCTCAGGAGCAAGATCCCGCTGGTGGCGCGATAGGCGTCGGGATTCTCGGGGTCGATCGTCAGCGCCCGCTCGACACAAGATTCGGCTTTGTTCAATGCAGTTTCGCGGTCTTCGCCCGTCCAACCGTGGCGCGCGTCGGAAAAATGCATGAAGCCGAGCATCGCGTTGAGCGTCGCCGAACCGGGATCAAGCGCGAGCGCCTTCTCCCAGCAGCGGCGGGTCTGGACATGGGCGTTGGTGGTATTCGGACCGCGATAGTGGTGCAGCCCCTGTATCCACAGGCTCCACGCTTCGACATTCGTGGTCGTGGTAAAGCGCAGGCGCGCCTGCTCGCCTTCGGTCAGCCGGACCTGCATCTCGGTCGCGAGCGTCAGCGTGATCTCGTCTTGCACCGCAAAAATGTCGCCGATGCCACGGTCGAAACGATCTGCCCAGATGTGAACCCCTGTCGTGGCGTCGATCAACTGCGCAGTAATGCGGATGCGGCTGCCGGCCTTGCTGACGCTTCCCTCCAGCACGAAACGCACGCCGAGTTCGCGGGCGACCTGGCGCACGTCCACTGAGCGCCCCTTGTAGACGAAGCTTGAATGGCGCGCGATTACGGACAGGCCGGAGAGCTTTGAGAGGGTGGTAAGGATGTCCTCGACGAGGCCGTCGGCAAAGAATTCCTGCTCCGGGTCGTTGCTCATCACCGAAAACGGCAGGACCGCAATAGACGGCTTGTCGGTGCCGAGCGGCCGGGTGAAATTGGCCATGGGGCCTGCCTTCGACGCGACGGCGCCGTGCCATCGCCACACCCGCAATGGCCGATCGATGTTCTTGAGCTTAACTTCGCCAGAATCGACAAACGTGACCCCGATCTTGCCGCTCACCTGGGCATAGACGACATCTGAGGCGAGAATGCCGCCAGGCGGCGCTTGGCTTTCAAGCCGGGTTGCGACATTGACGCCGTCGCCGAATATGTCATCGCCCTCGATGACGATGTCGCCGAGATTGATGCCAATGCGGAACTCGACGCGCCGCTGAGCAGCCAAATTGCGCTCACTCATGGCCCGCTGGATCGCAACCGCGCATTCGACCGCCTCAACGACGCTGCCAAACTCGACCAGCGCACCGTCGCCCATCATTTTGACAATGCGGCCATGACGCGCGGCGACGGCGGGATTGAAAGTCCCGCTCCAAATCTGCCGCAGCTCCGCGATCGTACCAGCCTCGTCTTTCCCCATCATACTGCTGTACCCAGCGACATCGGCGGCGAGGATGGCGGCGAGCCGGCGCGTAATCTGCTGTTCCGACATACGGACCCCACAGGCGATGCGCTTCGCACCACTAGCCTTGGCTAGCAGGTCGTACTGTACGGGATATTCGTCATCTCTAATAGATCGTCGAAGACTGGCTACGGCCTCGCATGCGATTCAGACCAGGGTCATCTAGGGACATCAGTACCGGTTCACGACAGACGCAAATGAGTCAAATTGCCTCGCAGCGCGCCCGCCGCGGAACGGCTGCCTAACATCGAAAGCGGTAATTCGCAGGCCAGGCGATGAACGCCGGCTACTGGCGCTCCTTGTCTTTCACCCTCAAGCATCCAGCCAGACCTTGCCGAAGTCATGCTCGAAGGTCGGGTGCATGCCGTGGTTCTTCACCGCGGCCGACGAGTGGTTGTAGATCTTGCGCCAGTAGGGCTGGATGATGATGCCGGAATCCCGGAGGATGTTCTGGATGTCGGCCATCACCGTCTTGCGCTTCTCCGCATCCGCGATCGACAGCGCCTCTTCGATCTTGGCGTCGAGGTCGGGGTTGGAGTAACCGGTCTCGTTCCAGGCCTCGCCGGTGCGGTAGGCGATGGCGACGACCTGGATGCCGAGCGGACGCATGTTCCAGGCGGTCGTCGAATACGGATACTTGGTCCAGTCGTTCCAGAAGGTCGAGCCCGGCAGGACCGTACGCTTGACCTTGATGCCGGCCTCGCGGAGTTGGGCTGCGATCGCGTCTCCGGTGTTCTTCATCCAGTCCTCGTCGACCGTGATCAGATCGTGCTCGAAATCGATCTGCCCGGCTTCCGTCATCAGCGCCTTGGCTTTTTCCATGTCGCGCGCGATCTTCGGCAGCTCGGCATATTCCGGATGGATCGGGCAGACATGGTGGTTTTCGGCCACCTCGCCGGCATTGCCGTAGCCGAGTTGGAGGATGGCGGCGTTGTCGACGGCAAGCTGCAGGGCCTGGCGGACCTTCTGGTTGTCATACGGCTTGTTGGTCACGTTGGTGCGCGCCACGATGGTCGATGCGGTCACCACTCCCGATTTAACCAGATCGAGCGCATCAAAGATCGGCACGTAGTCGGCGGTTGTCTCGTCGTTTGTGTGGACCTCGCCGGCCTCGAAGGCCGAGACCATCGCCGAAGGGTCCGCACCGTAATCGATGAACTCGACGCCGTCGAGCATGACGTCGCCGCCCCACCAGGCGCCGTTCTCGCGGCGCCTGTAGACCACCTTCTGGCCGACATCGTATGAGACCAGCTCGAACGGGCCGGTGCCGACGGGATGCTGGACGAAATTGGCTCCCTTCTCGTCGAAGGCGCGATGCACGACCAGGCCGGGGTAATCGCAGAGGTTCGGAATCAGCGCGATGTCCGACTTGGTCAGGCTAAGCTTGACCCTCATGTCGTCGACCTGGGTGACGGAGCCTTCGCGCAGCTTGCCGGTGGCGTCGTCGACCAGCGTGCCGAGGCGGCCGGGCATGGAATTGCCCTCAGCTGACTTGTCGGCCCAGCGGGTGAAGTTGAAGATCACATCGTCAGCCTTGAAAGTGTCGCCGTTGTTCCACGTTACGCCCGGACGGACATGCAGGATATACTCCGTGGCGTCGTCGTTCACTTCCCAGCTTTCGAGCAGATAGGGCTCGAAGGTGAATTCACGGGTATATTTGACCAGGGGCTCGAGCGTCTGGCGTTGCGCGGTGGCGATTTGGGTCCAGTCCGCGGTGCGCGGATCCTTCGGATCCTTGATGCGCATCGCGACTTTGAGGATACCGCCCTTTACGGGTTCCTGCGCGACCGCCTGGGTCGGCGCGGCAAGCCCGATCATGCTATAGGCCATCGCCGTCGATGCGCCGAAGGCGGATGCCAGCGCCAGAAACTCGCGGCGATCCATCTTGCAGACTCTGGCGTACTTCGCCAATTGGCGAATGTGATGGGGAACCCGGTCGCCGTTACTCTTGTAGAGGGTCATGACTTCCTCCCATTGTGACGTTGGCCGCGATCATGACGATGCACAGCTGTCCAGAAGCGCCTTCGCATCGATCAAGTCGCGCGTGTTGAAGCCTTCCGTGAACCAGGCGTAGCTCGGCGCGAGCAGGTCGTAGGCTTCTTGCCGATCGCCGCGGTCGGCCCACAGCCGAGCGAGCGAGATCGACGCGCGCAGCTCCAGTGATCGCGCCTGCTGTTCGCGAGCGATCTCGATGGCATGACGATATTGCGCCTCGCTCTGTTCGGAGTCACGGGGTTTTGCCAGGCGCAGGAGATTTCCAGTGAGTCGGTTAAATTCCGACTCCCAGAGGCGCGCGCCAGTTGCCTCCGCCTCAGATATTGCTGGCTGCAGCAGGCTCAGGCCGGCATCAACCTCGCCCGCCAGTTCGCAGACGCTCCCAAAAAGACAGAGAAAAAGGCCTTTTCCCTCGACGTCACTGAGGATTTCGTTTGGCAGCGCCGGTGGGGCGGCGGTGACGGACGCTGGAACCTGCTGTGCGCTCTCGAGGGCCTGGATCATGGTCAACTGCAGATTGATGTAGGGGACCCAGGCCGGAAATCCCTCGTGCGCCAATTGAAGCCTCGCTTCGGCTGCTTCCCGAGCCGCCGTGGCATCGCGGCGGAAGTAGTGCAGCACGGTGGCATAATAGAAAGCGTGGTGCAAACTGGGCGGATGAGGCAGTTGGCGGGCCCGGATAATGGATTCTCGCGCCCGGGCCAACGCCTGATCCGGAAAGCCAAGCATCCACAGACTGATGCCCTGCTTGGCAGCTGCGCACACGCCGGAGTCGTGGCCGCCATAGACGAAGGCGTGCAAGAAATGTTCTGGCCGATAGAGCAAGAGACCCTGGTCGGTGTGCTCGTACACCGACCGCCACTTACCGAGCGCGTATTGCGTCGTCCAATTAACGTGGTGGGCCTCCAGCAGCAGGGACGGGTCGCCCGATTGCCGGGCGATGCCGATCAGTTTATCAGCGAGGGCGCTGGCCGTGTGCATCTGCCCCTGGGATCGGTGGCCGGTGCACAGGCCGCGCAGCGCGGGGAAGGATTTTGACGTCTCGCTGCCCAGTTTGGCACATAGCTCGCAGGCTCGCGTATAGGCGGCAACGGCCCCGGCAGACCCATAGCCCTTGAGCGATGCCAAGGGTATGCCAAGCGCAAGCTGCAGATCGATTTCGCGATCGTCGCGGGCCCGGCTGTCGGGGAGTTGGGTGAGGAGGTCAAGGCCTTTTGAGAGGTGCGCAATGGCTTCGTTGTGGGCCGAGCGACGATTGGCGCGGAGGCCCGCCTTGTACCAGGACGACACCGCATCATCGAACAGTCCGCCCTCGGTAGCATGGTGGGCGAGAACCTCCGGTTCCGCCTCTGCTCGCTCGGGAAAGCGATCACGCAGGAGGGTGGCTATCCTGCAATGGAGTTGCTGGCGTCGGCTCTTCAGGAGCGACTCGTAGGCGGCATCCCGCACGAGTGCATGCTTGAAAGTGTAGATTGCGTCCGGGGGCTTGCCACGGCAAAAAGCCAGTTCGGCATGAACAAGTTCGGCCAGAGCGGTCCTGACCTTCGGCTCGTCCATCCGTGCCGTTGCTTCCAGCAATTCGTAACTGAACTCGCGGCCTATAGTAGCGCCGATTTGCGCTACCTCCTTAACCGGCGACAACCGATCAAGGCGAGCCAGGAGCGAGTCCTGCAGCGTCGAGGGGATGGCGAGCGGTGGAAGTGGACCGGCAAGCTCATAGCGCTCACCGGCTGCGCGCAGCAGACCCGATTCGAGCACCGCCTTTGTCAGTTCCTCGACGAATAGCGGCACGCCTTCGGTCTTGCGGAGAATATGCGCTTGCACTTCGCCGGGAAGCGGCCGGCCGCCAGTGAGATGGTCAATGAGTGTTGCGCTTTCGTTCCGCTGGAGATGACTGAGTGTGAGCAGCGTCACATACGGTCGGCCGGTCCAGCGTGGCGCGAACTCGGGCCGGAAGGTAACAACCAGCAGTACCGGCAACCGCTCGATCCGATCGACAATGCGATCGAACAGCTCAAGGCTGGTGGGATCGAACCAGTGAGCATCCTCGACCGTCATGAGCACCGGCTGCTTGGCCGGGAGGCCCTCAAGCTGGGCGAGCAGCGCCTGAAACGTCTTCGCCTTTTTCTGTTCCGGGGCGACTTTGGGCACCGGGTAGCGGTCGCCTGTCGGGATCGCCAAATACTCAGCGATCAACGGGATCGCCGATTTCGGGTCAGGCTCAGCCGCGGTAAGCAGTGCCTCCAGCTTGGCCAATTTCACCTCCGGCGCATCCTCGTGCCCGAAGGCCGCAGCCCGACGCAGCTGGTCCAGCACCGGGAACAGAGCGCTGTTTGTGCGATGGGGCGAGCCGTGATAGCGCAGCGACAGACATTCCTCGCCGAGCCGCTCGCGCAATGCGATCGCGATGCGGGACTTGCCGATGCCAGGCTCGCCGGACAGCAGTACGACCTGACCCCTGCCATCCTTGGCCCCCCGCCAGCGGTCGAGGAGCAAGGCTATCTCCTGATCGCGGCCGACGAGCGACGTGAGGCGCATCCCGTGCAGCGCCTCGAAGCGGCCCTCGGCTCGGCTCTCGCCCATGACCAGCCATGCCTGCACCGGCTGGGCGAACCCCTTCAGATCGTGGGTGCCAAGATCAACCAGCTCGAACAGCTCGCGAAGCAGCAGCCGGGTCGTTCCGGCCACGACCACATTGCCAACCTGGGCAAGTGCTTGCAGGCGTGCCGCCAGGTTCGGCGTCTCGCCGACCACCGCCTCCTCCTGCGCTGCACCTTCGCCGATCAAGTCGCCTACCACCACCAGACCCGTGGCGATGCCCACTCGCGCCCCCAGCGGCACTTTCGCGGGCGTCGCCAGCTCGGCGACAGATGCGACAATGGCAAGCCCGGCCCGCACTGCTCGCTCGGCCTCGTCCTCATGTGCACGCGGCCAGCCGAAATACGCCAGCACTCCATCGCCCATGTACTTCGCCACATGGCCATCCACACGCGTGATCTCGGCAGCCACCGCATTCTGGTATGCCCGGATCACCTCTCCCATTTCTTCCGGGTCGAGCTGACCCGACAACGCAGTCGATCCGGCCAAGTCAGCAAACATTACCGTCAACTGACGGCGTTCAGCTTCCGGGCGAGGCGGTGGACCACTTCCAGGAATCGGTTCAATTCGGGCCGCCGTGGCGGGATCCCCCATACCGCGCTTGCCAAGCTCCGCGATCGCCGCCAACACGAGCTTTCTCGGGCCCATCGGGAGGCCCAGCGCTTTGAGGTCCGCATCCGAGAGATGCGGGAGCACTTCGGGCGTGATCTCGTTCCTGGCGAAGGTTCTGCTATATTTGCCGAGCCCAAGGCTCGAGAGCCACCCGGCAATGTCCATGACACGCTCCGTGTAGTTCAAAGCAGATTAACACCCAGCAGGCCCAGGGCGAAGCCCGGATGCGCTGTCCGAGGCATCAATGCGGAGGGTGCGGCCGCAGACTTGATCACGGCCGTCGTAAACACAATCGAATGTCCGCTCTCGGGAAATCCGCTAGCGTCAGCGAACGGCCGACTTCGGGCGCTAAGCCGACATCTCTGATGGGTGTCGCAAACGTCCGCATTGGGTCATCTGCGTAGATTCGGCCGAGGCCGAACGAACGAGCTACCGCTAGGGGGGTCGGAACCGGTATTCCGTTTAGGGACCAAGCGTTAGATTTCACCACTGGCGAACGCTTCAACTGGCTCCAGCGCAGATTAGAAAGTGACGCGGCCGAGCACGCGCAGGCCGTCGCCTTGCGGCTCGACGATCACGGCTTCGCCTTCGCGCGGCGAGATGCCGGTGAGCGCCATTATGTTCTCCAGATGGGTGACCATGACCACATTGTCGGAGCCGGAATAGGCGCTGATCTCGTTCATGATCGCCTCGAGCTGGGCGGCTTTCTCGCTCGCGTCGGTCTTCAGCAGGTCAAGCGGGGCGAAGGGTTCGGGCTCTTCTCTGAAAGCGGTGCGAGCCGTGTCGAGGGCGCGGCAATAGCGGCTGGACAGCACGCGCTCGACCGGCGCCGCGCGGGCGTCGAAAAGCGCGCCGATCTTGCGTGCCTGCTGCTTGCCGCGCACCGAGAGATTGACCTGGGTGGCGCATTTCTCGATGTCGAAATTCGCCGGATCGGTAGTGCCGGTGACCATGGCATGGCGAAGCAGCACGACATGTCCGCCGTCGCGCAACAGCGCCCAGCCGGCTTCGGTCGCGTGGGCCGCGGCGGGAATGACGAGCAGCAATAGAGCCAGCACAGATCGAAGCATCAGGCGTCCTTTTCCGGTCACCGGAGGTGGCTTCCGGTGACCGCATATAGGGACGGCAAAGCCGGCTGAAAAACAAGGCATCACCTATCCCGGCTGTTTGCCAGAACGGACCGCTTCGCAAGGCGGGGCGGTTGCGCTCAAATCCCGGCTCGCCTATCAGGGGAAAAATGTCCCCACTCATCGAAACCGTCCTTTTTGTCTTCGGCCTTGTCGCGCTCGGCTATCTGGCCGGGCTCACCGGCTATCTGAAGGCCGAGGCGGGTGGGGCCATCGCCGAATTCGCCGTCGGGGTGGCGATGCCGCTGCTTCTGTTCCGCACCATGGTCAACGCCGATTTCCATGGCACCGCACCCTGGTTGTTCTGGGGCGCCTATTTTACGGCTGCCGCAGTGACGTGGGCCGCAGGCCACCTGGTCATTACCCGGGTGTTCGGGCGCGACGCGCGTGCCGGGGTCGTCGGCGGCGTGTCGTCGGCTTTTTCCAACCTCGTCCTGCTCGGCATCCCGTTCTTCCTCGGCACATTCGGGCCAAGTGGATTCGAAGTGCTGTCGCTGCTGATTTCCGTGCATCTGCCGACGATGATCATGGCATCGATCATCCTGTTTGAGATCTTTGGCCGCGGCGACGAGCATGTGCATCCGCTGCGCATCATCCGGCGCTTCTTTCGAAAGTTGCTCTCCAATCCGCTGATCATCGGCATCCTGGCCGGATGGGTGTGGCGTATCACCGGCCTGCCATTGCCGGCGCTGGCCGTCCGGCTGGTCGACGCGCTGGCCAACATCGCCGGACCCGTCGCGCTGTTTGCCATGGGGCTGAGCCTGTGCCGTTTCGGCATCTCCGGCAATGTGCGGCCGGCGCTGGCGCTGTCGGCGCTGAAGCTGATGCTGATGCCGGCCGTCGCGCTCGGCCTGGTCTGGCTGCTTGGCCTGCCGCCGCTGTCGGCGAAAGTCGCGGTCGTGGCGGCAGCGCTGCCATCCGGGGTGAATTCCTACCTGATTGCGACGCAGTTCAACACCGGCCAGGCGCTGGCATCGAACCAGATGACCATCGCCACCGCCTGCGCGGTCGTCACCACGGCGTTTTGGCTGACGGTGGTGGTCCAGGTGTTTGGATAGGTATGATCGATATTGATGCCTGCGAAGGGCGGTTTCCTGGTGCTTCCGGTACTCATATACCCAACGTTACGCTCCGTTCCGGTTCTCGGGAGCCACCGGTTCCTCACACATCCTCAAGCAACAACGGGAGCGCAAATCGGCCTCGCCTTGTGCTGGCCCAAACCCTATATGCCATCTTGCGATTGATTGCGGGGCTTGCCCTAGGTAAAGAGCAGTGGCTCCAGGCGTGCCGGCATCGATGCCAGTGCGCACGCCCGTCAAGGAAATCCAGATAGCGGCCCGTCAGTGCGCCGAACGGAGGCTAGACCATGCTTCAGAAAACCAGCCATTTCATGCGCCAGGCCAATCTCATCAACGGCGAGTGGGTGCAGGCCGACAGCGGCCAGACGGTCGACGTCAACAATCCGGCCACCCGCCTCAAGATCGGCACCGTGCCGAAGTCGGGCAAGGTCGAGACGCGCCGCGCCATCGAAGCTGCCGACGCCGCCTTCCAGACATGGCGCAAGACCACCGCGCTCGAGCGCTCGAAGCTGTTGCGCAAGCTGCATGACGCCATGATGGACAACCAGGATGTGCTGGCCGAGCTGCTGACCATCGAGCAGGGCAAGTCGCTGTTCGAATCGAAGGGCGAGATCGGTTCGGCAGCCTCGTACATATTGTGGTTCGCCGAAGAAGGCCGCCGCACCTATGGCGATGTCGTGCCGTCGCCCTGGGCGGACCGCCGCATCCTGGTGACCAAGGAGCCGGTCGGGGTCATCGCCGCCATCACGCCGTGGAATTTCCCGTCCTCGATGCTGGCCCGCAAGCTCGGTCCAGCACTTGCCGCCGGCTGCACGGCGGTGGTCAAACCGGCGTCGCAGACGCCTTATTCCGGCCTCGCCTGGGGCGCGCTCGCCGAGGAGGTCGGCTTCCCCAAAGGCGTCATCAACATCCTGACCGGCGCTGCCGGCGAGATCGGCGACGAGATCTGCGCCAACCCTCTGGTCAAGAAGATCACCTTCACCGGCTCGACCGAGGTCGGCAAGATCCTGATCCAGAAGTCGTCCGTCACCGTCAAGAAGGTGTCGATGGAACTTGGTGGCAACGCGCCATTCCTGGTCTTCGACGACGCCGATATCGAGCGCGCCGTCGCCGGCGCGATCACCGCCAAATACCGCAATTCCGGCCAGACCTGCGTCTGCACCAATCGCTTCCTGGTCCAGGCTGGTGTCTACGACAAGTTCGTCGAAAAGCTCGCCGCCGCCAGCGACGGGCTGAAGGTCGGTTCCGGCCTCGATGACGGCGTGCAGCAGGGGCCGCTGATCGACGAGAAGGCAGTCGAGAAGGTCGAGGAACTGATCGCCGACGCCACCGCCAAGGGCGGCAAGGTCGTCGCTGGCGGCAAGCGCCATGCGCTCGGCGGTTCGTTCTTCCAGCCGACGGTGATCGCCGACGCGACGCCGAAGATGCGCTTCATGAAGGAAGAGATCTTTGGCCCGGTAGCACCCGTGTTCAAGTTCGAAACCGAAGAGGAGGCGATCGCACTCGCCAACGACACCGAGTTCGGCCTCGCCTGCTATTTCTACACCGGCGATCTCGGCCGCGCCTTCCGGGTCATGGAAGGGCTGAAATACGGCATGGTCGGCGTCAATGAAGGGCTGATCACCACGCCCGAGGCGCCGTTCGGCGGCGTCAAGGAATCGGGCCTCGGCAAGGAAGGCGGACATCAGGGCATCGAGGATTATCTCGACACCAAATATGTCTGCATCGGCGGCCTCGGCCTCTGATCGGGCAGGGCCTGTCGAACGTCAACAGACCAAGCCGGCCCACGCGGCGAGCCGGGATCGATCAACCAACTGGCGTTTCGGGCATGGCGATGAAGGACGGCGAGGTTTTCGGCACGACGCAGGCGGGCGAGGCCATCCGCCGCTTCAGCATCCGCGGCGGCGGCCTCACCGCCAACATCGTTGGGCTTGGCGCCATCATCCAGGATCTGCGCCTGGCCGGCCACGATGCGCCGCTTGTGCTCGGCTATAGCAGTTTCAAGCCCTATGAAACGGATACGGCCTTCTTCGGCGCCGTCGCCGGACGCTATGCCAACCGTATCCGCGATGGCCGCTTCACCATCGCCGGCCAGCGCTACCAGACCGAGCGCAACTTCCTCGACAAGCACACGCTGCATGGCGGCTCGCAAGGTTTTTCGCACCGGCCATGGGAGGTTTCGCTGCATGGCAGGGATTTTGTCACCCTGACGCTGCATGATCCCGACGGCACGATGGGCTTTCCCGGCGCGCTCGACGTGACCTGCACCTACAGGCTGAAGATCCCCGGCACGCTCAGCGTCGAGCTGACCGCCACCTGCGAGGAGCCGACGCTGTGCAACCTTACCCAGCATTCCTATTTCAACCTGGATGACGGCGGCGGCGGCGATGTCCTCGATCACCGGCTGATGCTGAACGCCGGCGCCTATCTTCCGGTCGATGGCGACCTGATCCCGACCGGCGTCGTGAAGCCGGTCGACGGCACGCCGTTCGACTTCCGTCAGGCGCGGCCGCTGCGCATGGAGAGCGAGGGCAAGCAGCTCCCCTACGACCAGAATTTCTGCCTTGCCTCGACGCGCGGGTCGCTCAAGCTGGCATCATGGGCGCAAGGCGCGAATTCCGGCGTCGAGATGGAGCTGTGGACCACGGAACCGGGCGTCCAGCTCTATACCGGCCAGTATCTGGCGCCAGCTTCGCCGGGGCTCGGGGGAGTTCATTACAAGGCTTATTCGGGCTTCTGCCTGGAGCCGCAGGTCTGGCCGGATGCGCCGAACCGGCCGTATTTCCCGCAGGCCACGCTATGGCCGGGCCAGATCTACCATCATGTGACGGAATACCGGTTCAGGCTGCCTGGCGCCTGACGCCCGGAGGTACCGGCCTTTGCTGCGCTGGCCTTCGGTCCGGAAAGGATCATGCGCAAAGTTCAAAGAGCGTCCTTTGCGCTTCCATTGGACGCGCGACGCTCTCGGATCGGAACCCAATCCACGCTCGCGGAAAAGGACTGTCGGCGCTGACGGGATTGGCGTAAGCTACTGCCTTTGGGGTGCATCCATGCACCGTATCACCACCGTAGCTATTGTCGCGCTCGCGGCCGCGGCGCTTAGCTGTCCTGCGCGGGCGGAGGTGCTGATCGGGGTCGCAGGCCCGATGACCGGAAAGCTCGAATGGACTGGCACGCAATTGAAGCGCGGCGCAGAGGTGGCTGTGGCCGACATCAATACGGCGGGCGGCGTCCTCGGCGAGCCGGTGCGGCTCATCACGGTCGACGACTTCTGCGATCCCAAGCAAGCGGTGGCTGCTGCCCAAAAGCTGGTGGCTGACGGTGTAGTGTTCGTCGTCGGGCACTACTGCTCTGGAGCCTCGATTCCGGCATCGGAGGTGTACGAGGCGGCGGGAATTCTGCAGATTTCGCCGTCCTCGACCAATCCGATGTTGACCGAGCAAGGCCGCGCCAACGTTTTCCGCGTCTGCAGTCGCGACGATGCGCAGGGCTTCGAGGCCGGCAACTACTTGGCCGATCATTGGAGCGACAAGAAGATCGCGATCCTTCACGACAATACGACCTATGGGAAGGGTCTCGCCGATGAGACAAGAAAGCAGTTGAACAAGCGGGGCGTGACCGAATCAATCTATGAAGGCTACACTCCCGGGAAAGACGACTACTCGGCCGAGATCAGCACGTTACAGGGGGCGGATATCGCCGTGCTGTACATGGGCGGGTATCATACCGAGGCTGCGCTTATGGTCCGTGCGGCGCGCGACCGGGGCTACTCGGTTCAGCTGATCTCGGGTGACGATACAGCGACCGAGGCATTTGGGCTGATTGCCGGCCCTGCCGCCGAGGGCACGCTCTTCACCTTTGTCCCCGACCCGCGTCGAAACGCCGAAGCGGCCACAGTCGTCGAACGATTCCGAGCCGAGAACTTCGAACCCGATTCCTGGACGCTGCACAGTTACGGCGCCGCCCAGACCTGGGCGCAGGCGGTCGAGAAGTCAGGCTCACTAGAACTCCAAGCCGTGATTGCATCACTGCGCGGCAATCAATTTGACACTGTGTTGGGCCGTATGGACTTTGATAATAAGGGCGACCTCACTGTTCAGAGTTGGGTATGGTATGTCTGGAAGGGTGGCGAATACGTGCCGTTGGAGTAATGAACCACCGATCCGGCGAATCGCCTTGAGCCAATCTGTGCAGACCCTCTCGGCCGCGCCAGCTGAATCAATGCGTCGCCGCGATGCTTAAGCGTCTCGGCATACGCGGCCGTCTGTTGCTCGCTTTTTTCGGTATCAGCACCTTCGCGGTGCTCGCGACAACAGCCGCTCTTTATGCCTTCCTCGAGGTGGGGGAGGTCGTCAACCACATCACCAAGGAGCGTGTGCCGTCGGCGCTCGCGTCCCTCCAGCTGTCGCGCCAGGCTGAGCGGGTCGCCGCCACTGCGCCCGCCGCACTTGCTTCGACCAGCAAGGCTCAGCATAACGAGGTCTCGACTGCGATCGCGGCAGAGATGACGCGCCTCGAGGAACTGCTTGCCGCTCTCAAAGGCGCCAAGCCTAGCACGGCGGTAGTGGCTGAGATCGAGGCTGCGGTGCTTGGTCTGCGGCGCAATCTCAACGCCCTCGACGACCTTGTCGCCGCCCGCCTCACCGTGGTGGCGCGCAAAGAGGAACTGTTACGTCGCCTGTCGGCTACGACAAATGCAAGCCAGCGCCTTGTGGCGCCCGGCATGCTCGTGATGAATTCCAAACTCCAGCAATGGCGGGCGGTCACGGCCGACACGCCGCTCGCGTCCGATCGAGGCGCGGAGGCGACGGCCGACCTGGTCCAGTCGATAGCGGCCTACATCCCGCAGCAGAAGGCGCAGCAGGAGATCTCGGCGGTCAATGACGCGCTGGTCAACACGGCGGACGCGCCGACGCCAGGCGATCTGGCGTTGATCCTGTTTCCGCTGCGCCGGTCACTCGCCGTTCTGGACACGATTTCCAACGAGATCGACGATAGGCTGCGAACCCGTTTCCAGCAGCGGGTCAACGAGTTCAAAGCACTGATCGACGGCGGAAACAGCATCCCGAAGGCGCGGCAGGACGAGTTCGCCGTCCTGGCGCAGGGCGAAGAGCTTCTGGCCGAAAACAATCAGCTGTCGCGCAGTCTTACCGCTGCCGTCGATCGCCTGGTCGCTGCGGCAGACCGCGAGATCACCGCATCTGGTCTCGAAGCCGCGGTCGTCCAGCGCTACGGGACCGGAGTTGTCCTTGGCTCCGCCTTTCTCAGCCTCTTGAGTTCCGTTCTGGTTGTTTGGCTCTATGTCGACCGCAGCCTCCTCGCCCGCCTGGGAGGGGTGAGCCAAAGCATGCTCGCAATCGCCGGCGGCAATCTTCGTGCGCCATTACCTGCCGCGGGCCACGACGAAATCGGCCGCATGGCCGAGGCGCTCAGGCTCTTCCGGGACACTGCAGTCGAGGTCGAGGAAAAGAACCTGCGCGAGGTCGCCGAAGCGCGCCAGCGGCTCATTGATGCCATTGAGAGCATCTCCGAGGGATTCGCTCTCTACGACGGCGAGGACCGGCTCATCCTTAGCAATAGCCGCTACCGCGAACTGCTCTACAGCGACCTTGCGATCGAACTGACGCCCGGTACGACATTCGAGCACATCATCCGCCGATCCGCTGAGCGCGGCTACATCAGGGATGCCGAGGGACGATTCGAGGAATGGGTCGCCGAGCGGCTCGCCCGGCACCGCAACCCTGGCGAACCGTGGGAGCAGCGGCGAGGCGACGGAAGATGGATCATGATAAGCGAGCGGCGGATCACCGGCGGCGGCACAGTCGCGGTCTACTCGGACATCACCGAGCTGAAGCTACGGGAGGAGAACCTCGCCGAGAAATCCGCGGCTCTCGAGGCGCTTTCCAGCAAGCTGGCGAAATACCTGGCGCCCCAGGTGTACAACTCGATATTCACCGGCCGTCAGGAGGTCAGGATCGCCAGCCAGCGGAAGAAGCTGACAATATGCTTCTCGGATATCGCCGGCTTTACCGAGACCACCGACAAGATGGAGTCGGAGGACCTCACCCAGATCCTCAATCACTATCTGACGGAAATGTCGAAAATTGCTTCGGATCATGGCGCGACGATCGACAAGTATGTCGGCGACGCGATTCTGATGTTTTTCGGCGATCCGGAAACTCGCGGCGTCAAGGAGGACGCGCTCGCCGGCGTGCAGATGGCTCTCGCCATGCAGAAGCGGATGAGCGAACTTGCCGAAGTCTGGCGCGACATTGGAATTGAAACACCACTGCGCTGCCGCATCGGCATCCACACCGACTACTGCACTGTCGGCAACTTCGGCAGCGAGGACCGGATGGACTACACGATAATCGGCGGCGCCGTGAATCTCGCCTCACGTCTTGAGCAGGAGGCGCAGCCAGGGACCGTGCTCATTTCTTATGAGACGTTTGCGCAAGTGAAGGACACGATTGACTGCGACGAACTGGGGCGCATCCACGTCAAAGGGATCGCCTATCCGGTCGCCACGTATCGCGTCATCGATTTGAAGGCCAATCTTGTCGCTGCCCGTCGCGCCGTTCGAACCGAACTGCCGCATCTCAGACTGGAAGCTGAGCCCGAGCTGATGTCTGCTGACGAGCGTGACCAAGCCGCAACTGCGCTTCGAGACGTGCTCGATCGACTTTGTCACAAGCCCGGGTAGTAGGGATCGTCGGCATCGGCTCTGTGGACAAGTCCCCATTCTGAAACACGCAGGACGGCAAAGCCGTCGATCTCTACACGCTCATCAACGACAGAGGCGCGTCCATCAAGTTCATCGCCTATGGCGGTATAATCACGGCGATCAATGTGCCCGACCGCTGGGGCAAGCTCGACAACGTCGTGCTCGGCTTCAAGGAACTCGCCGACTACGAATCCTTGCCCCCCTATTTCGGCGCCTTGATCGGGCGCTACGCCAATCGCAGACCGGTGCGCGGAATGAACTGCGACGAGTTTGGAGACAATGTAGCGGTTTTGATGGCCGGAGGTCCGCTCATGGCAGCGCGATACAGACGTTCCTGTTTCTGATATCCATTGAGGCTGTGAAAAGTGCCCGTGCAATGACGTGGTTGGTGTGTGTTGATACTTCCTGCGCTTGATCAGCTCTGTTAGGCGTCGGAAGGATTTTATCGGAGCGCAACGGCATGCCGACGGCCTTCTTTATCACTCATCCGGAAGTTTCCGTTGATCCCGCCACGCCAGTTCCAGCTTGGCGGCTTTCGGACCGCGGCGTCACCCGGATGAGGGCTTTCGCGGGCTGTGCGGTGCTGTCCGGCCTGACGTCCATCTGGTCGAGCTCCGAGGCCAAGGCTATTGAAGCGGCTGGCCTGCTGGCGGCGGGATTTGGTTTGCCCGTCCAAGTGGATGAGCACCTTGGCGAGAACGACCGCTCCGCGACCGGTTTCCTTCCACCCGTCGATTTCCAACGAGTTGCTGACGCCTTCTTCGCCAATCCACATGAGAGCGTTTGCGGATGGGAGCGCGCGCTCGATGCCCAGGATCGCGTCGCGCGGGCCGTGTTTCGCATTCTTGCGACCCATCACGACGGCGACATTGCTTTCGTCTCGCATGGCGGCGTTGGCACGCTGCTGCTTTGCAAGCTGCTGAATGCGCCGGTTTCGCGCAGTCGGGATCAACCGTTCCAAGGTCATTTCTTCGCTTTCTGTTTGCCAGGTTGCAAGATCATCCACGAATGGCAGCCTATCGCTGAGCGTTAACCTCAACTTTTCCCTGCAGAATTGGGCCTTGAGTACAAAGAGCCGGGGAACGAATGGAAGCAGAAACAATGACGGATTTGACTGCGTGAATGGTGACGATAACGATCGGATGCTGTTTGCGACTGCGCTGGCGCGGCGCGGCGGCGAACTCGGCCTGCAATATTTCCGACAACTGGAGACACTCACAATCGAGAGCAAGGGTCATCAGGACCTGGTCTCCGAGGCCGACCGGAATGTCGAGACGTTCATCCGCCGGGAGCTTGCGGCGCAATATCCTGAAGACGGTGTTATCGGAGAGGAACACGCCGCACTCGCCGGCGGATCGGGTTACACATGGGTGATAGATCCAATCGACGGCACTGCCAACTTTCTGCGCGGCATCCCGGCCTGGACCGTCGTCATCGCCTGCGTCAAGGAGGGTGTGGCGGTCGTGGGCGTTATCCATGAACCCTCTACCGGCGAGACATTTTATGGACGCCGCGGCGGTGGCGCTTTCCTCAACGGCCGGCCCATCAAGACAAGCCCGACGACGAGCCTGACGCAAGGCTCGGTCGGAACCGGCTTCTCCAATCGTCGTGAAGCGCGCACCGTCGCCAAGCTGATCGATCTCCTGCTTCAGGAGGGCGGCGTGTTTTTCCGCAATGCATCCGGTGCGCTTATGCTTGCCTACGTCGCCTCGGGCAGGCTGCTCGCCTATGTCGAGGAGCATATGAATGCTTGGGACTGCCTCGCCGGCATGCTTCTGGTCGAAGAGGCCGGCGGGTCGGTCGTCACGCCCGACCCGAAAACGGTTCTCGAGGAAGGAACACTGGTCATCGCGGGCGGCAAGGGCGTGTTCGACAAGGTCCACGCGCTCTGCAAAGAGGCGTTCAGTCTGTGATCAGCACGGGTCCGCGTTCGGGAAAGCCGATGCTCACCGGCTGCCCCGCTCGAAACGCGGTATCGACATCCGGCGAGACCACGAAGACTTCGCCGAATTGCGTGGCAATTACGAACTCGAGGTGGCTGCCGACATAGGTCACTTTTTCAAGCGTCCCGGGCAAGGCGCCAGGCGCATTCGGCTCGCCAATCTCGAGGCGGCTCGGTCGCGCCGCCAGCATGGCCGGCCCCAGTTTGCGGCCGCGAGCCGGCAGCTTCAGGACGGCAGGTCCCAGATGCACGGTGGCGCTGTCGCCCTCGACCGACACGACCTCGCATTGGAACATGTTGGCTTCGCCGATGAAGTCGGCCACGAAAGCATTCGCGGGCTGCTCGTAGAGGTCGCGTGGCGTGCCGTCTTGGGCAATCACCGCATTGTTCATGACAATGATGCGATCGGAGACGGCGAGCGCTTCCTCCTGGTCGTGGGTGACATAGACGACCGTCAGGCCGAGTTTCTGCTGAATCTCGCGGATTTCCTCGCGCACGCGCCGGCGGAGCTTCGCATCCAGGTTCGACAAAGGCTCATCGAAGAGCAGCACCTGCGGCTCCAGGACCAGCGCCCGCGCCACCGCGACACGCTGTTGCTGTCCGCCCGAAAGCTGGCTCGGCAGGCGGTCGCCGAAATTGGAGAGGCCGACCAGTTCAAGCCCGGCTCTGGCCCTCTCGGCCGTCTCCTTCCTGCCGAATCCGGAAAAGCCCAGGCCGTATTCGACGTTCTGGGTCACGGTCATGTGCGGGAAAAGCGCGTAGGATTGAAACACCATGGAGACATCACGATCAGTGGCCGGCAGCCGGGTGACGTCGGCGCCCCCGATCAGGATCTGGCCGCTCGTTACCATTTCCAGTCCGGCTATCATGCGCAAGGTGGTCGTCTTGCCGCAGCCCGACGGTCCAAGCAGGGTGACCAGCTTCCCGGCCTCGATGAACAGCGAGATGTCGTTGACGGCGGGCGCCTTGCTCTTGCCGTAGATCTTGGTGACATTCCTGAATTCGACTGAGGCGGCATTGCCGCGAATTTCGGCCATCATCCGCCTCCCGAGATCGCCGGCTGTGGACGCGCCACGACCGCCTGGCTGACATTGGTGCGCGACTGCGCCAGATCGCCGTCGAGACCGCGCCGGCCGATCATGCGGCTGCCAACGGCAAGCTGCATCAGACCGATCACCGCCAGCATGACGCCGATAAGGACGGCGGAATAAGCGATGGCGACGCCATATTCGTTATTCTCGACGCGGCCGACGATATAGCTGGTCGACATGTCATACTGGGCGCTGACCAAGAAGATGATGGCGCTGATGGCGGTCATGGCGCGAACGAAGGAATAGACCAGCGCGGCAAGGATGGCCGGCCGCAGCAGCGGCAGCACCACTTTGCGGAAGGTCTGCCAGGAGTTGGCTCCCAGAGTGAGGGACGACTCGTCGAGGCTGCGGTCGATCTGCGACATCGACGCGACACCGGCGCGGACCCCAACCGGCATGTTGCGGAAGATGAAGGAGAGCACCAGGATAATGCCCGTGCCGGTGAGCTCGATCGGCGGCACATTGAACGCAATCACGTAGGAGACGCCGATCACGGTGCCGGGAATGGCGAAGGACAGCATCGTCGCGAATTCGAAGGTGTCCTTGCCGGCAAAATTCTGGCGGACCAGCAAATAGGCGGTCAAGAGTCCGATGGCCGCGGTCAGCGGCGCGGAGATCATCGCTATTTCCATGGTCGTCCAGAAAGAACTCCAGGCCGAGCCGCGCCAGTGGATGCCGAACTCCTTCCAGCCGATGGAGAACGCCGTCACGTAGTGTTCAAAAGTCAGAGAGAAATCCACCCCCCACAGCTTGACGAAGCTGCCGTAGAAGATCGTCACGTAAATCAGCAAGGTAAACAGCGTCCAGACGGCGGCGACCGCGAAGACGACGTTGCGCAATTTTGCCGGCAGATGCGAGTGAACGCCGGCGTCGCCTTTGCCGGAGACGGTCGTGTAAGACTTCTTCCCAAGCCAGAATCGCTGGGCGTAGAATGCCCCGAGCGTGAAGAACAGGAGCACGAGGGCGAGGATCGCCGCCTGCGCCTGGTCGTATTGCGCGCCGACGATGGCGAAGAAGATCTCGGTGGACAGCACATCGAAATTGCCGCCGAGCACCAGCGGATTGCCGAAATCAGCCATGCTCTCGATAAAGCCGAGCAGAAAGGCATTGGCCAGACCCGGTCGCATCAACGGCAGGGAGACGGTGATGAATGTCTGCCAGCGATTGGCGCGCAGGGTCTGCGCGGCCTCCTCCATGGATGGGCTGACACCCTCGACCACACCGATCATCACCAGAAAAGCGATCGGCGTGAAAGCGAGCACCTGGGCGATCAGCAGGCCAGGCAGGCCGTAGACCCATCGCGTCGGTTGGACGCCGATCAGCTCGGCGAAACCCAGATTGATGGCGCCCGAGAGGCCGAACAGAAGGATGATGGCGAGGCCGATGACGAAGGGTGGTGTGATGATCGGCAGCACGGTCAGCGCGCGCAACAGCGCGCCGTAACGAAAGCCGGTACGGGTCACCACCAGGGCAAAGACAAGGCCGAGCGCGGTGGTCGTTACGCCGACGAGCACGGCGAGAAGGAGCGAATTCCAGGCGACGCCGCAGCGCGGGCCACCGGTGAGGCAGCCGAGGCTCCAGAGCCGGTCGCTGGAGAGTTTCGCGAGAAAGACGGGAAGCGAATAGTCGCCCTCCTGTGTGAGCAGCGCGCTCCCCAGCATTTGACCGATCGGCATGAAGATAAAGATGGCGACCATGCAGACGACGAAGCCGATCGAGCCGACGACGAATTCGTCGCCGGCCACCGCGCCGCGCGCCGCAAGCCCCAGGGTGAACAGGAACAGGAACGCGCCGCTTACCAGCAGTGCTCCCCAGCCCATGCCAAACTGGCGGTCGTCAAGCTCGCCAAAGAGCAAGGTCAGCCATTGCCACTGGAAGCCGCGCAGACCAATGCCGAATCCTTGAAGCAGGAAGTAGGCGACGCCGGTCGCGCCGACGGCGATCAGCAAATAGCCAAAGAAAGGATCGGACTTCCGGCGCCCCCATAGCAGGAGCGGCGCGACAAGCAGCGGCCCGAGGGGGGCGAGCCAGAGTTTCTCGCCTTGCAGCACAAGGAAAAGCGCCGGCGCGACGTCATCGTCAAGCGGATAGCCGTCCAACAGCCAGGACAAGGTGAAGAGGTTGCTTTCCAGCCCATACCAAGGCAGCAGCGCATAGCCGACCAAGCCGACCGCCGTCCACAGGACGACGGTCGGGTGAAGCGCGCTCGTGGCAGTGCGGACGCGCATGATCACTGCGGCAGGGTCGAGACCTCCGTATCCCACTTCTGCAGCAGGCGCTTGCGCTCGGCGCTCGATCCATACTTCTTGAAATCGTAGTCGATGAGCTTGATGGTCGACAGGTCGGGCGACAATTCGGACGCGGTGGCGTTTTTGTTCGACGGCAACTGGAACGACTTCACGTCCTTGGCCTTCGACTGCATCTCGGCGGTCAGCGCCCAGTCGTAGAACTGCTTCGCCGCTTCCGGGTTGCGGGCGCCCTTGATCAGCGACATCGAGCCGATCTCATAGCCGGTGCCTTCGCAAGGCGCCACCGTGACGATCGGGAAGCCGGCTGCCGTCTGCGCCACCGCATCATGCATGAAAACGATGCCGATGGTCGTTTCGCCGAGACCCGCGGCTTTAATCGGAGCGGAGCCGGACTTGGTGTACTGGTTGATGTTGGCGTGGAGCGCCTTCAGGTACTCAAAACCCTTGTCCTCGCCCATCAGCTGAACCATCGTCGCGAGCATTGTATAGGCGGTGCCCGATGAGTTCGGGTTGGCCATCTGAATGTGGCCCTTGTATTCCGGCTTGGTCAGATCGGCCCAGCATTTCGGCTCCGGTAGGTTGCCCTTGGCCAACAGATCCTTGTTGTAGCCGAAGCCGAGCGCACCGGAGTAGACGCCGATCGTCTTGTTGTTGGCGGCTTCCGCCTGCTTGATCGCCCAGACGTGCAGTTCGCCGCGCATCGGGGACATATATTCCTCGGTCAGTCCTTCCTCTGCGGCCTGGAGATGAGGATCGCCGGTGCCGCCCCACCAAACGTCGCCCTTTGGGTTTCCGGCCTCGGCGCGCACCTGGGCGTATGTCTCGCCTGAACTCTTGCGGGTCATATCGACAGTGATGCCGGTCTTTTCCTCGAAGCTAGTCTTGATTTGCTGGCACCAGGCCTCGTCGGCGGAGCAATAGAGGGTGAGGCTGTCGGCGTAAGCCGAACTGGCAGCAGAGACGAGCATTACTGCCGTTGCCGCCAGGCGGACACAGGTCTTTTTCATGTGCGAATTTCCTCCCATTGTTTCGCCGTCTAACAAGTATCAAGCATTGCTGCGGCGGCGACCAGATTGGGAGCTTTTGCGCCGATTTGCAAATCGAGTCGGCGGCGGCTGGAACAGGGCTGTCCATATATTCTCCCGCAACGGACCGTCCAATCCAGAGTGGTTCGAGCTTTTTCACGGGGTGGTAGCGTTCGGTTCTGGTCTGCTGCATTCTTCGGCTGAGATAACGGCATGATGGATCCCAGGGCTGCGCCGCGTCGCCTCGCTCCTTGCGCCGCCCGGGATGACGAAGTGGAGGGGTGTTTCGGCTAGTCCGCAAGGTTTGCGATGCCACCGACCGGAATTGTCGACGTCCGCTGCCGATCAATCTCGTTCGATCCGAAATGATCCTGACGCGAACTGACAGCGTTGGCTGATCGCTCAGCTAGTGAGCAAGTTGCTTGTAGAAAAAGAGCCAAAGCCTCGCTCGCTTGTTTTGCGCTTGAAGACGGGCGTCTGTCGATTTGAGTTGTGTTTGACACGGGGGCAACATGGCAATAGCGTGTTGGTATCAAAGGTATGCCAAGTGATTGGTGTTCAGATCAAGCAGCGGAAGCTTTCGGACGAGGTTGCAGAACACCTCGAGCGGATGATCCGCAAGGGAGAACTGGCCGAAGCCGAGCGGCTGCCGTCGGAACGGGAACTCATGCGGCAATTCGGGGTCGGGCGCCCCTCAATCCGTGAGGCGCTGCTGCATCTGAGCAAGATGGGCCTTGTCGAGGTGAGGTCCGGTGAGCGTGCCCGCGTCACCCGCCCCACACCCCAATTCGTACTCGACGCCCTCTCAGGCCCGGCGCGACACATGATTTCGGCCCCGGGCGGGGTTCAGGACTTCCAGAGCGCACGTTTGTTTTTCGAGGTCGGGCTTGCCCGCAACGCCGCTGTGAATGCCACGCCAGAGGACATTGAAAGCCTCAAGGCGGCGCTAGAGATGAACCGGCAGTCGATCGGCGACCTCACGCGCTTCGAACGCACTGACGTGGACTTCCATTACGTGCTGGCGGTGATCACCCGCAATCGGATCTTCACAGCTGTCCATGCGGCGTTGGCCGAATGGCTGCTCGAACAGCGGCGGACGACTTTGGCCGAAGGTGAAGACCGCAAGGCCTACGAGGCCCACCGAAAGATTTTCGAGGCGATCGCCGCGCGCGATCCGGACGGGTCCGAAGCGGCGATGCGCAGGCATCTGGAATATGTGTCGAGGCGCTATCTGGAAATCGCGAGGCCCATGTGATGACCAGCTTCGTCGTCTGGGTCGATTTCCGCCTCAAGCCGGGCGCCCGAGACAGCTTCCGAAAGCTCGTTGACGCCAATGCGACCGCGTCGGTACGCAACGAGGTCGGCTGCCGCCGCTTTGACGTGACGGAGGCGCGCGGCGAACCGGACCGGCTCGTGCTCTACGAGATTTATGACAGCGAGGCCGCTTTCGACGAACACTGCCGGACGGCGCATTTCGATGAATTCAACACGCAAAGCGCGCCGCTCGTTGACACCAAATTGGTGACGATCTGCGACCTCGTTCTCGAGGCAACGCCTTGAACAAAGCATAATTGGATTGCGCCCTTCGGGGCGAAGGGGAGGGAAGCGCATGTTAGAGTCTAGTCTCAAGGGGTTGGCTGCGCACCGACGGGTTAAGCTCGGCACGCTCGTCGCCGAATTCGCGACGCCGGGAATCGGGCACATTCTGAAATCCGCCGGCTGCGATTTCGTCTTCTTCGATATGGAGCATTCGGGCTTCAGCCTGGAAACGGTGAAGAGCGCGATCCGCTATTTCGAGGCAGCCGACCTGCCCGTCGTGGTGCGTGTGCCGTCGCAGGACTATCATTTCCTCGCCCGCGCCATGGACATGGGGGCTGAAGGGCTGATCGCGCCGATGGTGAGTACGGTCGAACAGGCGCAGCACATCATCAACTCGATGAAGTATCATCCTGCTGGCGCTCGCGGCGTAGCGCTACAGATCGCGCATGACCGCTACCGTCCGGGCTCGGTCACAGATAAATTCGAAACGGCCAACCAGCGCTCGGTGTTCATCTGCCTGATCGAGACCGCCGACGGCGTCAAGAACATCGACGGCATCGCGGGACTGGACGGGGTCGACTGTCTGTGGGTCGGACATTTCGATCTGTCGGTCTCACTCGGCGTTCCCGGCGACTTCGCCCATCCCACCTTCACCGCGGCGATGGACAAGATCGTTGCCGCCGCCAAGACGCACAACAAATCGCTTGGACGCCTGGTACCCAGCGTCCAGCAGGGTCACGATTTCTACGCGCAAGGCTTCGATTTCATCTGTTATTCGGGTGACGTCTGGGTCCTGCACGATGCGATGGCCGACGCGGTCTCAAAGATCCGGGCCGGGTGCGAGTGAGGCGGAGGAGACGATGGCCAACGCAATGTTCAGGGTGGCGCTCTCCGGTGATTTTCGCAAGCCGGACGGCGCGCCGACCTATCCCGACTTCGACCTGGAGCCGCTGCGCAATGCGCCCGGCATCGAGATGGCGTTCCTGGAATCGAACAATCCGCTGCGCGGCGATCAGCTTGAGGACTTCGATGCACTGATCCTGCTCACCCATCGCTTCGATGCGACCAGTGTCCCGAAGAGCGGCCGACTGGCCGTCGTTGCCCGTTTCGGAGTCGGCTACGATACCGTCGACGTCGAGGCCTGCACCGCCGCCGGCATCGCCCTTGTCATCACGCCCGACGGGGTGCGGCGGCCGGTCGCCGTATCCGTCATCACCTTCATGTTGGCACTGACCGGCAAACTGCTCACCAAGGACGCGCTGACCCGCAAGGGGCCTGCCGGGTTCAATCAGCGTTCGGATCATATGGGCGTTGGTCTCGTCGGGCGTACGTTGGGGGCGCTCGGCATCGGCAATATAGGCGCCGAGGTCTTTCGCTTGGCCAAGCCCTTCGATATGAATTTCATCGCCCATGACCCATTCGCCGACAGCAAAGTCGCTGCCGAACTGGGCATCGAACTGGTCGAGCTGGAGGATCTGTTCCGCCGCGCCGATGTGCTGTCGGTGAACTGCCCGCTAACGCCTCAGACCCACCACATCGTCAATGCCGAGCGGCTCGCGCTGATGAAGCGGACGGCTTACCTGATCAACACCGCGCGCGGTCCGATCGTCGACCAGGTGGCGCTGACGAAAGTGCTGCAGGAGCGCCGCATCGCCGGCGCGGGGCTCGATGTGCTGGAGCAGGAGCCGCCGGATGCCGACGACCCGATCCTCAAGCTCGACAACGTTATCCTGACGCCGCACGCGCTCTGCTGGACCGACCAGTGTTTTGCCGGAAACGGTGCTGCGGACGTCAAAGCGGTCATCGAGGTGCAGCACGGCCGCGAGCCGCGCGGCGTGGTCAATCGCGAGGTGCTTTCAAGCGAGGCATGGAAGAATCGGCTGGCCGGTTTCGCCGCCCGCTTCGGGACATAGGAGTACGAGCATTCGGCGCGCCGCCGCGCCTTCGCGGCGGCTTCACGAGAGGAATGCTCGACCGCCGCGCCCGCGGACGAGTGAAGGCAAACGAAAATGGGAGGACCAAGTTCTATGAACGATCATGAAAAACGTGACTTTCAGGCAGGCCTCGAAGCAGAGGTCGACGCCTTTATGCGCGGCGAAACCACCCGCCGAACTTTCATAACCCGCTTCGGCCAGATGACCGGCATGCTGGCGGCGTCCGGACCGATCCTCGCCATGATGACGGATTGGGCGCTGGCGCAGCAGAAGCTCGAACTGGCAGACGCCGCTTCACCGCTCGGCCAGGCGCAGGCGGCGGCCATGAAGGCGTCGATGGAAGGCCCGGCGGATGGTTCCGCCTTCCGCGCCGTCGAGGCGGCCAAGGCGCATTCGGGCGTCACGCTGAACATGACCTACGAGGCAGGCCTGCAGGCTCTCGACCCGCGCAATTTCAGTGGACCGATGTGGGAGCAGCTTACGGGCATGAAGTCGAACGTGGTCGAACTGTCGAACCCGGACCAGTACTCCAAGGCCGTTGCCGAGCACATTGCCGGCTCAGGCGCCTATGACGTCCTCGACATCTCGCCAGCCTGGACGCCGTCGCTGGCCGATGGCGGCGTCATCGCACCTCTCGACGATTACATCGCCAAATACATGAACCCGGCCGACCTCGAGGACTATCATCCGCTCTACAAGGCGCTGCCGACCTACAAGGGCAAGATCTGGGGCTTCTTCGACGACGGCGACATGTTCGCTCTCTACTACCGCAAGGACATCTTCGAGGATCCGAAGATGGTGGAGGCCTACCAGGCCAAGTTCAACGCCAAGCTGGCGCCGCCGAAGACCTGGGAGGAATATGCCCAGATCGCCCAGTTCATCACCGACCAGATGGCGCCGAACGTTTATGGCGCTGGCCATTTCCGCAAGGCGGGCAGTCCCGGCAACCAGTTCGACTTTCTGCAGCAGTACCGCGCCAACGGTGGAAAACTGTTCGGCGACGACATGAAGGCCGGCTTGGTTTCGGATGCCGGCGTGAAGACGCTGCAGAACATGATTGCAGCCAATGCGGCGTCGATTCCCGGCAACAATGAACTCGACGCCGTCTCGCTGTGGGCGGCGTTCCTGACCGGCAAGGTAGCGATGATCTACTCCTGGCCGCCGTCTGGCCGCATGGCCGCGAACTATTCGCAGTCGGCCACCGCAATCAACTTCATCCCGCAATCGCAGATCGCCGGCAAGGTCGGCTACGCGGTCGTGCCCGGCAATCCTGAACATGCGACCGGCTACAACAAGGCGCTGTCGGCGGATTCGGCGAACCCCGAAGCGGCCTACCTTTTCATGCAATGGGCCTGCTCGCCACCCGTCTCGCTTGCGCGCTGCATGCTGCCCTACGCCCTGCGCGATCCCTACCGCATCTCCCACTTCAAATCCGAGCTTTACGGCGCGCTGTTCCCGAGCGCCAAGGAGTATCTGAGCAATCTTAACAACTCGGCCAATGTCGGCCTCCTCGACCCGATCATGCCAGGCGCGCAGGACTATTTCCTGAGCATCGACCGCATGTGCACAGCTGTGTGGGCCGGTGCGGATCCGAAGGCGTCGCTAGAAACAGCGGCGGCCGAGTGGAATGAGACGACCGACCGGCTCGGCGTGGATTCGCAGAAGGCATTCTACACCGAGTTCCTGAAACTGCCGGGCGCTACTGCCGACAACACGGTGGAGAAGCTCGGCATGGCGGTCACCCTCTGAGTTCGGCCTGCCTCAGGGACGCCGGCCGGCATTCTTGACCAAAATCGGTGTTGCGGGCGCTTGGTCCGCAACACCTCGTCGCAACCGCCAGGCAGGTTTTGGGATGTAATCGATGCAGCATACCGCAACCATCAGTCGCTTGAAGGCCGCCGGCGCCCCGCCACGGCTGTCGGGCTTCGCAAATTGGGCGGACCGCCACTTCAAATGGCTGCTGGTGGCGCCAGCAGTACTGCTGATCCTGGCGCTCTCGGTCTATCCGCTGCTGTTCTCGCTGGTCGTGTCTTTCATCAACTATGATTTCCAGGTGCCGGGCCACGCCTTTGTCGGATTGAAGAATTTCGAGCGCGTCGTGTTCGATCCCGTCGCGCGCTGGTCGCTTTTGCTGACAGCGTGGCTGTCGGGGATTAGCGTCGCTATCGAATTCGTTCTCGGACTTCTCGTGGCGCTGACCATGGTTCGCAGCTTTCCGGGCCGCGGCGTGATCATGTCGATCCTGATCGTGCCGCTGTTCATCAGCCCGGTCATCGTCGGCCAGGCCTGGACGCTGCTGCTGCAGCGGCCGTTCGGGCCGACCAACTACATCTTGACGCAACTTCTGGGGCAGGAGGTGACGATCGGCTGGATGACCGAATCGCCATGGCTCTATGTTTCGCTGATCATCGCCGATGTCTGGCAGTGGACACCGTTCATGTTCGTCATCCTGCTCGCCGGGCTTACCGCCATTCCCCCGAACCTTTACGAGGCGGCGGAACTCGACGGGGTCAATGCCTGGCAAGCGTTCTGGGCGATAACCCTGCCGCATCTTGCGCCAATGATGCTGCTGGCGCTGACCTTTCGGCTGCTCGATGCAATCCGCATGTTCGATACTATTTTCATCATGACCGGCGGCGGGCCAGGCACGCGGACCTACACCGCTTCCTACTATCTCTACACGGTCGGCTTCACCCAATTCCATCTGTCGCAGGCGACCGCCGGAAGCTGGTTGTTCCTGATCTTCACCGCGCTCGTGGTAATGCTGCTGGTGCGACGGCTTTTGAAGACGGAGCCGGTCTGATGGCGGCCGTCGCGCCTGTCCGTCGCCCGAAACGCCGGTCGATACCGGTCGGCCGCATCCTGCTGCTCGGCTTCTTCCTGGTCTTCGTGTTGTGGCCGCTCTACTGGATGTTCAACACCTCGATCAAGCCGAGCGACGACTATCTCACCGTGCCGCCCGTCTGGTTCCCAACCGCACCCACCCTTGTCCACTATGAAGCTGCGCTGTTCGCCTATCGCGGCCTCGACGGGCTGATCAACAGCCTGATCATCTCGCTGTCGGCAACGGTGCTCTCGGCCCTGTTCGGCACGCTGATGGCCTACAGCCTGGCGCGCTACAACACCGGCGGCCAGCATCTGTCGTTCTGGGTGCTGTCACAGCGCTTCCTGCCGCCCATCGGCATCGTGCTGCCGGTGTTCCTGATCTACCGCGGCGTTGGCCTCTACGACACGCATATTGGCCTGATCATCGCCTATACGGTGTTCACGCTGCCGGTGTCGGTATGGATGATGTTCGCTTATTTCCGCGGCATGCCGAAATCGATGGAGGAGGCGGCCCTTGTCGACGGCTGCACGCGGTGGGAGGCGTTCTGGCGCGTCGCAGTGCCGCTCGCCGCGCCAGGCATCGTCGCGGCGGCGGTCTTCGCCTTCATCGCCTGCTGGACGGAGTTCTTCTTCGCGCTGATTCTGACCAGCCGCACTGCTTTCACGCTGCCAACGGTGTTTCGCGCCTTCATCGGTTTCCAGGGCGCGCAATATGGCGAGGCGGCAGCCCTGGCCATCGTCTCCCTCGTACCGTCGATCGCGCTGGGAGTACTTGCCCAACGACATCTCGTGCGCGGGCTCACGCTCGGCGCTGTTCGCGGATAGAAAGGGTCGGCATGGCCGAAGTCAGGATCACCGGCTTGCACAAGCGCTACGGCGCCTTCCATGCCGTGCGCGGCATAGACCTGGACATTCGCGACGGCGAGTTCACCGTGCTGGTCGGCCCGTCCGGCTGTGGCAAGAGTACGCTGCTGAGGACCATTGCAGGGCTGGAGGAGAGTTCGGAAGGCACGATCGAGATCGGCGGCGAAGTGGTCAACGATTTCCGACCGCGCGACCGTGACGTGGCGATGGTGTTCCAGGACTATGCGCTTTATCCCCACATGAACGTGGCGAAAAACATTGGCTTCGGCCTAAAGGCGCGAAAAATGCCGAAATCGGAGGTGGAGACGCGCGTCGCCGAGGCGGCGCGCATGCTTGGCATCACCCCGCTGCTCGGGCGCTTTCCGCGCCAATTGTCCGGCGGGCAGCGCCAGCGGGTCGCCATCGGCCGCGCCATTGTCCGCAGCCCGCGCATTTTCCTGTTCGACGAGCCGCTGTCCAACCTCGACGCGCAGCTTCGCGACGAGATGCGCGGCGAGATCAAGCGCCTTCACCAGGACATTGCGACAACGATGATCTACGTCACCCATGACCAGATCGAAGCGATGACTCTGGCTGACCGCATCGTGCTGATGCGCGACGGAATGATCGAGCAGCAGGGCGCGCCGCTCGAGCTGTTCGAGCGCCCCGCCTCGACCTTCGTCGCTGGCTTTCTCGGTTCGCCGCGGATGAGCTTCCTGCCGGGCACGCTGAAGTTGGACGGCAGCGCTGCCGCCATCCGGCTCTCCGAGGCGCTGCTTCCGGTCGCCCGCGGCCGGAGCCTGAATGGCGCCATTGACGGACAGGCGGTGCTGCTTGGACTGCGGCCAGAACATCTGACGCGCGCGCATGCTGCGACACCTGCGCAGGGCACGTTTCGCTACGACGCAACGATCGACCTGCTGCAGCCGACCGGCTCGCGCAGCTATGCGACCTTCCGCCTGGCCGGCGCGCCGGTGATGGCGGAACTGCAGGCGCACGACGTCAGTCGTCCCGGCGAGAGACTGCCGATCGACATCAACATGAACCGGGCCTCGATTTTCGACGCCAAGACCGAGAGAGCGATTTGACCACGGCAGCACCTCGAGCAATCCGCTTGTGTGGGACCGAACAGGTCGATCCGCAGTTGCGGACACTGCGCGCGGGACCCTTGTCGGTCGAGTTTGACAATGGGGCGATACGCTATGTGCGGATCGGCGGGGTCGAGGTTCTGCGCGGGATTTCATTTCTCGTACGGGACGAGAACTGGGGAACCGAGACGCCCGTTCTCGATGACCTTCAGATCGATGAAAAGCCGGATGCGTTCAGCGTCGCCTATCGTGGAACATGCGCCGGTGCGTGCGGTCGGCTGGTCTACCAGGCGCGGATCGCAGGCGGGAGCGACGGTGCGCTGTCGTTTGTGGTGGAGGCGGAGCCCGAAACTGACGTATTGACCAACAGAACCGGCTTCGTCGTGCTGCATCCGATCGAGGGTTTGGCCGGCAAGCCGGTAAAGGTGCTGCACGAGGACGGTCGCGAAAAACTCTCGCTTTTTCCGGACTACATCGATCCTAGGTGTCCGTTCACCGACATTCGCGCGCTTTCGCACGAGATCGTGCCTGGAATCTGGGCCACGTGCACCATGGAAGGTGACGCCTTTGAAATGGAGGACCAGCGCAATTGGTCCGACGCCTCCTACAAAACCTATGTCCGTCCCCTGCGTCGCCCGTGGCCCTACAGATTGCCGAAAGGCGAGAAATTCACGCAGGCCGTCCGACTTCAGCTGTTGGGAACGCTCCCTGCCGGGTCTTCCAAAAACCCCGATCCATCCATCAACCTGACGATTGGCAGAGCCATCGGTCGAGTGCCCCGCATTGGCATCGGCGTCGCTGCCGACGAGGCGAAGCACGCGTTTGAAGTCGCCGAGCTCATTCGACCATTGGCTCCGCAGTGGGTGGTCTGCCAAGTCGATCTCCGGTTCGGGCACGGCCAGGATGAACTTGAAGGTTACACCGCCCTGGCACAGTTGACCGGCGCTGGCGTCGTACTTGAGATCATCACCAAGGGCACGCTTGATCCTTTCGGCGAATTGGCGCCTCTCGCGGATGCTGTCCAAAGCCTTCGCCTCAATCCAGAAGCTGTCTCCGTCTTTCCGGCGCAGGACATGAAGTCGGTGCAGCCGGGAGCACCGTGGCCGGCGATGCCCACCTTCGAGCAAAACTACGCCGCCGCCCGCCGGGCTTTCCCCGGGGTGCCGCTGGGCGGCGGCATGGCCGCATACTTCACCGAGCTAAACCGCAAGCGTCCGCCAAGCGGAGCGCTCGACTACGCAACCTTCACCACCTGTCCAAACGTGCACGCAGCAGATGATGTCTCCGTAATGGAGACGCTTCAGGCTATCCCCCATCTGATCCGCTCTACCCGTGCTTTCATGGGCGACCGCTTGCCCCTGCGTATAGGTCCCAGTCAGCTAGGCTGCCGCGAGAACCCCTACGGCAAGTCCACTGCGCCGAATGAAGCGAACGGTCGCGTCTGTCTGAGCCGCATCGATCCTCGGCAGCGCGGCCTGTTCAATGCGGCTTGGACAGTCGGCTATTTCGCGGCCTGCGCGCGCGAGGGAATCGAGGCCGTCGCATTCGGCGACTTCACCGGCCCGTTCGGATACGTCTACAGGAAGGCCGATTTCGTGCAGCCGTGGTTTGACGAACAGGATGGCCGAATGGTGTATCCCGCTTTCCATGTCATGGCAGGCCTCTCAAAACTCAGTGGGGCCACCCTGCTGTCCGTGGCAACTTCCGGAGCTGACAGCATCGCGGCGATCGCGGCCGAAAAAGACGGGCGCACGACGCTGTGGCTCTCGAATCTTACTGCCAAAAAGCAATCAGTGCAGCTTTCGGATACGCCGAACAGCGCCCGCATTGCTCTTCTTGCTGCCGACCAGTTCGAGCGGGCGGCAGCCGATCCGAACTTCATGGAAAGTCCCGGAAGACGGTTGGATGACCAATTCATCTCTCTTGACGCCTACGCCGTGGCGCGAGTCGATCTCCACCGTTCGTCTTCGACATAGCCCGGTGGACGGTAGATTGGTGGGGTTGATGTAGCGGAGAACAGAGTCAACGTCCGCTCTTGCGTTCAGTGTCGGATGCCCGTTATGGCGCTCTTTGCTAGTTCCCGCCGACCAGTTCAAGCAGCAAGGTTCTCGGCCATTGGCGGCAGCCAGTCTGATTTGAGTTTGAGCCCAATCTTCGAAACGCTGCCCTCAAAATTTTGAATGGCGCCAGCGCCCCGGGCATGCGGCGGGAGCACCGTCGCGCCACGCCACGCGGTTCAACGCGCCGAGGGGATAATAGCGTCACACTTGTTACTCCCACTGGTCGTTTTCCGGTGCCAAACTATTTTAGGCCCAACAACCAGCGATGAGCAGCGAATGAGCCGCGCTTCAGCGACGAGGCGCGCGCCCAGATCAGGAGGAAGCCATGACTTCAGTAGCCGAGAGCGAACGGAAAAGCGGACAGACTGCCATGCGCACGCCACCGGTGGTGTCGCCGCAGGAGTGGGAAGCGGCCCACGAGCAGCTGCTCGTGAAGGAAAAGGCCCAGACCCGCGCCCGTGACGCGCTGGCCGCCGAGCGGCGGCGGATGCCGTGGATGGCGGTGGAGAAGAATTATGCGTTCGAGGGGCCCGACGGGAAGGTGAGCCTGCTCGACCTGTTCGACGGCCGGCGTCAGCTGATCGTCTACCGCGCCTTCTTCGAGCCGGGAGTGTTCGGCTGGCCCGACCATGCCTGCCGCGGCTGCTCCATGGTGGCCGACCAGGTTGCCCACCTCGCCCATCTGAACGCCCGTGACATCACCCTCGTCTTCGTCTCGCGTGCGCCGCAGGCGGATATCGCGCGGTTGAAGGCGCGGATGGGCTGGGAGATACCATGGTTCACCCTCACCGACAGCTTCGACGCCGATTTCGGCGTCGACGAGTGGCACGGCCACAACGTGTTCATCCGCGACGGCGATCGCGTGTTCCGCACCTACTTCATCAACAACCGCGGCGACGAGCAGATGGGCGGCACCTGGAACTATCTCGACATCACGCCGCTGGGCCGGCAGGAGGTCTGGGAGGACTCGCCCGAAGGCTATCCCCAGACCCCGGCCTACAAGTGGTGGAACTGGCACGACAGCTACGCCGCGGATCCGGCAGCCGACAAGAAGTGGGCCGAGGTTTCGGAGGCCGGAGAGGCGGCGTTCCGGGAGGCGAGCACGAAGCAATGAGCCAGACCTGATCCGCTGAGATAGACGGCGGCGGCGTCGAAACGCAGGAATCCTGTTCCCAGCGGCGCTGGCGCGGCGGCTCATGAGCGATCCCTGCGCTGTTGCCGTGTTGTTCCCCCAACCGGACAACCTCGGAGGGCGTCCGGCGGTAGTGCTGGATCAAGTCAATTGATCACGGCCGATTCACGCTGTTCGTCAGCCCATTGACGTACATGACCAGGTTCAGCGGATCGAACCTGAGGCCGTGGAACTTGGCCGCGAAGCGCCCGCCGCGGTCGATCACGTGCGTCACCAAGCCATGCATCTGCTGGCCGCCTTCGAGCGGATCGAAACGGACGTTGTATTGCTCGGACAGCTTGCGCGTCGCATCCTCCGCCTGCCCTTCGCGGGTGGTCAGGAAGGTCCAGTTGCGCGGGTCGAGCCCGTGCGCTTCGCCGTATCCCTTCATGACCTCGGGCGTGTCTGACTTCGGGTCTGTCGTCACCGTCAGGAACTGCACCACGTCCTTCATGGGCGTTTCGTTGACCATCGCCTGGACGCGGGCGATCAGGTCGGAGTGCAGCGGACAGACGTCGGTGCAACTCGCGAACATGAAATTGAGTACAACGACCTTGTCGGCGAAGTCCGAGAGGCGGACCGGATTGCCTTCGTCGTCGGCCAGATCGAATCCCGGCGCTGCGGGAGCGTCGATCGCCTGGAAATACTTCTCTCGCTGCCCATAAGCCTGTCGAGATCGGCGCCCGGATGATGGGCAAATGCGGGAAGCGCGAGGACAGACGTGACGGCCATCGCGGCGAGAAGTGTTTTTCTGTTCATCTCCGTTCTCCGGTTTGGTCGAGTTCTCGTACGATGATCCCTTCGAAGAAGGAAACCATCTCGGGGGTGTCCCATTCGGCGGGTCCGGCGAGTCGCGCGAGCTCGTTTCCGTCGGGGCCGATCAGAAGCGTGGCTGGCAGGCCGAACAGTCCCAAAGCGCGGATCGCAGTCCCGTCCTGGTCGATGAAGACGGGGAGTTTGACCCCGATCTCGTCGAAGAACTTCCGGACTGCGCCGGCTCCCGCTCGGCCCACCGAAAGGGCGACGACATCGAATCCCTCGCCGCCGAGCCGCCCCTGAAGGCGGTTGAGCGTGGGCATTTCGGCCCGGCAGGGCGCACACCAGGTCGCCCAGACGTTGAGCAGCACCATCTTGCCGCGCCAATCGTCGAGAGATTGCGGCTCTCCCGCCTCGTCGGCGAGGATGAGCTCGGGCAAGGGCTGCGGCTCCTCGTGCAGCGGCATCACTGTCGGTTCCTGCGCGTGCGCGTTGCCCACGGCCACAACGACGGTAAGTATCAGCGCCGACGGGATCGTCTTCACTGCGTCTTTTCCTGCTCGCGGCGGCTCATCTCCGACTGGTAGGCGCGCTCCCGCTCCGGCCATGTGCTCTTGATGAAGGCGAGAACGGCGCGGATCTCCTCGTCGCTCAAAATGTCCTCGAATCCCGGCATGTCGCTAGCGTACCCGTTGCCCACCACGGCGGCTGGACCCTCTTTGGTGATCCGGAACAGCACCCCGTCCGGGTGGTGCCAGGTGTGCCCGGACGCATCGTGCGGCGGGGCGGGCATGCGTCCCGAGGGAAGCTGCCTCTTCCAGTCAGGCTGGCCTTCGAGGCTGGCCCCGTGGCAGGAAGCGCAGTTCGCGGAATAGAGCTGCCGTCCCCGCGCAATTGCCGCGGCCTCGCTTGCTCCGAACGACCAGATCAAGGCGAGGGCGGCAACTCCCAAGAGCGCCGCGAAGCCGAGGATAACAGCCTGCCTGCTCATTTGCGGCCGCTGAAGAACAGGTACTTCACCAAGGTCGCGACCGCGAGAACGAGCGCAACTGCGAGCAGGAGCCAGCCCACACCCATGCCCAGCATCATGCCGCCCATGCCTTCCATCATTCCGCCGTCCATCGTTGTCGGCTCCTTTTCCGCGTCTCGTTGCAGGCCTATTCCCGCGCGTATACGCCGCCCACGCTGCCAGACTTGGTGATCTCCAGCATCTCGAACGGCGCTTCCTTGGTGCCGCTCATTCCCGGCGAGCCCATTGGCATGCCGGGCAGCGTCACGCCCTTGATGTCGGGCCGCTCCGTGAGCAGCTTCTTGACCGTGCCGACGGGGACGTGGCCGCTGACGACGTAGCCGTCCACGAATGACAGGTGGCAGCCCTGGAATTCGTCCGCGATGCCTGCCTCGCGGCTCATCTCGGCGAGGTCGTGGGTGGCCTTGCTGGTGACGGTGAAGCCGTTCTCCCGCAGGTACTCGGCATAGCCTTCGCAGCAGCCGCACTGCGGGTTCTTGTAGAGGGTGACGTCCTTCTCGCCCGCGAGCGCCGGGACGGCAGCCCAGACGAAGGAAGCGAGGGCGACGGCATTCAGGATAGTACGCATTTTCGGTTCTCCTTTTGAGGGATTGGTCAGGCGACGCGGAAGACGCCCATCATCCCGGCGGCCTGGTGTTCGAGTATGTGGCAATGGAGCATCCAGTCGCCCGGATTGTCGGCAACGAGGGCGATCTCCACCCGCTCGCGCGGAGACATGAGCACCGTGTCCTGCCACTCGCGGTGCTTGCTCGGCTTGCCGTTCCGGGAGATCACCCGGAAGGAATGGCCGTGCAGGTGGATCGGATGATGCCAGGCCGTCGCGTTGGTCATCGCGATGGCATGGCTCTTGTCCCGCGCAAGCGTCAGCATCGGGTCCATGACGTGCCCTTCCGCCGCGATGCCGTTGATGAACCAGATGCCGCCGGAGTGCATCATGTTCATCATGCCGCCCATGCTGCCCATCATGCCGCCAACGGCGCCGGGGGAATGCTTGCGCGTGTCGCCCATGCTGCCGCCCATCTCCTGCATGACCATGGCTCCCATCATGCCGCCGTTGAAGGTGACCTCGTGCCGGACGGCCGATGCAAGGTCCGGCTCCGGCAGCGGGTTGGGCGGGAGGGCGACAGGCCAGTCGGGAGTCGCCTGCCTGAGCGGATTACCGGCATAGGCTAGGTCGACCAGGCGGTATTCGAGGCCCTCGTAGAAGCGGTCGATCACGGAAACCCGGCTTCCGGCGTCAGCCGTCATGTCGAGGGTGAGGTCGGCGCGCATCGCGGGCCCGAGCACGACCAGCCCGCCTTCCGGCGCATGCGGCTCTACTGGCTGCCCGTCCAGCGCAATGACGGCAGGCTGATGGTTCCCGAAGTCGAGGCCGAAAATGCGGGCGTTGGCGGCGTTGATCAGCCGCAGCCGGATGCGTTCTCCCTTTCGCACCTGAAAGACATCCGGCACGCGGCCATTGATCGTGACCGTGTTTCCGACCCGGCCGTTGTGCATCATGTCATGGCGGTTGCCGAAGTCTTCCCGCATCTCGGCGGTTTTGGTCAGCCGCCAGTCGGACAGCACCCATGTGACTTCGCGGTCGACCCGGATGGGATCGGCTTCCTCCACGATCAGCGGGCCGTAGAGGCCTCTGCCGACCTGCTCGAAACTGCGATGGTGCGGATGGTACCAGAAGGTGCCTGCGTCGACGGCATCGAACTCGTAGGCAAAGGTCTCGCCGGGCCAGATCGGCGCCTGCGTGAGGTGCGGCACGCCGTCCATCGCGTTCGGGACTCGCAAACCGTGCCAGTGCACCGTCGTCTCTTCGTTGAGTTTGTTCTCGACCGCCACCCGCAGGTGTTCTCCCTGGCGGATGCGAATTTCCGGACCGGGCAGGCTGCCGTCATAGCACCAGATGGGGGTATCGCCATGCGGCTCTGGCGCGATCTGGGCGCGTCCCGGTCCGGCGCGGATCCGGAACTCGCGAAGGCCTGCGGCGTCGGATCGCGGTGGAAGCACCACGCCCGCCGAAACGGCGGCGGCCGATGCGAGGAAGGTTCGACGCGTCAGCGCCGGCACACGTGGATAGGGCATTGGATCAACCATTCCGGAATAGGCTTTTTTGACGCGCGGACGTAGCCGGGCGCGTCGACGGGTCAGTCGCGAGCGGATGCCGCGGCCGTGTCAGCTCAGGAAGGTGGTTCGGGGAGGATAGGGCTCGGGCGGACCGGTGCGGCCGTCGGACGGTTCTCCGGGAGGCAAGGATACGATACCGGCGAAATGCGGCAGCTCGGCCGCGGCAGGCGTGCAGATCGCGACAAGCGAGGTAACGCAGAACTGGTCGCATGCCGACGTCTCACCGTCATCGCCGGGACAGTCCTGGCAGTCGGGCATGTCGCCGTCCATCTCAGCCATCGACATCTTCAGGGACATGTCCGTCAAAGCCGCGGCATGCGCCGCCGTGCCGAGGGCGAAGGCCGCGAGGAAGACGACTGCGAGGATGCGGACGAACCTGCTCATTGGGTAGACAGTAGTCCTGGCTCTGCGCCGTGTCCAGATTCGGTCGCAGGTGAACCATGACCGCCGCAAACGGATGCCGACGGGAGGCGATTTGTTGCAGGCTGCCTTGGAATGTCTGACTAGGTTCCGGAAATGGTCTGGCGTGAGATTATAACCGCCTTTGGTGCCATTGCGCTGGCTTCTGGACCGCGGCGGCATTAAGCGGTTCCGAGTAGCCTAAGACGCGAAGTCCGCTAGTTATGATTCTAGAGTGGCCGGCCGGCGCGGATCATGGAGCGTGCAATTGCGAGCTGCGCCTCGACCTCGGCGTTTCCTTTTGCGGGAGCCGCGCCGCCTTCACTGAGTTGGAAGCGGCTGTGGAAGGGCCTCCAGCATGCCGGCGAGGCGCCCAAGGAGATGAAGAAGCGCCGACGATGCAGTGGGTTAAGCCGGGTTCACTAGCGTCACGCACCGCTGTCACGCCAAGAACAATTCGCACTCCGAGTTCCTCGTGTCGTCAGGCAGTTATCCATCCGGCCCTAGGCTCAAAACCCAACGGAAGATCAGTTGACTTTGGGCCGCAACGCTCATCCTTGACTTGTTGGCCTACCTTTCCGACCAACTTTTGATAGGGAGGAAGCAATGGAAGCCGTCAATCGTAGATCCACATTTGCACTCGGTCTTACAGTAGCCGCGACGCCACTGATCGCTTGGGCGACCCCAGCAGCCGCACAGACTTACGGCCCCGATGAGGGCAAGGAGATCGGCCCCGGTGTCAGAGTTGTAGCGCTTGGTGAGCGGGCTTCGGTCATACCAGCTTATAAAACGGTCATGCTACGCGATGTTGTTATCCAACCCGGGGCGAAGACGCCGGACAACATGATGACGAACGACATGCTCTGCCACATGACTGAGGGAGAACTTTCGGTCGTTCACAACAAAGAAAAGTTCACAGTCAAGAAGGGCGATGTTTGGGCCTGCGCTAAAGGCGCTACTACAGAAGGCACCCAGAACACGAGCACTGCGGTCGCGATCATGCGGGTCATTGATGCCCGCATGAGGTAAGCGATGGGTGGAAGTGCGGCTATGGCTGCCCTAAAGAGATGCCCGAGCGCGTATCTGTCGTGGTGGGGAACGTCCAACGACGGGCCGCCTTCCATCCCGGTCATTGTCGATCACCGGCTGATTGAGTTTTGACCCTAGTCCCTCGACAGCTGCTTGATCTGTTTCCTGATTTCCTTGGAATCGCCGCGCGAAACGATGGCGATGATCGCCAGTTGTTCGGCCAGTGCGCGGCGGCGGCGCAGCCGGCGAACAGCAGATCTCCCCGCGTCCAGCCGGCCCCCAGCATGCAGTCGACGACCGCCTGAAAGCCAGGCTCCATCGCCTCCTGGGAGGACTCGCCCGAAGGCTATCCCCAGACCCCGGCCTACAAATGGTGGAACTGGCACGACAGCTACGCCCCGGATCCGGCAGCCGACAAGAAGTGGGCCGAGGTTTCGGAGGCCGGAGAGGCGGCGTTCCGGGAGGCGAGCACGAAGCAATGAGCCAGACCTGATCCGCTGAGATAGACGGCGGCGACGGTCGATCGGCTATCCGGATATCCGGGCCCGAGACATTGCCGCTGGACCATTGCTGAGGGAAGCGCGGCGACGACGGCTGGCGGTAGCCGCTCGCCGCCATTCATGCGGACTTGACGATCGACAATGTGCGTTTGTAAGCGGCCGGTTTCGTGCGGAAATTGGCGGCGGGAGCAGGTCGGCCGACGTGAAAGCCCTGGATCTTATCGATGTCGAATTCGCGGATCAGGGCCAGCTGCTCGTCGGTTTCCACCCCTTCGACCAGGATTTTATGGCCGCGATTTCGCACCAGGGCAATGATGTCTTGCAGCATCGCCTTGCCCCTTGGGGTGCCGCAGTCATGCAGGAACGAGCGGTCGATCTTCACCATATCGAAATCGATGAGACGAAGCCATGAGAGGCCCGCGAAGCCTGTCCCGAAGTCGTCAAGCCATACCCTGACCCCCAGCAGCTTCAGGTCGCTGATGCAGCGCAGAACGTCGGAGTGCATCTCCATCTCCAGCCCTTCGGTGATTTCGAGGGCCAGCCTGCTGCCGGCGACGCCGGTCTCGCTCAAAATCGTCGCAACCGAAGCTGCGAAGCCGGGCGTCTTGAGCTGAATTGGAGAGACGTTGACGCTGACGACACGGACGTGATCGTCCGCCAAGAGCTCGGTGCACACTGTCCTTATGGCCCAGCGCCCGAGCTCCAGGACCGCGCCGGTTCGTTCCGCAACAGGAATGAACAGGCTCGGCGGAACCGATGTACCGTCCAGCATTTTGAGGCGCATCAGAGCCTCGACGGCTTCAACCCGGCCAGACGCCACGTTCTGGATCGGCTGGTAGACGAGTGAAACGAGATCCTGGCCGATCGCGATCTTCAGCAAAGCCGCAATGTTCTCGCTCTCGTCGCTGCTCTGGGGATCGTTTGGATCGAACAGCCAGGTACAATTGCGACCGCCTGCTTTCGCCAGATAGAGCGCACGATCGGCCTCGTGGACGATCTTCTCCAGCTTGGCGCCAGTCTGCGCCCTGGTGAAGGCAGCGCCGACGCTCACCGTCACCACCGAGGTGCCGTCTCTGCGCTGCTGGTGGGGAAGCGCGAGGTTCTCCACCGTGCTTCGAATGGCTTCGGCAAGACCTGCGACCTGTTCCCTTTTCTCCATGCGAGCCAGGACAATGAATTCTTCCCCGCCGTAGCGGCCGATTGAACCATTGTGCTGCTTGATCATTTCGGCAAGGGCATTGGCGACAAGTATCAGGCAGCGATCGCCTTCCTGATGTCCGTAGTAGTCGTTGAACCTTTTGAAGAAGTCCACGTCGATGAGGATCGCCACAAAACCGCTGCCATGCCTTTGCCAGTCGCTCCAGTAGTCGCGCAGCTTCTCGTCGATCGCACGCCGATTCTCCAGACCGGTAAGCGGATCGGTTCTCGACAGATTCAAGAGCGCCTGTCCGCGCTCGGTGGCCTCCTTGTGCTGGATTTTAGCTTCCAAGGCGTTCAGGAAGACGTTGTAACGTTCCTCGTTTAACCTCCAGTTTACATACGACGTGAATATGAAGCACGAAATGTAAAAAATTCCTAGTACTATTTTGTATGTTAGCGTAGAAGGTACGAAATAGTTCACGGTGTATAGTACACACAAAATTATAGCAGAAGTTACGATGGATAGATTAAACCTGAATGTGAAGAAAAGATTGGCGCCCATCATGAAGATAGTACCGAAGACCATATAATAAGAGACGCTTTCCTTGTCCGCGGCCATAACCGCTGGGGACAACCAACCAACATAGCCAAAGATGATGGCTGCGGCGCAAGTCACGTCAATCCATTCCGTTCCGACCCCCCGGCGAAGTTGTGCTTCCAGGGTCAACAGCGCAGTCACTCCGACCGCGAAGCGCGCCGTGATCGTATAGAGTGCCACATCCGGAATCAGCAGCAGATCCGTTGCCGAAAACATGAGATAGATGGCGACGGCGATCCAAAGCCCCGGCCTGGCGTCCATCCTTCGCTTCGCCTGGCCTTCCTCCCAGTAGAGGCTGCGGAGTTCGTCGGACCGTCGCTCGTAGCGCCGCTCAAGCGGTTCCGCATGGGCCATATCGGCCAATGCGGATGACGCGTATTCGTTCGTCACCCTAAGCCCCATTTGAACGGGGCTTTGTATGCCGAACTCATTTCTAGCTTCTACCCCCACGCCGGCCGACTCCTCAGGCGCGACAGCGAATTGCGGCGCCTCGCAAGCAATATGCAGTCGCGCATATAGGTTTGGGTTAACTCGTATCTGGAATCCGACCCGCAAGGCGTCCAAAAAACCAGCATGGTTGGCGGGAATTTAACGACACCGCTAAAATGCCTGACATGTGTCTTGGCAAAGATAAAATTTTACGCAATATGTAACGATATCTAGTTAAATGTGATTATGGAGTTCTGCGGTGGCAACCATCCTCGATGGCAAAAGTTTGATTACTGCCGAGATGATCGCCGCCAGTCTCCCTCAAAAAAAGCTCGAGCCTCATAGCGAAGCGTTCGAAACCGCTCGCGTCGAGCTTGCGCTCATTCTCCACACCACACACCAGCAAATCGAGCAACGAAAGGACCCCGCCGAGATCATTCGTCGTGTGACGTCGTACCTCAGCGCGACGCGTTCCAAGGTTCATCCCGACGTCTGGCAGGCATTGATACCGGTGGTGCAGAACCACCCGGTCCTGGAGTACTTTCTTGAGGATCCGCTCACGCGGTGGTCCCATGACAAGCCCAGAGGTTATTCCGGCGACGCGCAGTTGCTCGACTACATCTATTGCGATCCGCACGTGGCGGAGAGCGTGGCAAACGCCTCGGAGATCGGCAAGGCGCTCTACATGCATACCAAGGATGTGCCGTCGTCCATCGCGGCACGGGAACGGCGTGATCTTCTGACCCGCTATGTCGATAAGATTGCGACCAGGAATGGACCGCAAACCGAGGTCCTGGCGATTGCGGCCGGCCATTTAAGGGAGGCCAATCGCTCGGCCGCATTACAGGAGGGCCGTCTCAAGCGCTGGGTTGCACTCGATCAGGACCCTCAGAGCGTTGGATTGATCACGCGCGACTTCCAGGGCACTGCGGTAGAGGCCATCGACGGCTCGGTGCGAACCGTGCTCACGCGGGGCCACAAGCTTGGCAAGTTCGACTTCATCTACGCCTCCGGCCTTTACGACTACCTTGCGCACAACGTCGCCGTGAAGCTCACGAAAACCTGCCTGCAGATGTTGAAGCCGAACGGGACCTTCCTGTTTGCGAACTACGCAGAAGGCAACCCTGACGCCGGGTATTGGGAGACATTCATGAACTGGGTGTTGCTGCTGCGGTCGGAGGCCGATATGTGGAACATCATCAATGCCAGCGTCGATCGAAACACCGTCGAGGCGCAGGTGTTCTTTGGCGAGAACCGCAACGTCCTGTACGGCGTCATCGAAAAGCGCGGATAGCGAGCGCCTGGGCTGCGAGCTTGTCGGCGGTTGTCGGTTCTAATCCCCGAACGCTGCCCTTAACGTCTCGAATGGCGCCAGCGCGCCACGCACCTGGACGACGGCGGCGGCGACGCGATGCGCGCGCAACACGGCCTCGGTTGGGGCATCGCCGGCAAGCCGGGCGGCGAGATAGGCGCCATTGAAGGAATCGCCGGCGCCGGTCGTATCCACGGGGGCGGCGACATGCACGGCCGGAACCGGTTGCAGGGTGCCGTCTGCGGCGATCAGCGCCGGCTCCTCGCCGTTCTTGACAACGACTTCGCCGACCAGCTTTCGCAGCCTTTCCGAGGTTTTCTGCGGCGCTGCGTCGCCGAACAGCATCTGCTCGTCGGGAAAGGTCGGCAGCGCGATGTCAGAGACTGCCAGCGCATCGAGGATCGCGGTCTGTGCTTCCTCGCGCCGGCGCCACAGCCGCGGCCGATAATTGGGATCGAAGGCGACAAGCGTTCCGGCGGCGCGCGCCTTGGCCACCGCCGCCAAAAGTGTCTTGCGCGCGGCGTCGTCCAGAATTGCCAAAGTGATTCCGGAAAAGTAAACAAGCGCCTGATTTTCAAGATTTTTCGCCAAAGCGGCCGCGTCGGATGCAAGCTGTCTCGCGGCTGCGTCGCCGCGCCAGTAGGTGAAGGAGCGTTCGGCGCCGGTCAGCGTGATTGCATAGAGGCCAGGCCGGGCGCCTGGTATAATCGGGCTGGCGCCGATGCCGATGCCGTTTTGCGCGAAGAAATCGCTCTGGTCGCGCGAGAACGGGTCGTCGCCGAACGCCGACACATAGGTCGCTGGCCGGTCACCGCTCAGCGCATGCAGCGCCCACAGCGTATTGAACGTGTCGCCGGCAAAGCCCATGCGCCAGTTCGGCCCGGCTTGGCCTGAAAGCTCGAGCATGCATTCACCGATCGAAGCGACGCCGTTTCCTGCCATGTACTCTCTCTCCTGGTGCATGTCGCCCACAGCCTGCGCGGCGGTTTTGGGATCACGACATGCACAAACCAAAGACCCGGTGCTGTAGCTTTTTGCGAGCGGCAGCGCCATGCTTGGCGGCAGAGGATTTTTGCGCCAGCGGCGTTTTCTCAACTAAGCGGCGGGACGCAAATCTACCCAGCGGGCGTTATATCCGGAAGAGGAAACGGTTTGGCATCGTTATGGCGCAACGTTCTGGCAGGTGTTGGTCTGGCTGCCTTGCTGGCCGGCATTCTCGCCGCCGTCTATGTGACCGCGCCGCAAGCGCCTCGGCTCGCCGGCTCCGAGATTGCCCGTTCGAAAGAGACGGCGAACGGCCTGTTCGTAGCCAGTTTCGAGCCGGAGCGGGGCGTTGTCCGTCAAGGCGAGCTGCAATCCTGGCTGCTGACCCTGAAGACAAATGCGGGCACCCCGGTGGAGGGCGCTGCGATCTCGATATCCGGCGGCATGCCGCAGCACAGGCACGGTCTGCCAACCAGCCCGCATGCGACCGATTATCTGGGCGATGGCCGCTATCGCATCGGCGGGGTGAAATTCACAATGAGCGGATTGTGGCAACTGCATTTCGCCATTTCCGCGGCGGCCGGATCCGACACGGTGGTCTTCAATGTGTTGCTCTGAGCGCTGGAGCAAGATGAACCGCTTTCCGCGACTTTTCGCGCTGCTGGCGATGGCTGTGCTTGCCGGCTGCGGCAAGCCTGAGTTTTCCGATGCCGAAAAGAAGACCATCGCCTCGCTGGCGCTGTCAGCCCTGCCGCCGCTGAAAACCGACACCACCAACCGCTTCGCCGACGTGCCGGCTGCCGCCGCGCTCGGCGCGACGCTGTTTTTCGACCCCGGGATGAGCGGCGACGGCAAGGTTTCCTGCTCGACCTGCCACAAGATCGACCGGCAGTTCCAGGACGATCTGCCGCGAGCGGTCGGTGTCGGCCGCACCAACCGGCGCACCATGCCGCTGGCCGGCGTTGTACATGACGCATGGTTCTTCTGGGACGGGCGGCGCGACAGTCTCTGGGCGCAGGCGCTGGCGCCGCTGGAAAATCCGCTGGAGCAGGCCGGCAACCGCGCCGCCTACGCGCATTATATCAAGGCGCGATTCGGCGAGCGCTACGAGCGCATCTTCGGGCCGCTGCCAGACCTTTCAAATGTGCCGGCCAATGCCAGTCCGCTCGGCGGCGATGCCGAGAAGGCTGCCTGGAATGCCATGTCCGATGCGCAAGCCGAGGACGTCAACCGCGTCTTCGCCAATATCGGCAAGGCGATCGCCGCCTTCGAGCGATCGATCGCGCCACCGCAGACGCGCTTCGACCGGTTCGCCGCCGCTTTGGATACCCGTATACAGGCGCCGCAAGGCGGCGATGCCTTGTCGCCCGAAGAAATCCTCGGGCTAAAGCTGTTCATCGGCAGGGCCAATTGCGTGACCTGCCATAACGGGCCGCGTTTTACGGACGGCGGTTTTCACAACACCGGCGTGCCGTCGGTGGCGAACCTGCCGCCGGATCGCGGCCGCATAGACGCGGTACGCCAAGTCGAGGCCGATCCGTTCAACTGTTTCGGCGCGTTTCGCGATGGTGGCGCCAGCGCCTGCGGCGAGCTGCGCTTCATGGTCAAGGCCGGGCCGGAACTCGTCCGCGCCTACAAGACGCCGTCGCTGCGCGGCGCCGCCACCCGTGCGCCCTACATGCATGCCGGGCAGTTTTCCTCGCTCGAGGAGGTTGTGGCGCATTATTCGAAGGCGCCTGCCAGTGTCGAGGGTGTATCCGAGATCCACCCGCTGCAGCTTTCGGACCGCGAGCGCGCGGCACTGGTGGCGTTCTTGAAGACGCTGGCGGAGTGAGGGACCAGCTGCTCGGTAGCGATCCTTCGCGCCCCCCTCTGTCCTGCCGGACATCTCCCCCACGAGTGGGGAGATTGGCTGCCCCTCGGCTTTCGCCAATTTTCAACATTCAAGAAAAGGGGTACTGTCGCCGAAGCCGCCGATCTCCCCCAAGTGGGGAGATGTCCGGCAGGACAGAGGGGGCGCTGTCCCGCCGACGTCAATGCATCAGCGCTTTACTACCGGTCCTTGACCGTCTCCATCGCCACGAAGGTCGAGGTCTGGGCGACGTGGGGCAGAGCGGAGATGCGCTCGCCAAGCACGCGGCGGTAGGCGGCGATGTCGGTGGTGCGGACCTTCAGCAGATAGTCGAAGCTCGACGCCATCATGTGGCATTGCTCGATCTCCGGCACCGCTTGCACGGCGCGGTTGAAGGCGTCGAGCGCGGCCGAGCGGGTGTCCGACAGTTTCACCTGGACGAAGGCGACATGGCCTTCGCCCATCCGCTCACGGTCGACGATCGCCTGGTAGCCTCGGATGATGCCGTCCTTTTCCAGCCGCTTGACCCGCGCCTGCACCGGCGTCTTCGACAGGCCGACCTTTGCCGCGAGTTCCGACATCGAAAGCCGGCCGTCGCTGCCCAGCGCCGAAAGGATGTTCCTGTCGATGCGGTCCAATTGGTCTTCTGTCATCAAATATCTGGTCAAATTGGAGGAAATCCGCCCAAATGATAGATCAATCGACCTCTCCTGTCGATTTCTTTGGACCGATCGAAACCACGCTTTGTGCTAGCTTGCGTCATTCGGTCCGGTGACCGCCGGACCGCTCACTGATGCTCGCTCCACAGGACCGTCATGCCAGCGCTCGAAGCCATCCGCCAGCAGATCCGTGCCAATTACTTGCCTGACGAAGACGAGGCCGTGAAGCGGTTGGCCGAGGCGACGGGCCTTTCGACGAAAGAGCGCAAGGCAATCTCGGCCCGCGCCGCCGATCTGGTGCGGGCGGTGCGCGGCTCGTCCGATCCGCGGCTGATGGAAGTCTTTTTGTCCGCTTACGGCCTGTCCACCAAGGAGGGCGTCGCGCTGATGTGCCTGGCCGAAGCGCTGCTGCGGGTGCCGGACACCGAGACGATGGACGACCTCATCGCCGACAAGATCGCGCCGCACGACTGGTCGGCGCATTCGGGCGGCTCGAGCTCGATCTTCGTCAATGCGTCGACCTGGGCGCTGATGCTGACCGGCCGGGTGCTCGATGAAGGCGAGGACGGCATCGAAGGCACGCTGCGCGCCATGGTGCGCCGGCTGGGCGAGCCGGTCATCCGCAGGGCGGTCGCCGCCGCCATGCGCGAAATGGGCGAGCAGTTCGTGCTCGGCCGCACGATTGCCGAGGCCGTCAAGCGCGGCCGGCCGATGACCCAGAAAGGCTATCTCTATTCCTTCGACATGCTGGGCGAAGCGGCTCGCACCGAGGCCGACGCACTGCGCTATCTCAAGGCCTATGCCGACGCCATCTCGTCGCTCGATGCCGGCGCCAACGGCCCCGACATCCGCCAGAATCACGGCATCTCGGTCAAGCTGTCGGCGCTGCATCCGCGCTACGAGGCGACGCAGAAGGAAAAGATGCTGCCTGTGATGGCCGAGCGGCTTTTGTCGCTGGCGCTGGCGGCGCGCCATTCGCGCATGGGTCTCAACATCGACGCCGAGGAGGCCGACCGCCTCGACCTGTCGCTCGAAATCATCGAGCGGGTGCTGGCCGAGCCGGAGCTCGCCGGCTGGAACGGCTTTGGCGTCGTCGTCCAGGCCTACGGTCCACGCGCCGCCTTCGTCATCGACTGGCTCTATGCGCTGGCGAAGAAGCACGACCGCACCATCATGGTGCGGCTGGTCAAGGGCGCTTATTGGGACACCGAGATCAAGCGGGCGCAGGCGCTCGGGCTCGACGGCTATCCGGTGTTCACCCGCAAGGCCAACACCGATGTGTCCTATCTGGCCTGCGCGAAAAAGCTGCTGTCGATGACCGACCGCATCTATCCGCAATTCGCCACCCACAACGCCCACACCGTCGCCGCCGTCCTGTCGATGGCCGGCGATCGCGACTCCTTCGAGTTCCAGCGCCTGCACGGCATGGGCGAGGCACTGCACGAGACGGTGCGGCGGGCCGAGGGCACGCGCTGCCGCATCTATGCCCCGGTCGGCGCGCATTCCGACCTGCTTGCCTATCTGGTCCGCCGGCTGCTCGAAAACGGCGCCAACTCCTCCTTCGTCCACCAACTCACCGACGAGGAGGTCGAGCCGGAGGATATTGCCCGCGACCCGCTCGAAACCGTCGAGAAACAGAGGCCGGCCGCCAATCCGGCGATTCCCAGCCCGTCGGCGATCTTCGGTGCTGCCCGCCGCAATTCGAAGGGGTTCGACATCACCGATCCGGTGACGCTGGCCGCGATCGACAAGGCCAGGGCTGAATTCGCCGGGCCGGACCGCTGGCACGCCAGGCCGATCACCCGTGCCGCCGGCTACGGCAATCAGCGTCCGGTGGTCAATCCGGCAAAGCCCGAGGAAGTGGTCGGCACGGTCAGCGAGGCTACCGCCAAACAGGTTGCGACCGCCATGCGCATCGCCATGGAGGCGCAACCGGCCTGGGCGAAGCGCGCCGTCGCCGAGCGCGCCGCCATCCTCAACCGCGCGGCCGACCTCTATGAGGCCAACGCCATCGAATTCTTCGCGCTCGCCACACGCGAGGCCGGCAAATCCCTGGCCGACGGCGTCGCTGAGGTGCGCGAGGCGGTCGATTTCCTGCGCTATTACGCGATCGAGGCGGCCAATGCCGAAACGGGAACTGAGGCGCGCGGCGTGATCGCGTGCATCTCGCCATGGAATTTTCCGCTCGCCATCTTCACCGGCCAGATTGCGGCAGCACTCGTCACCGGCAATTCGGTCATCGCCAAGCCGGCCGAGCAAACGCCGCTGATTGCCTTCCGTGCGGTCGAATTGCTGCGCGAAGCCGGCGTGCCGGAAGACGTCATCCAGCTTCTGCCCGGCGACGGTCCCTCGGTCGGCGGCCCGCTGACCGCCGATCCGCGCATTGCCGGCGTCTGCTTCACCGGCTCGACCGACGTCGCCAAGCTGATCGAGAAGCAGCTGGCCGAGACTGCCGCGCCCGACGCCATGCTGATCGCCGAGACCGGCGGGTTGAATGCGATGATCGTCGATTCCACTGCGCTGCCCGAGCAGGCGGTGCGCGACATCCTGGCCTCGGCCTTCCAGAGCGCCGGCCAGCGCTGCTCGGCGCTGCGCGTGCTCTACGTGCAGAAGGACGTCGAGAAGAAGATGCTGGACATGCTGAAAGGCGCGATGGAAGCGCTCAGCGTCGGCGATCCCTGGCGGATCTCGACCGATGTCGGGCCAGTCATCGACGAGGAGGCACAAAAATCGATCCGCGACTATTGCACCGACATGGGCCTGCAAGGCCGGCTGATCGCCAAGCTCGAAGCGCCGAAGCCGGGCCGCTTCGTGGCGCCGCATGTGTTTCGGGTTAAGGGCATCGAGGACATCGAGCGCGAGGTGTTCGGGCCGGTGCTGCATGTCGCCAGCTTCGACGCCGACGATATCGACGGGGTCATCGCCGCGATCAACCGCAAGGGTTATGGCCTGACCTTCGGCCTGCACACCCGCATCGAAGGCCGCGCCCAGCATTTCGTCGACGGCATCCATGCCGGCAACATCTATGTCAACCGCAACCAGATCGGCGCCGTGGTCGGCTCTCAGCCGTTCGGCGGCGAAGGACTTTCCGGTACCGGGCCGAAGGCCGGCGGGCCGCACTATCTCAGGCGGTTCCGCAAGGGGCCGCAGGCGGGCACGCCTGTTCTTGACGGCCGCAAGGTGACGGCGACCGAACTTGCCGACAATCTGCCGGACCCGACGCTTGGCGGCTGGTCGACGCGGGCGGATCGGGTGGCGGTGCTGAGGAAGCATTTGCGCGGCAAGGGTGCTGCGGCCATCGGTGCTGCCGCAAGCATCGATTTCGGCCAGGTCGATTTGCCCGGACCGACCGGCGAGGCCAACACGCTGTCGCTGTCGCCGCGCGGCCGCGTGCTCTGCCTCGGACCGGACGCCGACACGCTGCTTGCCCAGACCATCCAGGCGCTCGCCGCCGGCAATGCGGTGCTGGCCGTCGCGCCGGGTGCGCCGGCAGCACTGTCATCACTGACCGGCAAAGGCCTGCCGCTGGCGGCCATTGACGGCCGGCCCGACCCGGTCGAGGCACGCGCGCTGCGTGTCGACGTCGTTGCCTTTTCCGGCACGCCTGAGGCCGCTCGCATCGTGCGCAAGGTGATCGCCGATCGCGCCGGCCCGATCGTGCCGCTGGTCAGCGAAGTGCTCAACCCGGCCGCCTATGCGCATGAGCGCGCCGTCTGCGTCGACACCACGGCTGCCGGCGGCAATGCCAGCCTGCTGGCCGCGGCGTAAGGGACGGCCGGGGCTTTCCTGCATTCCCACGATTGGCGAAGGCCGATCTCCCCCCTCGTGGGGGAGATGTCCGGCAGGACAGAGGGGGGCGTGAAGGATCGCCGGCTTTGCTTTTTTCTGCCCGCCATGCGCCGAAGGTTGCGGTCTGAAATTGATCCAGTTGTACGCGTCAAGTTCTGCGAAAAGAGTGATGGTAGGAGCAGGCATGCCTTTGATCAGCAGGCCGGCGGGACAGCGCCCCCTCTGCCCTGCCGGGCATCTCCCCCACAAGGGGGGAGATTGGCAGCTTCGCCGACGGCGCCCTATTCCGTCAGGCGCCGATCGTTCGGCAAAAGCCCAAGGGAACCATGGGTCGCCTGAGACTACTCACGCGCCCTCGACGACCGAAAAGACCTCGAACTGCGGATGGCCGAGATAGTGCACCTTGGTGGAGCCGGCGTTGCGGTGCGCGGCGCGGAAGTTCTCGGATTTGGTCCAGGCGACGAAATCCTCATGGCTCGCCCACACCGTGTGCGAAGCGAACAGCGTGTAACCTTCGGCCTCGTTGACCGGACCACGCAGCAGATGAAATTCCTTGAAACCTTTCATTTCGGACAGGCTGGAATCACGGTTCTTCCAGATGTCCTCGAAAGCGGCTTCCGAGCCATTCTGGACCTTGAAGCGATTCATGGCGATGTACATTGGCCGTCCTTCCGGGATTGCGAATTATGATGCTTGGTGGATTGCCTGAAACGATGAGGCCCAGGCTGTTAAAATGGACCGATCCGCGCTTTAAACACCCAACTTGACTTGCCGGTTTCGCTTGGAATGGGAGGGAACGGCGCCTGCTTGCGCACCAGTGTTAAAGCGAATTGGTCAAGCTCCGCAGAACCTGAGCTTTCGGCAAGCTGTATATCGCTGATGCTGCCGTCGGCCATGACAACGAAAACGACCCTGGCATTGTTGCGAGCGCTGGCCTGTATCGCTTTCGAAACACGACGGTTGGCGCGGGCGAGCTTCTTCTGGACTTCACCGCTGTAGCGGGATTCAATCGCATTGCCTGCCGCCGCCTGCTCCTTGCCCTTGCTGGAAGCCACCGCGGTGCGTTCCTCGCCATCCGCCGCGCCGCGGGCCTCGTTCGTTTCGTCGGCTCCGCCAGGACCTGGTGTCGGGCTCGGCCTTGGCGTCGGGATCGGCGGCTGTCCGATATCGGCAGGAGCGGCCTCGGTGCTTTCGGCCGGAGCAGCCGGCTCTGCCGGCGTTTCGATCTTCGGAACCACGCTCTGCTCGTCCAGCCGTGGGGTTTCGGCCATCAGCATGTCTGGCGTGGCAGTGGGTTGCTCGACAATCTGCGGCAAGGGCGCGGGGGGTTGCACCGCCATTTCCCTAATGGGCCGGTCCCCGGTGGGCCGGTCGGCAGGCGGCTTGGGCTTGACCTCGGGCTTGGCTGGCCGCGGGTCGGGCACCAGGGTGACGTTCAACGCACCCTGACTATCCAAGGCGCTGCCGACCACGTCGGCGCCGGTTTGATCGGCGCCTTCCACCTCGATTGCGTCCCCGGCATCAAACGTGCCGGCAGGTGCGAAGAGAAAAGCAGCCGCCACCGCGGCATGAAACAGGCAGGAGGCGACGATCGCCGCCGTCCATTTGGGGCTCAAGGCTGGCGGTCGGGCGGCCGGCGCAAGCGTTCCGGTCGGCGCAAGCGCCAGTTCGCCATCGGCGTCGGGGAGGGGAATGATTTTCTGCATGGCTCGCGACGAGACCTGCCGCGACCAGCGCGGACTTGTCAAATCAACATCATTTGCCCCCAGCGGCAACAGGTCGGCCAGCGCGGGCTGCCTTCTCAGACCCCGAAGGCGATACCGGTCTTGGTCTCGGTCTTCAGTCCACGCATGCAAGCGTCCGGCTTGATGCCGGTGCCGGCGCATTCGGTCGAGCTGTTGATCAGCACGCGGCTGACCTTGGCGCAGTCGGCGCCGGCAAGATCGAAACGCGTCACCTTGGTCTTGCCCGCCGGCAGGTCCTTGAAGTCGAGCACCGTCAGCCGGTCGACGACGCCGGCCTCGTTGAACAGCGCGATCTCGAACGCCGCTTTCGAGAGGTCGGCGCCGAGCGTGTTATTGACCACGAACGTCAGACGGCAGCCCTTTTCGGAGGCCTGCGCGCCATTGAGCTCAAGCGTGAGAGCAGGGGCCGGCGCAGACTGTTGCGCCCACGCCGGACCCATCGCAAGCGGCATGGCCAGCACCGAGGTCAGCAGGCGAAGCGATGCCGTCAAGCTTGTCATTGTCGTCAGCCTCCAAATCGCATTGTCGCCGCCAGCTTGAGCGTGACGCCGGGCTCGTAAACTACAACAGTGGCTGGTGCATTCAACGGGTTGGTGTATTTGACGTCGAACAAATTGTCGGCACGGAAGTCGACCTTGAGATTGTCGGTCGCCTGGTAGCTGGCGAAGGCGTTGACTAGCGTATAGTCCCTGGCCACCGGATTGCCCTTCGGCTTACCATTATACTGCACCTCGCCGCCGACGGTCAGCTTGTCCTCCAGAAAGCGGAAGCCGAGCTGCCCGGTGACCTGCGAAGAGGGGATGGTGACAAGGTCTGCCCGCTCGCCGTCGTAGGAGATGGTGTGGCCATCGATGATCGATGCGGAAAGCCCGGCGAAACCCCAGCCGGCGTCATAGACGCCTTCCATTTCAAAGCCGCGGATCCTGGCTTCTGCAAAGTTCTGGTACTGGAAGCAGATCGGGATGCCGGGGCCGAACGGGCAGCCGCTGGTCGGATCGAAGGCCGATAGCGTGACGCCTTCGATGTAGTCGTCGACCTCGTTGTTGAAGTAGGCCGCCTTGAAACGAAACGCGTCGCCGGCTTCGAGGATGTCGTCGTGCTTGTAGTTGACACCGAATTCGACGGTCTTGCCGGTTTCAGGCTTCAGATCGGGATTGGGGAGGAAGGGAAAGCTGACGCCTGCCGGATGGTTGCCGCTGATGAGGGTTTCCGACAGCGACGGGGAGCGATATCCCTCGGCATAGGTGCCGTAGAATTGCAGTCCCGCAAGGCTGGCGGTTTCGAACGGCGAGACGCCGACGGTGATGCGCGGCGACAGCCGGTCGCCGGAGGTTTCGCCGACATCGCTTTCGAGCTTGTAGCTGTCGTAACGCAGGCCGGCGATGATTTCGAGCCAGTCCCAGGTGAGCTTGTCCTGGATGTAGGTGCCGGAAACGTTTCTGTTGCCCGAAGGGGTATAGAAACTGGCGCCGCCCGCGGCGCCACCGGTCTCGACGTCGTCGCCAACCCAGTCGCCGCCATAGGTCAGTTCGTGCGCAATGCCGGCGGTCTCGAACCGCGAGGTGTTCCAGATGTCGATGCCCGAAGTGCCGACATCGAAGGTCGACATCGAGCCCGCCGGCAGGACGATGGGAAGACCGGTGACTGGATCAAAGCGGTTTTGCGGAACCAGGCTCGTCATCTCCATGTTGGTCTTGTTGTAGGACGCGTTGACGTGGAGATCGAGCCAGCTCTTGTCTTCATCGGTGATGTTGTAGCGCGCCGTGAAGGTATTCGCCTCCAGGTCGACGTCATTCACCAGCGTGCCGCCGCTGACCTCGTTCCAGCCGTCGCTCGTGCCATTCCAGCCCAGCTTCAGTTCGCTGTTTTCGTTGGGGCGGATGGTTGTCTTCAGCAGACCGCTCAAAACGTCGAAGCCGGTGCCGTCGACCGTATCGCCGCCGCCATCCTTGTAGTCGTCGTAGTCGCGATAGACGATGTTGCCGAGGACATCCCAGTTTTCGTTGAAACGGTAGGCGCCGGCAGCGCTGGTCGTCCAGCCTTCGCCATTGCTCTCATAGCGCCCGGCCGCGGCCGCCGCCCATGTCTCGCCGTCGCGAAGATAGTCGTCCGCGTCCTTGGTCTCGAACAGGACGACGCCGCCAATGGTGCCCGAGCCGTAGGTGTTGGCGACCGGGCCGCGAATGACGTCGACGGATTTGATGAGTTCCGGGTCGATATAGAAGGTCGATTGCGGGCCGTGGTCGGAGCGCTGGAAATTCTGCCGCGCACCGTCGACGATGACCGCGACGCGGCCGAAATCCTGCAAGCCACGGATGTTGATGCTGGAGGAGACGCGCCTTGCGTCGGCCTGGACCGCTACACCCGGCACACCCAACAGCATGTCGTTGGGCGTCGTCGCCATGCGGCGTTGCAATTGCTCCTGATCGACATGGCTGACCGAAGCCAGGGAATCGATCGCCGTCTCGCCGGTGCGGCTGACGACCAGGATCTGGTCGAGCAGCGTTGCGCCTGCCGCGGCCGGCTGTTCAGGCGCCTGCGCCTGTTCGGCCTGCTGCCGATCTGTTGCAGTTTGGGCGGCCTGTTGAGCATTGGCCGACGGGGTAAGCAAAGCGATCGCCGCAGCGCCCGCCAGCAATGCCGCCATGCCCGTTGCCATCGATCGATGCGCCGGACCTCTATGCCCCGGATCTGGGCTGCTATTCGCCAGACCCAGCCGTCCCCAATTCCCCAACCCCATGCCCCAACTCCAAAAATCCTGGTTCGATGCTGGCCGGCTTGACGCGCCGGCATTTTTCGTCGTGTCCGGCTTCTTAAATCTTGACTCATCTAGTCCGGTATTGCACTGACTAGTAAACATGAGTATTCAAGTCAAGAAATGAATCGGCATTTCACGCACCGCCGCGCCAGCCGACCAGGCCCGGCCCAGGAAAGGGATCGAACCAGATGAACACGCACAATCCCAAAGACTTTCGGCCCAATGACTTTCGCGATCGCGTCCGCCGTTCCGACGACAATTCAGCTCGTTTCGATCGGGTTGCGTTGACGGTGAGGACCCTGTCCAGCAACGCCTTGTTCCAGGGCGAGCACGAGATCGGCATCGAGCATCACGGAGCGCTCTACCGGCTAAAAATCACCCGCCAGGGCAAGCTCATCCTCAACAAGTAGGTAATAAAAATATGGACCAGCGCGTAAGGCCCGCGCCGCACGAGATCCGGCGGGCGCGGGCAGACAATCCGAAGACGCGCGAGCGCGATCTCGCCGCCCAGCTTGGCGTTTCGGAGGCCGAGCTGGTCGCCGCGCATTGCGGCGACGGCGTCCTCCGCGTCGAGCCGCGCGTCAATGATCTTTTGACCGGCCTCGAGGCCGTCGGCGAGGTCATGGCGCTGACGCGCAATGAAAGCGCCGTGCACGAGAAGATCGGCGTCTACGACAAGGTCGTGACCGGCAACCACAATGCCATGGTGCTCGGCGAGAACATCGACCTGCGCATCTTCCCGAAAGCCTGGGCGCACGGCTTTGCCGTCGAAAAGCGCGACGGCGGCGATATCAGGCGCAGCCTGCAGTTCTTCGATGCGGCAGGCGAGGCGGTGCACAAGGTGCATCTGCGGCCGGCGTCGAACCTCTATGCCTATCAGAAGCTGGTGGCCGAGCTGGAATCGCCGAACCAGGAGTCGAGCGTCGCGATTTCAGAGGAAGGGTCGATTTCAGAAGGCGGGCCTGAAAGCGAGGCCGAGGTTTCCGCCGCTTCCGCTGACGTCGACGATCTGCGCGACCGCTGGAGCCGTCTGACCGACGTGCATCAGTTCTTCGGCATGCTGAAGACGCTGAAGCTCGACCGCCGCCAGGCGCTGCGAATGGTTGGCCAGGATTACGCCTGGCTGCTCGACCACGATGCCGTCAGCGCCATGTTCCATCATGCCGCCGAGGGCGAGATGCCGATCATGTGCTTTGTCGGCAATCGCGGCTGCATCCAGATCCATTCGGGCCCGATCAAGTCGATCAAGCCGATGGGGCCGTGGATCAACGTCTTGGACGAGACCTTCCACCTGCATCTGCGGACCGACCACATCCAAGAGGTCTGGGCCGTGCGCAAGCCGACCAAGGATGGCCATGTCACGTCTCTCGAGGCCTATGGCGCCGACGGCAAGATGATCATCCAGTTCTTCGGCAAGCGCCACGAAGGCGAAAGCGAGCGCGAGGACTGGCGGTTTCTGGCAGAGAACCTGCCGCGCATTCCAAGCCCGACCGCAGCCTAAGGACAACGACAATGGCTGCTTTGCTTGAACGGGCGCGTGTTTTTAGAATGGCGCTTGGGGCCACGATGTGCCTTTGCGTGGCCTTTGCGCTGCCGGCCCGCGCTGCCGAAGGCACGGAGGTTTTGCGGACCCGTCGAAGATAGCGGCCATTGGCGGTTCGATCACCGAGATCGTCTTTGCGCTCGGCGAGCAGGACCGGCTGGTCGCTCGCGATTCGACCAGCCGATATCCCGAAGCGGCGCTCAAGCTGCCTGACGTCGGCTACATGCGCCAGCTGTCGCCGGAAGGCGTCCTGTCGGTCAATCCGTCGGGCATCCTGGCGCTGCACGGCAGCGGGCCGAAGGAAACCGTCGACGTGCTGAAGAAGACGAGCATCCCGTTCATCGAGGTGCCCGAGCGCTACGACCACGAAGGCATTCTCGAAAAGATCCGTATCGTCGGCAAGGCGCTTGGCGCAGACGCCAAGGCCGATGCGCTGGCAGCCGAGATCGATGCCAAGCTGAAGGCCGCCGAAAAGCAGACGTCCGCGATCAAGGACCGCAAGCGCGTCCTGTTCGTTCTGTCAATGCGGGGCGGCAAGATCCTCGCTTCCGGCGGCGACACCGCGGCCGACGGCATCATCAGACTTTCGGGCGGCGTCAATGCGATCGACGGCTATTCCGGCTACAAGCAACTGTCCGACGAGGCTGTCATCACCGCCAGGCCCGACGTGATCCTGATGATGAACAATGCCGGCCCCGGCGTATCGGACGATGAATTGTTCGCGCACCCGTCCATCCGGTCGACACCGGCGGGCGCGGCGCGCAAGGTGGTCCGCATGGATGGCGGTTATCTGCTCGGCTTCGGGCCGCGCACCGCCGACGTCATCCACGACCTTGCCGCCTCGCTTTATGGCGGGCAGGCCGCGGACTGAGCGGGCGCCCGATGGTGGATCAATCGATCGCTGGTTCGAGCACTATGGCGACAGCATCCGACGGCGACCGCTCTGGGCGCGCGCGCATCGTCATCCTGGCTTTGTTCCTCGGACTTGCCGTTGCCGTCCTGTTGTCGCTGACCTCAGGCGCATCCGATGCCTCGGCCGTCAGCGTCGTCGGCGACTGGCTGTTGGGTGCAGCACCCGGCAACGAGGCGCTGAGCGCGCGCGACCGCCTGATCGTCTACGATATCCGCCTGCCGCGCGTCACGCTCGGTGTGCTGATCGGCGCAGCACTGGCCGTCTCCGGCGCGGTGATGCAAGGGCTGTTCCGCAACCCGCTGGCAGACCCCGGTCTCATCGGCGTTTCGGCCGGAGCGAGCCTCGGCGCGGTGTCCGTCATCGTGCTTGGCGCCACAGTGCTGGCGCCGATAACTTCGATGCTGGGCACACTCGCTCTGCCGCTGGCGGCGTTCTGCGGCGGGCTGGCGACGACATTGGTGCTTTATCAGGTGGCCACCCGGCGCGGCCAAACCTCGGTCGCCACCATGCTGCTCGCCGGCATCGCGCTGGCGGCCCTTGCCATGGCGCTGACTGGTATCCTGATCTTCATGGCCGACGACCGGCAGTTGCGCGACCTGACTTTTTGGCAGCTCGGCTCGCTCGCCGGCGCGACCTGGCAAAAAATCGGCTCCGTTGGGCCTGTGATCGTGCTGGCGCTGGCGGCGATGCCGTTCGTGGCGCGCGGCCTCAACGCGCTGGCGCTGGGCGAAGCCACCGCCGGCCATCTCGGCATTCCGGTTCAGCGGCTGAAATACACGGCCATCGTCGGCGTCTCGGCGGCGGTCGGGGCGTCTGTCGCCGTCAGCGGCGGCATCGGCTTTGTCGGCATCGTCGTGCCGCATCTGCTGCGCCTGGCCATCGGCCCGGACAATCGTTATCTGCTGCCGGCCTCGGCCCTGCTTGGCGCTTGCCTGCTGCTGCTAGCCGATGCCGTCGCCCGCACCATCGTGGCGCCGGCGGAACTGCCGATCGGAATCGTCACCGCGATCGCCGGCGCCCCGTTCTTCCTCTGGATCCTGCTGCGCAAGCGTGGCGTCGTTGACCTGTGAAGCGGGGGACCTGTGAAGAGGGGGACCTGTGAGAGGGCTTTTCATGAGCGAAGTGCGGGCATGATCGCAGCGCGGGATGTCTCGGTGGCGATCGGCGGCAAGGGCATCGTCGCCAATGTCGATTTTGACATGCGGCCCGGTGAGATCGCGGCCATCGTCGGTCCCAACGGTTCGGGCAAGACGACCTTCCTGAGGGCGCTGTCCGGCGATCTTGCCTATTCGGGAGAGGTCACCATCAACGGTCGCGACCTGTCGGTGATGAAGCCGGTCGAGGCCGCCATGCTGCGCGCGGTGCTGCCGCAGGCGACGACGCTGTCGTTTCCCTTCACGGTGCGCGAGATCGTCAGGCTTGGCCTGCTCGGCGGGCGCTCGGGCGCGCTGCCCGGCGAGGACGAGCGCCTGCCCGAACGGGCGCTGTCGCGCGTCGATCTCGACGGCTTTGCCGGCCGTTTCTACCAGGAGCTTTCGGGCGGCGAGCAGCAGCGCGTGCAGTTGGCCCGTGTGCTTTGCCAGGTCTGGGCGCCGGTCCTCGACGGCAAACCGCGCTATCTCTTCCTCGACGAGCCGGTTTCCAGCCTCGACATCAAGCACCAATTGATCATCATGAACATCGCCCGAGATTTCGCCAGGCGGGGCGGCGGCGTTGTCGCGATCCTGCATGACCTCAACTTGACGGCGATGTATGTCGACAGGATCTTTGTCATGCACCGCGGCAGGCTTGCCGCCACCGGCTCACCGCAGGACGTGCTGAGTGACGATCTGATCGAAAAAGTGTTCGATTGCCGGCTGCGGGTCGGCGTGCTGCCGGCCGGAGACATGCCGTTCGTGCTGCCGCAGTCAGCGGCTTAGGTCGGTCTGATAGTCAGCCGGGCTGCAACCAACGCGTTCCAACTTGCAGGGGTCGGCGCTGCCCCTCATCGCCCTGCCGGGCACTTCTCCCCGTATAGTGACGGGGAGAAGGGGCTGGCCGCAAAGCCGGCGCCCTTTTGCAACGCTGGCGATTGGCGAAATCATTGGCGGGAGCCTCCCTCTCCCCGTCACTATACGGGGAGAGGATGCCGGCAGGCAGGTGAGGGGCAGCGCAAGCGCTGTTCGGCTATGGCTCGACCCGGATCAGGCGGCCGGCGCCCTTTGCACCAGCATGTCGATGCCGAGCAGGTGGCGCACGTTCGGGCGCGCTGCCACCATGTCGGCGATCGTATAGCGCTCGAGCACGGCGAAGAAGGCATTGAGCGCCTCGCGCAGCGACGAATTCAGTGCGCAACTGTCGACCAGCGGACATTCGGCAGCGTCGTTCTCGAAGCATTCAGCCATGGCGAAGCTCTCTTCGGTCACGCGCACGACGTCGAACAATGTGATCGATTCGGCCGCGCGGCCGAGCCTGACGCCGCCGTTCCTGCCGCGCACCGTCTCGACCAGACCATGCTCGACCAAAGGCTGCAGGATCTTGAAGAGAAAAAGTTCAGACACCGAGTAGGCCGCCGCAATCTCCGGGATGCGGCTCAGCCGGTCGGTATTCGCGGCGCAATACATCAGGATGCGCATGGCGTAGTTGGTCTGGCGTGTCAGCCGCATTGTGTCCTCACGAAGCAGTAGCTCAACCCTAATATGGCCTATACCTTGGAATAATTCCAGACAAGCACCGCATAATAGTTGAAGATTTTTATCAGCTTTGTGTGGGCGGTCGTGCAAACCACGACCCTGATATGGCGCGCATTCGGGTGGGCGGATTACTAAGTTAACTCCGCGACATAGACCAGGAGCAGTTCATCCATGTCACAATCATCACCGGCTTGGGCGTCCGCCCGCTTCGATGCCGACGCGGAGGCCAAACTTTCGGCGCTTCGGCGCACAAAATTCGTCGCCACCGCAGCGCTCGCCCTCTGCGTGCTCATCTTTGCGGTGGCCAAGTCGTTCGAGGGCCACTATCCGTGGCTGGGTTTCGTCGCTGCTTTCGCCGAGGCGGCGACGATCGGCGGGCTGGCCGACTGGTATGCGGTGGTGGCGCTGTTCAGACGGCCGCTCGGCCTGCCGATCCCGCACACCGCGATCATCCCGGAGAACCAGAACCGCATCGCCGACAATCTCGGCCGCTTCATCGAGGCCAATTTCCTGGCGCCCGAGCCGGTGCGCGAAAAGCTTGCCGAGGTCGATTTTTCCGCGCTCGTCGCCGACTGGCTGGCCGACCCCAACCGCGCCGCCGATCTGTCGCATTTCGTCGGCCGGCTGGTGCCGCAGACACTGGCGGCCGTCGAGCAATCCGGCCTGCGCGGCTTCGTCAGCAGCCGCATTCTGGAGCAGATCGAAAAGGTGCCGCTGGCGCCGCTCGCCGCCGAGTTGCTGTCGGCGCTGACCGACGACCGCCGCCACCAAAGGCTGTTCGACGAATTCACCAAGGTCGTCGGCCGTTTCCTGAGCGACGAGCAGGCGCTGACGACGATGCGCGAGAAGATCCGCGAGGAACTGCCGTCGCTGTTCAACCTGTTTCGCGCCGACGCCTATCTGCTGAAGAAGATCGTCGCCTCCGCCGGTTCGTTGCTCGACGAGGTGCGGGCCGATCCCGATCACCCGATGCGCGCCGAATTCGACCGTTTTGTCCTGAGCTTCGTCGAGCGGCTGAGGACGTCCAAGCAATATGCCAAGCGCGCCGAGAAACTGAAGCGCGATTTCCTCGCCCGGCCGGAGCTGAAGGCGCTGGCCGGCGACATGTGGGAAAGCCTCAGTGTGTTCATCGAGCAGGACGCCAAGGCGCCGAATTCGATGATTCGCGCCCATCTCGCCAGCATGTTCGTCGAGGTCGGCCGCCATCTTGCCGGCGACGCCCAGATCAGGGCCGACATGAACCAGGGGTTTATCGTTGCGCTGTCGTCGTTCGTCGAAAGCCAGAAGAGCGGCGTCTCGAAATTCATCGCCGATCAGGTCAAGCGCTGGGACCTTGCGCAACTGACCAGGCTGATCGAAATGAACATCGGCAGGGACCTGCAATATATCCGCTTCAACGGCATGATCATCGGCGGCCTGGCGGGCGTCGTGCTCCACACTTTGGAACGGCTGTTCCTCGTCGGCTGAGGCGCGATGTGTGCGCGGCCGAATGGACCGCGAAGCTCCGCTGTTCTATTGTTTCTCTTCAGCTGCCGAATTCGCAGCAACAGAGGAAAACCACCATGGCAAAGCGACCGGAATCCGACACCTTCATCGACATGTTCGACAGGTTCGGCCGCGACCTGAAGCTGCCGAACGTCGATGTCGAGGCGATCCTCAGCCATCATCGAAAGAACCTCGAAGCACTGGAAAAGTCGGCCAGGGCAAGTGCTGCCGGAGCGTCGTCGCTGCTCTCCAGACAACGCGAGATGCTGCAGGACACGCTGCACGAGATCGCCGACATGGCACAGGACTACAGGGCGCCGGGCGATCCTCGGGAGCTGATGGCCAAGCAAACGGCGTTCGCCAGGAAATCCTTCGAAACCGCATTGAAGAATGCCGGCGAGGTGGCCGAGCTGGCCAGGAAATCCGGCACCGAATCGGTCGAGATCCTGCGCGAGCGCATCAAGGAGGCGATGGAGGAAATCCGCAGCGGCTACGACAAGAAGTAGGCTGTTTCCCAAGCCGCTGGACTTTTCTGTCGTCATCCCGGCTGGCGAAAGCCTTGGTGTTGGTCCCGCCGAGGCGGACAAAGTTCCTCTTGCTCGATAATCCTGTTGCCAGCTCTACACCGGCACTGGCGCGATCCGGCCGAGGATATCGCGGCGGAACACACTGAGCGAATTGACAGAGGCGGCCGGTTCGTGGTCCGGAGGCAGGGCAAGCGATCGGGAAAGCAGGAATGACGCAAATACGGCTGAGGCCGCCGCCGACCTACGAACAGCTCAGGACGATGACAGGGCAGGAGCTTGGCGTGTCGGACTGGACGACGGTCGACCAGAGCCGCATCGACCAGTTCGCCGAATGCACTGGCGACCGCCAATGGATCCATGTCGATCCAGAGCGGGCGAAGCGGCAGAGCCCGTTCCGCGCCACCATCGCGCATGGCTATCTGACGCTGTCGATCATCGGCGCGCTGGCGCTCGACATGGGCATCGTGCCGGAAAACACGCAAGCCGTCTTCAATTATGGTTTTGACAAGGTGCGGTTCCTGGCGCCGGTCAGGGCCCGCGCGCGCATCAGGCTGCGGATCACGCTGTTGTCCATGGAGGACAAGGGCCCCGGCCAGTATCTGATGAAGGCGGCCAACATCGTCGAGATCGAAGGTGAGAAGAAGCCGGCGCTGACCGCCGAAACGCTGGTCATGCTCTATGAGCGGCGGCGCAGGCGGGCGGGGCCGTGAGGGGCGAAGCGCCATCTTGCCTTCTCCCCTTGTGGGAGAAGGGACAGTGCGGGAAAATCAACGCGACATCGCCTCTTCAAGCGTCCTGAAAATTCTCTCATCCGCCGACTGCGCGACGTTGAAGCGCAGGAAACGGCTGGCGGTTTGGGACAGGCTGAACGCATTGCCGGGCGCCAGCACGACATTGGCCGACAAGGCGCGGCGGGCTATTTCCGCTGCATCGACGCCTTCCGGCAGTCTGCACCACAAGAACATGCCGGTCGGCTGGTCGATCCACGGCATGATGCCGATCGCCTTCAGGCGGCTGCCTGTCTCAGCCATGGCGCGTGAAAGCCGCGTGCGCAGCAAATCGACGTGCTTGCGATAGCTGCCGTCCTTCAGCAGCGTCAGCACCAGTTCGGAGGCAAGCCTGCCGCTGCCGAAGGACGTGGCGATCTTGAGGTCGGTCAGCCCTTCCATCCAGTCGCGCGGAGCCGCGATGAAGCCGCAGCGCACCGACGCCGAAAGCGTCTTGGAGAAGCTGCCGATATGGACGACGCGACCAAGACCGTCGAACGCCGCCAGCCTGGGTGCCGGGGTGTGTTCGAAGTCGGCAAAGATATCGTCTTCTATGATCGTCAGATCCGATTGGTCGGCGAGCTTGAGCAATCGGTGGGCGACGACCGGCGACAGAATTGCACCCGTTGGATTGTGAAGCGCGGAATTGGTGATGTAGAGGCGCGGCCGGTGCTCGATCAGCGCCTGCGCGAACAGCTCGATATCCGGTCCCGACGGCGTATAGGGAACGCCGACCACCTTGGCCCGATGAGCGCGCAACAGGGCATGGAAGTTGAAATAGCAGGGGTCGTCCACCAGCACCGTGTCGCCCGGTTCGAGCAGGAACCGGCACAGGAGGTCGATGGCCTGGGTGCCCGATTCCGTCAGCATGATCTGGTCGGGAGACGCCTCGATGCCGTGCTCTGCCATGCGCCGGGCGAGCAGATGACGCAGCGGCGGCAGCCCGAGCGGAGTGCCGTAATCGGTCAGCGTGACATCATCGCCGCGTGCCATTGTCCGTAGCGCCCGGCGCAATCCGGCCTCCGGCATCCACGCGGCCGGCAGCCAGCCGCAACCGGGTTTGAGCACGCCGTCGCCGGCTTCCAGCGACTGGCGCGAAACCCAGAGCGGATCGACGGCACGGTCAAGCCTGGGGCCGATCTCGGCCAGCGACAAGGGAGCCAACGGTCCGGCGGCATAAAAGCCCGAACCTGGACGCGAGCGGATGATGCCTTCTGCGGCAAGACGCTCATAGGCTTCGACCACTGTGGATTTCGAAACCTGCATGGTTTTCGCGAAAGCCCGGATCGAAGGCAATCGTGTTCCCGGTGTCAGGCTGCGCGCGGCGATCCTGTGCCTGATCGTCGCCATGACGCTTTCGACAAGCGTCCCGCTGCCCACATTTGCCGTCGTCTGCTCGTCCATCCGTACTGCTCAATCTACCATGACAGTTTTGTCGAACTGTACCTCATTGTCTCTGGCGGCGCCATAGGTCCGGCCCGATAGAGGGCGAGAACATCAGGGGCATGCGATGGACAAGACGGCGGGCGGCTGGATCAACGGATTCGTAGGAGTACTGATTTTCAGCGGATCGCTTCCGGCAACGCGGGTTGCGGTGATGGATTTCGATCCGGCCTTCCTGACCGTCGCCCGCGCTGCCACGGCAGGCATCCTCGGCCTGGCGCTTCTGCTCGTCTTTCGCCAGAAGCGTCCGGAACGGCAGGATCTGTTGTCGCTGACCATCGTGGCGCTCGGCGTCGTGGTCGGCTTTCCGCTGCTGACCGCGCTGGCGCTCAAGCACGTCACCTCGGCCCATTCCATCATCTTCATCGGCCTGTTGCCGCTGGCGACCGCGATCTTCGGCGTCATTCGCGGCGGCGATCGCCCCAAACCGGCCTTCTGGCTGTTTTCATGCCTTGGCAGCGCCCTGGTTGCCGGATTTGCGGTGACCCAAAGTGTCTCGGCCTCGCCGCTTGGCGACATGCTGATGCTGGCGGCAATCATCGTGTGCGGACTGGGCTATGCGGAAGGCGCCACGCTGTCGCGCAAACTTGGTGGCTGGCAGGTGATCTCATGGGCGCTGGTGTTGTCACTGCCGGTCATGCTGGCGCTGACGCTCATCACCATGCCACCGTCGCTCGAAAACGTCGGCAAGGCCGCCTGGATCGGCCTGGCCTATGTCTCGCTGTTCAGCATGCTGATTGGTTTTGTGTTCTGGTATCGCGGGCTGGCTCAAGCCGGCATCGCCGCGGTCGGGCAGTTGCAGCTTCTGCAGCCTTTCTTCGGCCTCGGGCTAGCGGCAATGCTGCTGCACGAGCAAGTCAGCCCCGCCATGATCGCCGTCACCGCCGCCGTCGTGCTCTGCGTGGTCGGTGCGAAGAAATATGCGCGGTAGGCGGCGGCCTCTCTTCCTTCTCCCCTTGTGGGAGAAGGTGGATTGGCGCGCAGCGCCAAGACGGAAGAGGGGTGCTGGCCGGAGTGCTGTTGGTGCCAAGCTGGAGCACCCCTCATCCGGCCGCTTCGCGGCCACCTTCTCCCACAAGGGGAGAAGGGGGAGCCGCACGGCTAGAACTTCGTCACCACGCCGATGCCGATGCCTTCGAAGCCGCCCATCGCCATCAAGGCCGCGGGCGCCTCATCGAGGCTGATCCGCTTGCCGACCAGCAATTCGGGTTTCAGCTTGCCGGTGCGGATCATCTCCATCATCGCCTGGTAGCGGTAGGCTTGCATGCCGTGGCTGCCGAGGATTTCGAGCTCGAAGGCGATCACCTTGTCCATCGGGATCTGCGGCCTGGCGTGATCGCCAAGCATCAACCCGACCTGCACATGGCGGCCGCGCCGGCGCAGGTTCGCGATCGAGTTGAACGAGGTCGTCGGATGGCCGAGCGCGTCCATCGACATGTGCGCGCCGCCATTGGTGATCTGCTTGACCGCCTTGACCACGTTCGGCGTCCTGGCGGCATTGATCGTCGCCACCGCGCCGATTTTTTTGGCGAAGTCCAGCTTCTCGTCGGTCAGGTCGATGGCGATCACGTTGGCGCCCATGGCGCTGGCGATCATGATCGCCGACAGGCCGACGCCGCCGCAGCCATGCACGGCCACCCATTCGCCTGGTGTCACCCGGCCCTGGTCGACAATGGCGCGGAACGAGGTGACGAAGCGGCAGCCAAGGCTGGCGGCGGTGGCGAATTCCATCACGTCCGGCAAGCGGACCAGATTGGTGTCGGCATGGTCGATGGCGACATATTCGGCGAACGAGCCCCAGCCGGTGAAGCCGGGCTGGGTCTGGTGCTCGCAGACCTGATGGTTGCCGGAGCTGCATTCGAAGCAGCGGCCGCAGCCGACGGCGAACGGCACGGTGACGCGCTCGCCGGTCTTCCAGCGAGTCACCTGACTGCCGGCGGCCACCACGACGCCGGCAAGCTCGTGGCCCGGCACATGCGGCAGACGGATGCCGTCGTCGTGGCCCATCCAGCCATGCCAGTCGCTGCGGCAGAGCCCGGTCGCCTCGACCTTGATGACAACGCCGCCCGGTGCTGGCTCCGGATCGGCAACAGTCTGGATCGTCGGCACCTCGCCGAATTTTTCGAAGACAACGGCTTTCATCGGCAATTCCTCATAATTGGATAGCGCTGCTATTCGGCATCGATCTGGTTCTCGGGTGCGGCCTTTTGGAAGGCCGGCAGCGCCATGCAGGCGGCGTGGATGCGTGTGACCGTCGGGTAGGGCGCTATGTCGACGCCGAAACGGGCGTTGCTGGTGACCTGCGCGGCCAGGCAGATGTCGGCCAGCCCCGGCGTGTCACCATGGCAGAACGTTTTTGTTTCAGGCGATGAAACAAGAATCTTTTCAAGCGGCTGGAAACCTTCGTTCACCCAGTGCCGGAACCAGTTGGCGACGTCCTCGTCGCCGGCGCCGAACAGCGTGCGCAGCGACGTCAGCACGCGCAGGTTGTTCACCGGATGGATGTCGCAGGCGATCATCTGCGCCAGCATCCTGACGCGGGCCCGGCCAGGCGCGTCCTGCGGCAAAAGAGGCGGTTCGGGCCTGGTCTCGTCGAGAAATTCGATGATCGCCAGCGATTGCGTCAGCAGCGTGCCGTCGCCCAGGATCAGCGCCGGCACCAGTCCTTGCGGATTGACCGAGAGATAGGCGGGCTCGAGATGCTCGCCGTGGCGCAGATGATGCGGCACATACTGGTAGGTCAGGCCCTTCATCTCCAGCGCGATCCGCACCCGGTAGGAGGTGGAGGAGCGGTAGTAGTTATGCAGGACGAGATCGCTCATTCCTGCACATTCGGCCGATTTGGACGACCGGGCAAGGCATGATGGTCCCGAAATTGCCATCTCCGTCCTTCGGCCAGGGATGGCGATGTACTATTTGCCAATAATCTGGCCATGGTCGCTGGGCTATTCTATCCTGCCCTGAACTGAAACGAACGCCATGACCGCAGTCAACGATCGCGCCCGGTTTCTGATCATCGACGACCACCCGCTGTTTCGCGAGGCGCTGCACAGCGCCGTGCAGATGGCCTATCCGGACGTCGACACTGTCGAGGCGCGTTCGATCACCGAGGCGTTCGAGCTTCTGGCGGACGCCAAGCCGTTCGATCTCGCGCTGCTCGACCTCAGCATGCCCGACGTGCATGGCTTCGACGGACTGCTGCAGCTTCGGACCCGCTATCCGCGCCTGCCGGTGGTCATCGTTTCGGGGCATGAGGAGCCGAAGATCATTTCCGAGGCGCTGTCCTATGGTGCTGCCGGCTTCATCCCGAAATCGGCGCGCAAGAGCGATCTAGCCGCCGCCATACGCTCGGTGATGGAAGGCGCGATCTACGTGCCCGAAACCTATGAAGGCCAGCCGCCGGACGCCGACAGCACCGATCGCGCCGAGATGGTGCAGCGCCTTGCCAAACTGACGCCGCAGCAATTGCGGGTGCTGCAGATGCTGCGCCAGGGCCTGCTCAACAAGCAGATCGCCTACGAGCTGCAGGTCGGCGAAACCACCGTCAAGGCGCATGTCTCCGAAATCCTGCGCAAGCTCAATGTCTACAGCCGCACGCAAGCCGTCATCGAGGTTTCGAAGCTCGACAGCGCCGAGCTGTTTCGCGGCCAGGCGGGGTTTTAGCCGTACCCGTTAGGGTGACTAAACCGTAACCGAGAACTTACCTTTTCCGTCCAAGGACGAGAAATCACGGTGACAGCGCACCATTTTCCTGTCGCTCGCGGTCTTCTGCCCGTGTCTTTGGGATCAAGCCAAGAGATGCGCCAGCAGGGCGCGCAGCTGCGCCGGTTTCAGCGGCTTGCGCATCAGCTCGATGCCGGCGGCGCGGGCGGCTTTGGCGACGGTCTCCGAACCGTCGGCGGTGACGATCAGCGCCGGCACGGCGCGGCTGAGATAATCGCGGACCTCGGCGATCGTGGTGGTGCCGAGGTCGCCGCCGTCGAGATGCTGGTCGGCGATGACGATGTCCGGCACCCAGTCCGTATCGCCGAGCATGTCGAGTGCAGCATCGGTCGAGGTGGCAGGGCGCACCAGGCATTGCCAGCGCTCGAGGAGGGATGTCATCGCCTGCAGCACCTCGACGTCGTTCTCGACCAGCAGCACCTTCGTGCCGAACAGACCGTAGCCGCGCGGCCGCTCCATGTCGGCGCTGCTGGCAATGGGATCGACGCTGGCGCCGATCCCGACCGGAACGTCGATGTGGAAAATCGTGCCGTGCCCGACTTTCGACGAGAACGTCACGGGATGGCCGAGTGCGGCGGCGATGCGGCGCACGATGGCCAGGCCCAGTCCCAGCCCACCGCCGGCTAGCCCGGCATCGGTCGGGAAAGTGCCGCGGTGGAACTCCTCGAACACCGCCTCGCGCTGGTCGTCGGGGATGCCGCAGCCGGTATCGGCGACATCGATGCGGATCGTGTCGCCGCGATGCCTGGTGCCGACCAGCACGCCGCCGGAGCGGGTGTAGCGCAGCGCGTTGGAAAGGATGTTCTGCAGGATGCGGCGCAGCAAGGTGCGGTCCGAACGCACGACGGCGTTGACCGGCCGGAATTTTAGCGTCAGGCCCTTCAATTCGGCGACCGGCAGGAAATCCGAGCGCAGCGACGAAAACAGCACCTCCAGGCTGACGTCGCCGATATCGGGCTGCACGACGCCGGCATCGAGCTTGGAGATGTCGAGCAGGGTGCGGAGCAGATCCTCCATCGTCTCCAGCGACCGCTCGACCTGCCGGACCAGTTTTTTGCCTTCGTCGCTGGTCTGCACTTCGGCCAGCGCCGAGACGGAGAGATGCGCGGCGTTCAGCGGTTGCAACACGTCGTGGCTGGCGGCTGCCAGGAACCTGGTCTTGGACAGGTTCGCCAGTTCGGCGTTTTCCTTGGCCGCGCTCAAATCGATGTTGGATTGTTCCAATCTGCGCAGTGTCGAGTGCAGTTCCTCGGTGCGCGTACGCACTCGATTCTCGAGCGAAATCGCGGTCTGGAACAGCGAGAACGCGTTGCCTTGCTGGTCCATCGAGCGCTCGACGCGGCTGACAAGGGCTGCGTTGATCTTCTTCAGCTTCTCCAGGTCGTTGATGTCCCTGAGCGGCATGAAACCTCCTACTCCGCCGCCTGCCGCTCTCCGAAGGCGATGCCGGTGAACGTCTGGTTCAGATGCATCGACCGGTACTGCTCGCCATAGGTGCCGAAGCCGATGACGTTGTTGACCTTGTAGAGTTCCGACATCTCCCGAAAGACCTGGCGGTTGCGCGCATCGAGCCTGCGCAGCACGCAGTCAAAGGCGAGGATCATGTCGATGCCGCCAAGCCTTTCCTCGACATCCCTGAAGGCGGCACGCGTCGATTCAACCATGTTCTTGGGTCGGGCGATGGACAGGACGACGCCATCGTCGATGGCGCAGAAGAACGACAGCGAGCCGTCCGCATGCATCTTCTGGATCGAGCGGCAGTAAAATTCGCCGCCGACTTTCACCACCACCGGGTGCGAAGCGAAACTGAGCGGCGTCAGCATCTGCGGGATGACGCCGACCGAGGCGGCATATTCCTCGGCGGCATTGGTGGCGTTGAATTCGCGCACGGTGCGGTGATCGGGATCGGACGCGGTCACCACCAGCTTCTCGTCGGTGGGGACGAAATTGTCGGTCTTGAACACGTGGAAAGGAATTTCCGTGGTGATCAGCACGATGATGGCGCAGTCGCAGGCAACCTTGCCATTCGAGATCAGCCGCGTCGTCTCGAATTTCAAATCATCGCCCGCCGAACCGCCGATCAGTGGAATATCGTCGAGCCCCCAATGGATGGCGGAGGTGACCGCTTCTTCGGCATAGGACAGCCCGTCGATGAGGCAGAGCGCGAAAGTGGTGTCGGCTCGCTCGTGCCCGACGCGGCCGCGTAATGAACGCCTCAGCGCCTCGACTTCGCCGGTGATCCCGTCCATGCCCGATGACGACAGATTTTCGACCATGGTGCTGGCTGCCGAAAAAGATACGGAGGGAAGCAGCATGGCCATGACCTGGCCGTCCTCCAGGCCTTTGGGCGTAATCTCGCCGGCCGTCGAGCAGCCGGCATAGCGGAGCGCCGGCGCGTGGTTCTCCAGCGCTTCCGAAAGGGCGACTGCCTCAAGCAGGCTTTGCGAGAAAAACAGCAGGGCAAATCCAGCGTCGATGGCCGCGGCTTCCACTGCCACCGCCCGGGCGAACGCATCCGCGTCGGGTTCGTCGGTGGTGAGAACCGATAGACCGCATGCATAGCGCGTCCGTGAACTGGCCAGCGGCTTCCTCCTCCATTTCCTCCGACGCTCTTTTTGTGCGCGGCTGTTTTTTTGTGATCCTGGCGCGCCGGCGTCGAAGCCATTGTTGTCTTCAAGTGCTACTTTGGCAATGAGCCAACATGACGGAATTGAATTTTCTGCTGTTTTTGACAGCATCGGCGCTCAGAAACGTCAGATCCAAAACCACAGCGGAAGGGAGTTATCCATGGACGCCCAGGTCAGGAAGCTATTCGAACGCTACGAGCGGCTTTTCCGGAAATCCCTCGCCGGTGATGCCGACATGGACGAAGTCACGTCGGTCTATGCTTCCGCCTTCATTGCGGCGTCGCCTGCCGGCATCATGGTCGGGAAGAACGACGACCAGCTCAAGCAGGCTATGGAACAAGGCTATGCTCGCTATCGAGCGATCGGCACCAAGGAGATGCGAATACGCGATGTTGGCATTTCGCCGATAGACGAGCATCATTGCGTTGCCCACGTCGCCTGGACGTCGATCTTTGCGCGCAAAGGCCAAACCGACGTCACGATCGATTTCGACGTCCACTATCTCGTGCAGAAGCTGGGTGGGGAGCCCAAAATATTCGGCTGGGTGTCAGGCGATGAGCAGGAGGTTCTCAGAAAACACGGCATCGGCTGAAATCGGCCTGGCCAGCCCCATTGCCGCTCATGGCCGGCAGGCGGCATCGCATGGCGATCGAGGCTTCGCTTCGTTGCGCCGTTTGCCTGTCTTTGCGTGACCGAAAGTACAATAGGCGGATTTTCGGCCGAACTGCATTCTCGCAATCTCGGCATTCCGCGGCACTATTTCCCGTGCTCTAAGCGGTATAAGAATAGCGGACAGATGGAGGGCTCGGGCACCACCGACGCCAAAAACGACCAAGGTAACACCCAGGGAGGTTTCATGTCGGAGATATCATTGACGGTGAACGGAAAGCGGGTCAGCGGCGCTGCCGAAGACCGGACGCTTCTGGTTCATTTCTTGAGGGAGAATCTCGGCCTGACCGGGACGCATGTCGGCTGCGACACCTCACAATGCGGCGCCTGTGTGATCCATGTCGACGGCAAGGCGGTAAAATCCTGCACGATGCTTGCGGTGCAAGCCTCCGGGTCAAGCGTCGTGACCATCGAAGGCTTGGCTGACGGCGCCGACCTGCATCCGATGCAGGCGGCGTTCAAGGAGCATCACGGCCTGCAATGCGGTTTCTGCACGCCGGGCATGATCATGGCGGCGACCGACATGGTCAACCGTCACCCCGAAGGCCTCGACGAGGCCACGGTGCGGGCCGAGCTCGAAGGCAATATCTGCCGTTGCACCGGCTACCACAACATCGTGAAGGCGATCCTCGCCGCATCGGAGACGATGTCTTCGAAGGGCAAGGCCAGGCAAGCTGCATGAGGGGCAGTAAGGGAGTAGGGCAGTAAGGCAGTAGGGGAAGTCGGCTCAAATCCCTACTGCCCTACTGCCTTACTCCCCTATTCCCCTACTTTTTCGGGAGGAATTTCTGCGATGGGCATTGAAGGTGTTGGCGCTCGTGTAGCGCGCAAGGAAGACAAGCGGTTCATTACCGGCGCCGGGCGCTATGTCGACGACATGGTGGTTCCCGGCATGAAGCATGCGGCCTTCGTACGCAGCCCGCATGCGCATGCTGAGATCAAGAAGATCGATGTCAAAAAAGCCCAGGCCATGCCGGGTGTCATCGGCGTGCTGACCGGCAAAGAGCTCAAGGCCGACGGCATCGGCAATCTCATCTGCGGCTGGATGATCCATTCCAAGGAGGGCTCGCCGATGAAGATGGGGGCGTGGTCGCCGCTGGCCTTCGACAGGGTCCGTTATGTCGGCGACGCGGTGGTCGTCGTGGTTGCCGAAACCAAGGGCCAGGCGCGCGACGCTGCCGAAGCGGTCGACATCACCTACGAGGAACTGAAGGCAGTCGTCGATGCTCCGAAGGCGCTCGAAAGGAGTGCGCCACAGATCCATCCGGAAGCCGACGGCAATCTGATTTTCGACTGGGAGCTCGGCGACAGCGCGGCAACCAACGCGGCAATCAAGGCGGCTGCCCACATCACCCGCATGAAGATCGTCAACAACCGGCTGGTGCCGAACGCCATGGAGCCGCGCGCAGCGCTTGGTCACTACGACAAGGCCGAGGACCACTATACCTGCTGGACGACCTCGCAGAACCCGCATCTCGCGCGCCTGGTGATGAGCGCCTTCTACAATGTCGCGCCCGAAAACAAGCTGCGCGTCATCGCGCCGGATGTCGGCGGCGGCTTCGGCTCGAAGATTTATATCTATCCGGAAGAAATCATCTGCCTTTGGGCCTCGAAGAAAACCGGCGTGCCGGTCAAATGGGTCGCTGACCGCACCGAGAGCTTTCTCACCGACGCCCATGGCCGCGACCATGTCTCGACGGTCGAAATGGCCTTCGACAAGGACAACAGGATCACCGGGCTAAAGGTCGACACCATCGCCAATCTCGGCGCCTACATGTCGCTGTTCTCGTCCTGTGTGCCGACCTATCTCTACGCGACGCTGTTGTCGGGCCAGTACGACATTCCGGCGATCCACGCCAATGTGCGCGCCGTCTACACCAACACCGCGCCGGTCGACGCCTATCGCGGGGCAGGGCGGCCGGAGGCCACCTATCTGCTCGAACGCACCATGGAGACCGCCGCACGCGAGCTGGGCGTGTCGCCGGCGGAACTTCGCCGAAAGAACTTCATCACCGCGTTCCCGCACCAGACACCGGTCATCATGAACTATGATGCCGGCGATTATGCCGCTTCGCTGGACGCGGCGATCGCCGCTGCCGATTATGCCGGTTTTGCCCAGCGCAAGGCCGACGCCGCCAACAGAGGCAAGCTGCGCGGCATCGGCATGAGCTGCTATATCGAGGCCTGCGGACTGGCGCCGTCGGCGGCGGTCGGCAGTCTTGGAGCGGGTGTCGGCCTTTGGGAAAGTGCCGAGGTGCGCGTCAACGCCGCTGGAACCATCGAGGTGCTGACCGGCTCGCACAGCCACGGCCAGGGCCATGAAACGACCTTCGCGCAACTGGTCAACCAGCGCTTCGGCGTGCCGATCGACAGCGTCTCCATCGTCCATGGCGATACCGACAAGGTGCAGATGGGCATGGGCACCTACGGTTCGCGCTCGGGCGCCGTCGGCATGTCGGCCGTTGTCAAGGCGCTCGACAAGGTCGAGGCCAAGGCCAAGAAGATCGCCGCCCATCTGCTCGAGGCCGACGAGGGCGACATCGTCATCGAAAATGGCGCCCTGAAGGTCGCCGGCACCGACAAGCAAGTGCCGTGGTTCCAGATGGCGCTTGCTGCCTACACCGCCCACAACCTGCCTGGCGGCATGGAGCCGGGGTTGAAGGAGACCTCATTCTACGATCCGTCGAACTTCACCTTCCCGGCCGGCTGCTATGTCTGCGAGGTCGAGATCGATCCCGAGACCGGCGTGACCGAGGTCGTCCAGTTCGTCGCGGCTGACGATTTCGGCAACATCATCAACCCGATGATCGTCGAAGGCCAAGTGCATGGCGGCGTCGCCCAGGGAATCGGCCAGGCCTTGCTGGAGGGCACCCGCTACGACGCCAGCGGGCAGCTTTTGACGGCGAGCTACATGGACTACGCCATGCCGCGCGCCGACGACCTGCCGTCGTTCAAGGTCTCGACCTCGAACACGCCGTGCCCGGGCAATCCGCTCGGCATCAAGGGCTGCGGCGAGGCCGGCGCCATCGGCTCACCGCCGGCCGTGATCAACGCCATCACCGACGCCATCGGCATCACCGATATCGCCATGCCGGCATCGCCGTCCACGGTCTGGGCAGCGATCCGGGCGACGAAACATTGATAAGCAAATAGCGAATAGGGAGTAGCGAATAGGGAACAAAGTGCGTGCGAAGGGGTAGGCCCTATTCGCTACTCACTACTCCCTATTCGCTCCTTCCCCCGAAGGGAGAAAGACAAATGTACCCAGTCAACTACCACCGAGCCGCCTCCGTCGCCGAGGCCGTCAAGCTGCTCGAGACCGGCGATGCAAAGCTTTTGTCGGGCGGCATGACACTGATCCCGGCGATGAAGACGCGGCTTGCCGCACCGTCCGATCTCGTCGATCTTTCGCACATCGAGGAATTGAAAGGCATTGAGGTGGCGGGCTCCACCATCACCATCCACGCCGCCACCACGCATCACGATGTCGCCAGCGACGAGAAGCTGAAGAGGGCGTGTCCGGCGCTCGCCCATATGGCGTCCCGGATCGGCGATCCTGCGGTGCGCTACAAGGGCACAATCGGCGGCTCGATCGCCAACAACGACCCCGCCGCCGATTATCCGGCGGCACTTCTTGCCCTCGACGCCACCATCGTCACCAACAAGCGCGAGATCGCCGCCGACGCATTCTTCACAGGGCTGTTCGAGACGGCGCTGGAGGACGGCGAGATCGTCACCGCGGTGACCTTCACCGCGCCGGCCAAGGCGGCCTATGAAAAATTCCGCAACCCGGCATCGCGCTATGCGATCGTCGGTGTGTTCGTGGCCAACGGTGCGGATGGAGTCCGCGTTGCCGTCACCGGGGCCGGCGACAGCGGCGTCTTTCGTTCGAAGGAAATCGAGGCGGCGCTTGGCATGAATTTCGACGCCGCCGCCCTCAACGGAGTGAAAGTGCCGGCGAATGATTTGATGAGCGACATCCATGCCTCGGCCGATTATCGCGCCAATCTGATCGTGGTGATGGCCAAGCGCGCGGTGGCCGCCGCCAACGCCTGAACCGGCAGCGTGCCGGTTCTTCCTTCTCCCACAACAAGGGGAGAAACGCACGAGCCATGCGGCTCGCCCTGCAAACCGCATCTGGCAGGGCAGCGCTGTCGCCTCAGCCGGTGATCGGCCTGGTATAGTAGCGCACCGCCTTCTTGCCGCCGTGGATCACCGCGTCGCCGACCTCGACGAAGCCGAGCGCTGCGTGAAAGGCATCTGAAGCCGGGTTGGGCGGCTCGGCATTCACCTCGCAGGTGACGATGGTCTGGCCGGCACGCGAGACATGGTCGAACAGATCCTCATAGAGCCGCCGGGCATGGCCGCGGCCACGCGCTTCTCCCGCAACGACGACGCGGTCGACATAGACGAAGCGAGGATAGCGCTCGCGGAACCACAGGAAGTTCGGGCTGTCGTAGCGGGCGTCCTGGTCGAAGGTCATGATGAAGGCTTCGAGCGCGCCGATGCGGCGCGCATAAAACGCTTCGCCGAGCAGGAAGGACAGGCGTTCTGGCTCAAGCCACGACAACTCGGCCGCGTGCGCGTTGTTGAGGGCGAGGATGACGGGCTCGTCCTGCGGCGAGACCCGGTCGATCGGCAGGCGTGCCCGTTTGTTTTCTTCCTTCGCGATCATGCTTTCGCCGCCGCAATCGTCGCCGCCACCAGCGCCGCGTCGGTCACCGTGTTGCGGTACTCGCGGTCGAGGTCGGTGCCGCCCATGCCAACCCGGGGATTGCGGTAAAGCATGGCGCTCGGCACGTCCTTGAGTGCGGCGAAATGCATTTCGGTCAGTCCGGTTCTTTCCCGCACCTCGGCGATGTTGTTTGGGTCGAGCCCGCCGCAGCCGAGGATGATGATGCGCTTCCCCGCCTGCCGGACGAGGGCCGCCAGCAGGGCCGCGCCCTCCAATGCGGTGTCGCGCTGGCCGCTGGTCAGCACGCGGCCGACCTTGCTGCGGATCAGCGCTTCCAGCGCATCAGTCGGATCGCGTGTCATGTCGAAGGCACGGTGGCAGGTGACGTTTAAATGCCCTGCCGCCTGCACCAATTCGCTCATCCGCTTTTCGTCGATGGTACCGTCGGCATTCAGGCAGCCGACGACGACACCGGCGACGCCAAGCTCGCGCAGCGCGCTGATATCGGCGAGCATCGAACGATACTCGGTGTCACTGTAGAGAAAATCGCCGCCGCGCGGCCGCACGATGACGTGGAATGGGATCGTCGCTAGTTCGACGGCTGCGCGCACCATGCCAAAACTCGGTGTGACGCCGCCCTCGACGAGGCTGGCGCAGAGCTCGATCCGGTCGGCGCCGGCGGCTTGCGCGGCGAGCAGGCCATCGATGCCTTCGACGCAGATTTCGATCAGCGGCAGGCGAGGGCGTTCAGTGTCGGTCACAGGGCGATCCGTTGCTGATTCAAGATTTGCAGCCCTTAGCATCGGGCTCCGTGCCGCGAAAGCCGGAACTATTGGCTCAACGCGACGGGTTGTTGCGGTTTGCAATGCGGCCAATCAACGCCTTCAACCGCCTCAACGCCGCCACCCGGCAGATGGTCGGCGCCTGGGGTGAGCCGGACCGGCTCGCCGATATGCGTCATGGCTGGTTTCGCGGCGGCGCATCAGATCCGCAAATTGTGGGCGTTGGCGCGGACGAAATCGATGAACGCCCGCAGCTTTGGCGGGACGAGGCGACGGCTGGGATAATAGAGGTGGAGCGGTTCGTAGGTGGGACAGAAAGGCTCCAGCACCTTGACCAGCGCGCCTGAGGCGAGGAGCGGCGCAGCGAGGCCTTCGACGGCAAAGGCCAGGCCAAGCCCTTGCGCGGCGGCGGTGATGCAGAGCGGCAGTGTGTTCACGACCAGACGTGCGTCGGGCGTGAACTCGACCTGGCGTCCATCGACAACAAACTCCCAGGGCGAGATGGCGCGGGTGCGGGTGAAGGCGAAGGCGATGCAGCGGTGGGCAGCGAGGTCGGCGGGTCGTTTTGGCGTGCCGTTACGCGCCAGGTAGTCGGGGCTGCCCAACACCACCGTCTGCAACGGTCCGCCTAGACGCGCGCCGATCATATCTTTCTCAAGAAGCTCGCCGATCCGCACGCCGGCATCGAAGCCCTGCGCGGCGATGTCGACGAAATTGTCGTCGAAGATCAGGCTAAGCCGCACCTCGGGGTAGGCATCCATGAACGGTCCCATCAGCGGCTCGATCAGCAGCGGCGCGGCGATCCACGGCAGGCTCAGCCGCAGCGTGCCGGCGGGGCGGTCGCGGGTCTCACGCAGTGCCGCGCCTGCCGCCCGGATCTCCTCGGTCGCTGGGCGCACGTGGTCGAAATAGTGGGCGCCGGCTTCGGTCAGGCCGACGCTGCGGGTCGTGCGGTTGAGGAGCCGCACCCCGAGACGCTCCTCGAGGCCCTTGACCGCCTCGCTGAGCGAGGCCGGGGCGACGCCGAGTTCGGCAGCGGCGCGGGTGAAGCTTTTTGCCTCCGCGACCTTCACAAAGGCGACGATGCCGCTGAACTGGTCGAGTCGCATTGTGAGGATATTCCAAATAGCCTTGTCGGACTCTACGGGTTTTTCCGGTGAACCAAAAGTCTCATGTTGGGCCCGACGAACGGCCTCGCTGTTGCGACGGCTCGATCAAGCAAGGAGACAGGACCGATGACCAGGCTCGCTTCGCTCGCCGCCGGCGCTCTCCTGGCGGTGTCCGCCGCCCCCGCCAACGGCGGCCCGCAGGAAGACCGCAACATCCAGTTGATCAAGGACTATTACGCAGCCTATGCGACCGGGAACCCGGAGGCGGTTCGGCCCTTCCTGGCGGCCGACATCGTGTGGCGCATTCCCGGCCACCATCCGCTAGCCGGCGACAAGCGCGGGCCGGAGGAAGTGGTCGCCTTCTTCCGTGGCCTGGCCGACGGCAAATTCAGGGCTGAGCCGATCTTCTTCCAGGCGCAGGGTGATCTCGTCGTCGATATCCATCGCGGCTGGTCGAACGTCGGCTCGGGTCCCGAGATCGACCAGCTTTTCGCCCTGATGTTTCGCATCAAGGACGGCAAGATCGCCGAGGCGCAGAATTTCTTGACCGACATGTACCAGTCGGACACCTTCTACTGGACGCACTACAAGCTGAAGCCACTGCCCGGCCGACTGGCGGATGACCGCTGAGACGGCGGCCTTTAATCCGTCGCTCCGCGCTTTTCGCTCCAGGCCAAAGGAGATTTACGATGTTGAAAATCCTGACGCTGGCCACGGCAACCGCCGTCGCCCTCGGCTCAAGCGCCTTCGCCGCATCGCGCGTCGAGCGCGTTGCTTTCGCCGCGCACGGTGAGCAGATCGTCGGCGACCTCTATCTGCCCGAGGATCTGGACCCGGCGAGACCTCGACCCGCGCTGGTGGTGACCGGTGCCTGGATGACGGTGAAGGAACAGATGCCGGCCCGCTACGCCCGCGAGCTGGCCGACCGCGGCTTCGTCGCCTTGACCTTCGATTTTCGCGGCTGGGGCGAGAGCGGCGGCGCCCGCCGCCAGTATGAGGACCCCACCGCCAAGGTCGCCGACATCGAGGCGGCGGTCGCCTATCTCGCGGCCCGGCCCGAGATCAGCAAGGACCGCATCGGCGGGCTCGGCATTTGCGCCAGCTCCGGCTACACGGTTACTGCCGCCGCCAAAAATGCCGCGATCAAGTCGGTCGCTTTGGTCGCGCCCTGGCTGCACGATGCCGAGGTGGTCGAGCAGACCTATGGCGGCAAGGACGGCATTGCCAGGCTGAAGCTGTGGGTGATGCGGCCGAGGCCGCCTATCGCCGCACCGACAAGCAGGCTTTCCTGCCCGCCGCCAGCCTGACCGACGAGCGGGCGATCATGTTCAAGGTGCCTTACTATACAGAGGCTGGTCGCGGCATGATCCCGGCCTGGCGCAACGAGGCCGATCCGGCCTTCTGGCGCGGCTGGCTGACATTCGATGCGATCCAGGCTGCCCGGCGCCTGCATCAGCCCTTGCTGATGGTGCACAGCGAGGCGGCTGCCATCCCGCAGGGCGCGCGGAAATTCTATGCGCGGCTGACCGGGCCGAAGCAGGAGCTGTGGCTCGACAACGTCACCCAGTTCGACTTCTACGACCGCGCTGCGCCGGTGAAGTCGGCGAGCGACGCCGTTGCCGCGCATTTCCGCGCCACGCTGGGCAGTGCAGGGGAGGCGGGACAATGAGCCCCGTCACCCGCCGGTTTGTTTTGGCCTCGGCAGTTTTTGCCGCGACGCTTGCCGCTCTGCCCGCCTTGAGCACCATGCAGTCCACGGCTGCGCTGACGAGCGAAGACAAGGCCGCCATCGCCGAGGCGGTGGCGGGGATCGGCCTCTATGCCGATTTGCGCGAATGGGATCGGGTAAAATCCTATTTCACGACCCGCGTCACGACCGACTATACCAGCCTTTTCGGTGGCGAGGTCGCGACCAGCGACCGCGACGCGCTGATTGCTCAGTGGCAAGGCCTGCTGCCGGGCTTCGACGCCACCCAGCACCTCATCACCAACATCGTTGTCGAAGGCGCGGGTAACGATGCGGTCGCGCGCAGCCATGTCCGCGCCAGCCACTGGATCGGCGCCCGGTTCTGGACGGTCGGCGCCAGCTATCTGCACCGGCTGGTGCGGACGCCCGAAGGCTGGCGCGTCAGCGCCATCTCGATCCATCGCTTGTACGAGGAGGGCGACCGCGCCGTGCTGGCCGCCGCTGCGGACCGGGTGGAGGCGGCGGCGAAATGACAACGCAAGGTTGCGCCGGGAACCGATTGGCGCCGACATTGGTGGTCCGGCCACTGCCCGATCATTTCATGTCGATGTGAACTCGGTTTGGTTCGGGAGTTCTGCCTCTCCTGAACATGCCTGGCGTCATGCCATGCATGGTCCGGAACGCACGGGAAAGATGGCTCTGGTCGGCGAAACCTGCCGCAATGGCGGCCTCAGCGAGGCCGAGCCCCTGTTCGATCAAGAAACTGGCGCGACGCAGTCTCCGGTCGCGGATATAAGCTGCAGGCGTCAGGCCAATCGCTTTCTTGAAATCCCGGATGACCTGGAACCGGGTGACGCGCGCGGCGTCGGCAAGCCGCTGCAGGTCGCACTGCGACCCAAGGTCGCTTTCGACAAGGTTCTCGTAGAGCGAGAACCTCCGTCGCGATCCCGAGCTTTCGATCTCCTCTACCCGCCCGCTGCAATCGCCATGCCGAACGATGAGATGTCTCAAGGCGACGAGCAGCGACGTCTCGGCTTGCGTCGCGTCCGGTGAGGTCGAGCTCCGGTGCGCTGCCATCAACGCTGCGGCGAGATCGCTGTCTTCGATATTCGGACGTGAGAAGACCGGAGCGTCAGCCCTGCCCAGCTCGTGGGCGAGGCCCGCCATCAGCGGCACCGGGGGATAAAACGTCCGGTAGGCCCAGCCTTCCTCCGCACCCTGTTCCCCGTCATGCCACTCCTCGGGATTGACGACGGCAATGGTGCCTGCCGGAGCGACTATTTTGTGGCTCCCGATGCGGATGCGTTCGCAGCCAGCCGTGATCAGCGCGATCACATAGGTTGGGTGCGTGTGCAGTTCGTAGCGATGCTGCGTGAAGCGCGCCTTGAACAGGCCAAGCTCAGGGAAGCAGGGATGGCGCCAGTATTTCCTGGTCTCTGTCGCGTCCACGGTTTTTGTCCCTGCAGCGGTCAATCTGGTTTAAGACGCCTGTTGTGCGACCTTCTAATCGTGATCCAAACCGCCCTTTGCGGCTTGGAAGGAGAGCATCATGCTGCATAATGACCCGATCGCCGCTCTGACTCCAGAGGTCATAGCCTGGCGGCACCACATCCATTGCAATCCCGAACTCGGATTCAAGGAATACGAAACGGCGCGTTTCATTGCCGAGAAACTGCGCGCCTTCGGCCTCGACGAGGTGCATGAGGGGATCGGCGGCACCGGGGTCGTCGGCGTCCTGCGCAGCGGCACGGGCACACGCGCCATCGGCCTTCGCGCCGAGCTGGACGCGCTTCCGGTCGCAGAAAGGACCGGTTTGCCCTATGCGTCCAGGAACGAGGGCGTGATGCACGCCTGCGGCCATGACGGCCACACCGCCATGCTGCTCGGCGCGGCCAGCCTGCTCAGCCAATCCCGCGCCTTCGACGGCACCGTCTACTTCGTCTTCCAGCCAGCCGAAGAAAACGAAGGCGGCAGCCTGCGCATGATCGAAGACGGCCTGTTTGAGCGTTTCCCGATCGAGGCGATCTATGCCGTCCACAACTGGCCGGGCCTGGAGCAGGGGACGATCGCCGCTCGCGCTGGAGCACAGATGGCGGCCGTCGACAATTTCGAGCTGACCTTCGAGGGTTTTGGCGCGCATGCCGCCATGCCGCAGCTCGGCGACGACCCGATCCTGGCCGCGGGCGCCTTTGTCCAGGCCGTTCAGCGTATCGTCAGCCGCTCGGTCGATCCGCAAACCGCGCTGGTCGTCAGCCTCACCCAGATCCACGGCGGCAAAGTCGGCAACATCGTGCCGGGCAGGGTCTGGCTGCAAGGCACTTGCCGGTTTTTCGAGCCCGGTCATTCCGATCATTGCGAGAAGCTGATCGGCGAGATCGCCCACGGCATTGCCGCAGCCCATGCGCTCAAGGCCACGCTCGACTACAAGAAGGGCTGTCCGCCGCTCATCAACACGGCTGACGCCACGGCCCGCGCCATCGCGGCGGCCGCCGCCACCGTCGGCAGCGAGAACGTCTCGACCGAGTTCAGCCCGAGCCTCGGCTGCGAGGATTTCGCCTTCATGATCCGCGAGGCAGGCGGCTGCTACGCGTGGATCGGCGTCGGCGATGTCGGGCCCGGCGAGGGCCTGCACGGCGACCGCTACGTCTTCAATGACGAGATCGTGCCGACCGTGCTGCGCTACTACGTCAACCTGGTCGAGCAGACGCTTCCCGCCTCGTGAACCGTCAGAGGGAAAACTGACGGCTCAGCGGGAAACCCCGATCTGAATGCGATTCGTGCGCGATAAGCCGGGAAGGAGTCAGGCGCGAACCAACCCGACGCATCTCAGCCGGCTGTGGCCACGAGTTGCGTTACGCGGATGGGATTTTCCAGCACTGCCTGTGCGGTATCGGCCTGATTTTCATCGACCTGCGCCATCACGAAAATGACGCCTTGTTCAACATTCGGCTCACCCGGCTGTCTGGCAACATCGGCAGATGCCTGGAGAAGCCCACCAGCAAAGCCGCCGCAGGCCCCACCGACAAGAGTTAGGCCAGCCACCGCTCCGACAGGATCAATGCCGGTGGCCTCAAAAGCACCCAGGCCGATTAACAGACCAGCGGCCGCGCCAAGCGCGGCACCGCCCGGACCACGCAGGACAGCCCTGATTTCGTCGTCGTAAGGTCCGATGACGCTGATCTGTTCTTGAGAAACTCCTGCCGCCTGAAGCGCGGCAACGGCACGCGCTGCCTGGTCGCGGGAATCGAAAAGTCTGCTGATTGTTCGCATTTTGACACTGCCCATCGCATAGTCGCGCGCCCCGCAATTAGAAGAGGCGGGGGGCGGCAACCCACGCCGTGAAGTAACTGAAATATAATTAAGATATTGGGTGTGGCGGGGTAAAAAAAAAAGGGGGGAATGTGGACGCAGACGGAGCGATAAA